>CAIRSA010000190.1 GCA_903881085.1 uncultured Acidobacteriia bacterium
CCAATGAATCGCTCACCAAATCGGAAGCTCGCCTCATCAACGCAATGTAAGCGATATTGGGATGCCATTCTGCCTACATTGCCAGTTTGCCGTCGAACACCATGTCCTTCAATTTGAACTTGCGTTTCACTGTGGTGTTGCCCATCTTCATGGAGAACTCCACTTCCTTGTCGTCGAGCGAGAACGGGTCTTTCTTGGGGAAGACTACGATGGCCACTGGGCCTTTGGCATTCTGTCCCGTTTGCACGTCGGTGGGCAGCAGATCGTCTTTGCCCTGGCAATGAATCGCACAGTTCTTTTTCAGATTGGAGATCAACCTCTCCTGGCTCTGACGGGCCATGGCGGGCGGAAAGCCCTCAATCATGATGAGGTAGTCCTTCTCCTCACGGTTCACCATCTCCATTATTTCGGGCTTTGTGGCAGCCTCCGCGCCGAACTTCAGATGCGCCAGTGCGAGCTTCACCGGCCTCGATGATTGCCAGCGGATCTGCATGCTGATGGAGGGCATGTTGCCGCCTCCGCCGCCGCCTTCTCCACCGCCGCCGCCCTTGCGTCCGCCACCGCCACCGCCACCACCGCCGCGACCGGTTTCGCCAGCGCCGCCACCGCGACTGCCGCCTTCACCGCCACCGCGGTTTCCGCCGCCCCCGGACATGGTTACGATGCTTGCCCGTGACCACGGGGAATCAGTAATGATTTTGTTGAATTCCTTGTCCGACCATTCCGACGGCTTCTTCGCCTGCCAGAAATCAGCGGCGGTCAAAGGAAATGTAAATAGGCTCGCCAATAGCGTTCGCCTGGTAGTCATGCGAGTTCTCCTGGATGTATGGTAGCTTCAGTTTATCAGTGCCGCAGGCATCATGTTGCCCAAATTCTCACTCCGCGACGTAATCCAAATTGCCGTTGTCTTTATTCTATTCGGCATTTATGTGCCGTATCGGCGCGGGTTCGATTTTTTCGACACGTTGCTGCTGGTGCCCTACTCATGCATCTCGTTCTTATTCTGCGCCCCGGCGGTCATTGATTCCATATACGCGAACGGGCGCAACAAAGTTACTTTGCCGCCCATCGTATCTGGGATTGTGTACGGCTGGCTGAGTGGGATGGCGCTCGTCATTCTTGGGATCGTGACGGTGAATCTTACGCAGCACATGCCGCAGGCGGTTCTGCCACCTGCCGCCGTATTGTTGAGTGCCATGGTGATCAGCCTGCTTGGATGCGGATTTGTTGCCGGCCTGGGGGTGTGGAGTTCGTTTGTCGAAGACAATCCGCGGGACGCAAAGAAGAGAATTCGCATCGGGTTCCTGGCGTTTTTGTGCGCACTTTGGTTCATTCCCATGTGGTTGCCTCAGGGTTGGCAAGACTGGTTGGCGCTGCAGATGACCAGCGACAAGCTGGCGCGGAACACCCTGATTAGCGCTCCGCTGGGCTTGTTTGTTGACGTGCTGATCCTTGGGCGCGTTGTCGGCAGAATGCACCCAGGCGAGCGCAACAGCTTAAAAATAAGCTGACGGCAATAAATTCTTTGATTCCAATCGTGCATGCAAGTTACACTGGCTATGTAACTGGACTATATGAAAATTCAAGCGCAAGCACCTTGCCGTGTCGACCTTGCGGGCGGCACTCTCGATATCTGGCCGTTGTATCTGCACCACGCTCATGCTGTCACCGTGAACTTCGCGGTGAACAAGTACACCAGATGCGTGCTGGAAACGCGTGACGACGCGAAGATTGTTCTGCGCTCGCGCGACCTGCAGCGCGAAGAGGTCTTCGAGTCGCTGGACGCCCTGCGTGCGACGAGCAAGTACAAGCTGCCGCTGCTTGCCTATCTGGTGCGGTTCTTCGCGCCGGACACAGGCATCACGCTCGACACGAACTCCGAAGCTCCGGCCGGAGCCGGCATTTCAGGCTCGTCGTCGCTGATCATCACCGTTTCGAGTGCGCTTAACAAATTGACCAGTTCGGGCTACAACATCGAAAAGATCCGCGAGCTTTCGCAGAACATCGAAGCGCAGATCATCAAAGTTCCCACGGGCTGCCAGGATTACTATCCGGCGATGTATGGCGGCGTCAGCGCCATCGAACTGCGCGCCGATGGCATCCGGCGGCGCGAGATCGAATGCAATGTGAGCGAACTGAACCAGCGCATCGTGCTGGCCTACACCGGCGAGCCGCGCAACTCAGGCATCAACAATTGGGAAGTGACCAAGCTGCATATCGATGGCGACAAGGGCGTGCACAAGAATTTCGACAAGATCGCCTTCATTGCTTATTCCATGCGCAAGGCGCTGGAAGCGAATGACTGGCCCGAAGTGGGCCGCCTGTTGCGCGAAGAATGGACCAACAGGCGCAAGAATGCTCCTGGCATTACCACTCCGCTGATTGACCGCCTGATTGAAGGCGCGCGTAAAGCCGGTTCGCTTGGCGCGAAGGTGTGCGGCGCAGGCGGCGGCGGTTGTGTTTTCTTCCTGGTTGAAAAAGATGCGCAGGCGCGCGTCAGCGAAGTTATCCGCCGCGAAGGCGCGGAAGTGCTGGACGTGGCTGTTGCGCCTCAGGGCGTGAAGGTCAAGGTTCTGTCGAAGTAGCTGCTAAATCCATGGGCGAACCAGCGGCAGTATCGAGGCTCGGCACGGCCCTCAAGCTGTTCGTCTTCACCTTTCTTGCTTACTTGGGGCTGATCCTATTCAGCTGGCTGCTGGCTCCGTTTCAGGCCATCATCCAGGCGACTTTGCACGTGTTCGGAGCGGCCGCGGCCGCTAACGCGACCGCGGTGCGCATTTACGAACGCGGCAAACTGGCCGACATCGGAATGCATTGGAACCGCCTGTCGGCAACGAACCTGGGGATCGGCCTGGCCTGTGGAGTGGGCGCGGCATTGCTGGTAACGGTGATTCCGCTCCTGGTTGGCGCGGCTGAACTGCGGGCCAATCCGCAGCTGCCTTTCAACCCCGGAAGCATCGTATTTGTGAGCATCCTGCTATTGTTCGGGGCGATCGGCGAAGAGATGCTTTTCCGCGGCTATGCCTTTCAGGTAACGATGAGCCTGATTGGCGAATATGCCACGCTGCTGCCCGGTGCCGTGTTGTTCGCCGCGGCCCACATGGGGAATTTGAACGCATCGCACCTGAGCCTGTTCAATACCTTTGCCATGGGTGCGCTGCTCGGTTATGCATTTCTGCGCAGCCATGACCTGTGGCTGCCGATCGGACTGCACTTCGGCTGGAACTGGACGCTGCCTATGCTTGGCGTGAACCTAAGCGGGTTTACAATGGGAATGACGGGCTACTCCATGCACTGGAAAGTGGCTGAAATCTGGAGCGGCGGCGAATACGGGCCGGAGGCGGGCGTTCTGACCACGTTGATCGTCCCTGTGCTAGCCTTTGCCCTGTGGCGCGCGCCGGTGCGCAGGCAGGTGGCATTCCTGCTTGGCGAGAAGGAGGCTGTATGAAGCGCGTGTTGCCGTGGTTGCTATTGGCGGGCATTCTGCAGGCGGAAAAAATCAAGCTCACGACGGAAGAGCGGGTAGAGATCATCCGCGGCCTCACGGCGGAACATGCCACGGCGAAGACGCAATTGCCACGTTCGAAGAAGCCGATCGTTTTCGAAGCCGCCGGCACCTACGACAAGAAGGCGTGGGATGCTCTGTTCAAGCAGAACGGCCCCGCAGCGCGAGTCGGCGATGCCATTCAGATCACCAAAGTGGCGATTGAAGACGAGAAGATTCTGCTGGAAATCAATCACGGTTTGCGAAGCGGAACGTCGTGGCGCGACCGCGTTCAGGTTGGCATGGGCGGCAGCACAGCCCCCATTGGGGGTAGCGACAACTCTGGTACAACCGGGACCAACATTGCACTCCACTTCGGCAAGTCGGTTCCGCCTTCGACTGCTGCCGAGTTGAAAAAAATTCTTTCGCCGATCATGGATTTCGAACAGCGCACGGCAACGGAGAGCTTTGTGGAACATCTGCCGCCGGCTGTACAGGCTGCGATCAAAGACAAGAAGGCGATTGAGGGCATGGACAAAGAGCAGGTGATGATTGCTCTTGGCAGGCCTGACCACAAATCGCGCGAGACCGTGGATGGCGTGGATCTCGAAGACTGGGTGTTCGGCAAACCTCCGGGGAAGATCACCTTCGTTACGTTTGGCGGCAACAAGGTTGTGAAAGTGAAAGAGTCCTACGCCGGTCTTGGTGGCTCCACCGCCCCGAAACTACCGGTTCAGTGAGAGCGTGCCGGTGAGTTCGCGCACATTCGCGATCTTCTCTTCCTTTAAGAATTTGCCTAGCTCGCGCGCGATGCGCAGGGGCGATTGGGGGTCCCAGAAATTTGCCGTACCGGCCTCTACGGCTGAAGCGCCGGCGATGAGGAACTCGGCCGCGTCTTCGCCGGAGCGGATGCCGCCCAACCCGACGACTGGAATCTTCACGGTCTTGGCTGCTTCGTAAACCATCCGCAGGGCGATGGGTTTGATGGCCGGTCCGGAGAGTCCGCCGAAGCCCGCGCCGATGCGCGATTTGCGCGTGCGGATGTCGATGGCGAGAGCGATAAACGTGTTCACCAGACTAACCGCGTCGGCTCCTGCGTCTTCGACTGCTTTGGCTAGCGGTGCGATGCTGGCGACATTTGGCGAGAGCTTGACGATCAACGGCCGCTTCGCAATTTTACGGACCTGCCCGACCAGTTCGGCGAGCAGCGCCGGATCGCTGGAAAAGAAGATTCCGCCGTGTTTTGTGTTGGGGCAGGAGACGTTCAGCTCGTAGCCTGCGATGCCTTCGGCGTCTTCCAGCACGCGTACGACTTCCAGATAATCTTCGGCGGCATAGCCGAAAACATTGGCGAAGACTGGCGTTTGCAGCTTGCGGATAGCGGGCAGCTTTTCGGAGACGAAGGCTTGCACGCCAATGTTTTGCAGGCCGACGGAGTTCATCATGCCGCCTTCGGTTTCCCACAAGCGGGGCGGCGGATTACCGGCGATGGGTTCTCGCGAGAGGCCTTTTACGATGATCCCGCCGAGTTGGTTCAGATCGACGAGCTTTTCAAATTCGACTGCGTAGGCGTAGGTGCCGGACGCAGCGAGGACGGGATTGCGCAGCGGGATGCCGCATAGGGAAGTTTGTAGACGGGGATCGGAGGCCAAGTTTCAGGATAGCGGATTCCGCGTAGGCAGAGTGGCACTTCAATGTAAGTGCCACTCTGCATGCGATGCTAGGGCGTAACTGTGATTTGGGCGGCGTTGCTGTTTGCGCTGCCTACGCTAATTACCAGCGGGTAGGTGCCGGCGGTTAGCGTGGGAATCGTCAGGTTTACTTGCATCAGGCCGACGAATCCGGGCGTCAGGCCGCCGAAGACTACTGTTGCGGGGCGGCCGTTGATGGTTGCCGTGACCGCACTGCGCGGACGTGAGAGCACGGTAGATGGGGCGGCGGCGCCGGTTGGTACCGCGTTGTCCAAGAGGCCCTGTCCGGTTGCGTAGGCGATGACCGTGGAGCCTACTTTGGCTGGGTTGTTTGCCTCGTTGACGGAGTAATCGGCATTCTGCACGACGGCGCGGTTCGTTCCGAAGGTGAGGATTCCGGGTGCCGCGGCGGCCACGGTGACCGGAGCCGAGGGTGAGCTTTGGCCGTTTGAAGTTACGACAACTGTTGCCGTGCCTGGCTGAACTTCGTAGGGCACCTGGTAGTTAATCTGATTGGCTCCGACATAGACCAGCGGGCAGGCGATGCCGTTCATGGTGACCGAAACGCCGCTGAGCGATTTCGGCAGCGGCACATCGCTCGCTGATTGGGCGGTGGCGGCGAAGTTCGAGCCAAAGATAGACGCGAGCGAGCCGGGCGCCACGGTGGTGGCGAAGCTGGCTGCGTTGACGATGCCGCCGCTGGCTATGGCTGGCGCAGTGCCGCCTGCCTGCAGCGGTTCGCGCCACAGGATGATGCCGCGGGCCACATCGCCATCCTGATAGTTGGTGGCGCTGAAGTACATTTTGTCGTTGCCGGAAAATGCGAGCGACGGGTAGGAGACGCGGAATTCCGTGCTTCCGTTCGTGGTGGGCGCGCAGGTATTCCACGTTGCTAAATTAGCGCTGGAGGAGATCTTGGGGAACGAACATTTTCCCTCGTCGCCACTGCCGCCGTTAGTTTCCATAATCACCGCTGCCTGGCCTTGGGAGCCGACGGCAATGCTCAGTACTGGGTCCATGGAATTGCCGCCGTCATTGGGTAGGTTGACGGGCGTTGTCCAGGTGGTTCCGTTGGTGGATGACGCGACCCAAATGGCTCGGTCGTAGCGGGCGAAATACTGGTCGTCGCGAGCGGCGGCGACGGCGACGCGCGGCTGGGTGCCGAAGAACGTGAGCGAGACAAACGGATTATCGTTCTGGAAGCCATTCGAATCGAGCGCCTTGGAAGCGGTTGCCGCACCGGGGCGCCAGAATGCCAATTGCGAATTGTAGCCGGTAGTCGGAGATAGCCAGTACGCGATGCCTGGATTGCCGGCGCTATCCAGGGCCAGGCTCAATGAATTCTGCACGCCGAAAGCTGAGGGCAGCAGGGGAGCAACAGTGGTTGTCCAGGTGCTCGCCGCGGCGGTGGTGGATCCCGTAATATAGCGGGCTCCATTATTATCATGGGCAAAGGCAAGATGAACCTTCCCGCCAGCCATGCCGAGCGATGGAAACCGCAAGCCATTTTGCGAATCGGAATACGCGGTCTGCACCTGCCAGGTGGTGCCATTGTTAGTGGAAGTGGCGATGCCGATGCGGTTCACGCCCTCATAGGCGATGCCCCAGGTTGCATTGCTTGCGTCGTAGGCGAGGGAGAGAGAAAGCGCGGGTCCGCTGCCCGCCGGCACGCCTACCACAGTCACGGTAACGGGCTTGGTCCAGGCGTAATTCACGCGGTCCCAGCGGACGAAGTAGAGCGTGCTGTCCTTGGCGTCGCCATCGCGATTCACGTCGCGAATTATGTAGGCGATGGCCGGGTCACCATTCGTGTCGAGTGTCATGCGCTGTTCGCGGCCGAAGTCGTAGTTGTCGCCGTATGCGCTCGACATGGGGACCACCACGTTATAGCCGACGGGCGCGGGGCCGACGGTGATTTCATTCGAAGGGCCGGACTGCGCTGAACCGAGGTTCGCGCGGACGCGGTAGTTGTAGGTTTGATAGCCGTCAATTGTGGTGTCTGTTGTGGAGACGGTGGTCGCGTTGCCTACGCTCGAGTAGCCTCCTGTGAGGGTCTTCCTTTCCAGCGTGTAGGTGGCGTTGGACGAATCTCCGGCGGTCCAGCTTAACTGGACCTGACTCTTGGATGCGGCGACGACTTTGAGCCCCGTGGGTGCTCCGACGTTCTGCGCCATCATGATTGCACCACCTGCCAGGATGGTTATTAGTTTGTTTACGAGCAATGCCTTAATCTCCTCTAGTTGATAACGCAGCAACGCTTGGAAAACCCTGGCAGAGTTTTTTAGCTGTTTGCTTTTTGAAGGTTAGAAGCTGGACCGGCGGATCCACCTTCGCCAAGGCTACGGCGGACAGGTCGCCTGCTTGTCCTACCCTTTTGCCGACTAAGGGGTATTCCCTTCAATCACTTGGCCGATTACGGAAGTACGTTACGTAATGGGCTATGCAAAATGAGTCCCTGGAAGGATGTGGCATTTTAGTTGGCGCCGTAATATCGACTCATGCAGATCAAAAACAACAAAACGAAGCAACTTACACTTATCATTGGAACGGCAATGTTCGGCCTGGTACTTTTCTCGCAAACGGCGTCGGCGACTTCGCTGACCGCGGATTTTGGGGTTGGAGAAAACCTCAACTTGAGAGTGGACGGAGTGGAAATGCGCGACTGGGCCGGGTCCGTTAATATTGATGTAGACGGCGTGAGATCTTTGGCGCTATGCGTTGACCTGTTTACTTCGATGAACGTGAATCATACCTACGGCACAACGATCGGCACTGAAGTGACCATCGACAATGGCGGCCGCGTGGCGTGGCTGATGGAAAACGAGATGCCTTCGTTGAGCGGCGTGTCGCAATTGGCCGGGCTGCAACTGGCAGTGTGGGATATTGTGCACGATAACGGCAACGGACTTTCGACTGGGCGCATTCGGCAGTCAACGGCGCACACGACGGATGCGGCCGCAGTGAACGAAGCAACGGCATTGATTGCTTTGAGCCTTGGCCATAGCGCTGCAGACGGCATTGTTTACAATAACTATAATCTGCACGATTTCAGCAAGGTCCAGACGCTGATGAGTGTGCCTGTGAGTGCGAACAGTGTCGCCACCAGCACGCCGGAGCCGCAGTCGATCGGCATGATGGCGATGGGCGGGTTGGCAGGGCTTTGGATGAAATTGCGGCGGCGCAAGTAAATGGAGGCAACTCCTACGCGGCTGGCAGCGTCACAGGCTTGGATGATGTTTTTCTGTCTGTTCACGGCTGTGCTTGCGGCGCAGGAGACGACGATTCGTACCACGGTGCCATTGGTTGTGGCGGCGACGACGGTGACCGACTCGACTGGCAAACACATCGACGGGTTGACGGCGGCGGACTTCGAGTTGTTCGATAACCGCAAGCGGCGCGAGATTCAGGCCGATGTTTCCTACCTTCCGATTTCGCTTGTGATTGCGATCCAGACCAGCGGCGTCTCCAGTGCCGCGTTAGAGAAGATTCACATGATTGGCAGCATGGTTGGACCTATGCTGGTGGGCGAGAGCGGAGACGCCGCGATCCTCACCTACAGCGACGAGGTTCGCGTGCTGCAGGAGTTCACTTCCGATGAGACGAAGCTGATCGCCGCGGTGCGGAGGTTGCGCATTGGCGGGACCAACGGCTTGGCGGTCGATGCTTTGGCGCAGGGGGTGCGCATGCTGTCGCGCAAGGGCGAAGGGCGGCGGCGGGTCATGTTGCTGATTGGGGAGTCGCGCGATCGGGGCAGCAAGACGAGGCTCGACGATGTGGTGGCGCTGGCGCAGTCGGCCAACGTGATTGTATATACGCTGAGTTATTCGGCGATGCTGACTTCGCTGATGGATCAGAAGCCGCGCAAGTCGAATGCCAAGGATGCCAATGTCGATATCGCTGGCGCGGTGGTGGAAGCTTCGCGGATGGCGAAGGTGAATATCGCGGAACTGTTTCCCAAGCAGACGGGTGGCATGTCGATGAGCTTTGCCAAGGAGAGCGGATTGGAGACGGCGGTGCAAAAGATCGGGGAGGAGATTCACAATCAATACCTGCTTTCGTTTACTCCGCTGGTGGGGAAGGATAGAGGGTTCCATCAGATTCTGGTGCGGGTGAAGGGCAGACGGGATCTGGTTGTGCGGACGCGGCCTGGGTATTGGCCGGCTTCTTTGGATGGGGTGCAGTGAGTTTCATGTCGCGAGGCCCCGGCAGGAATGCCGATCGGCCGCAGATTGGCTATCCAATACCACTCGTTTTTCGACATGACGTTTTCTTGAGTTAGTAGTCGCACAGGCGAATCCTCCTTCGCCAAGGCTACGGCGGACAGGTCGCCTGTGCCACCCACGCGCCATCCAATGTGTAGAAGGGTGAGGCGGGCGATTCGCCTGCCCGCTCGCTTGCGAGCGCTATGTTAGCCCCGGAACGGCGGGCATGCGCGCTACCATTGATAGGAATGGGAGTCTTTGAACGTGCATCGCAACGGTTCCGCGCCAAGCGCATGCGGGAGTTTGCGCGCGATTTTGGCGTTACAGGCGAGACCCGTGTGCTGGATATTGGCGGCACTCCTTATAATTGGAACTTTTTGGCGGTGCAGCCTCGGCTTACCATTTTGAATGTCCCGCGGGCGAGCGAAGCTGTTCCCCAGGGCGTGGATTGGGTTGCGGGCGATGGGTGCGCGCTGCCGTTTGCGGATGGCGCGTTCGATGTCGTGTTCAGCAATTCGGTGATTGAGCATCTGGGTTCCACTGCGCGGCAGCATCAGTTTGCGCGCGAAGTGGCGCGGGTGGGCAAGCGGTTTTATGTGCAGACGCCGAATCGCTGGTTTCCGGTGGAGACGCACTTGCTGACTCCGCTGGTGCACTATCTGCCGAAGCGCTGGCAGGCCCCGCTGGTGCGCCGATGGACAGTGTGGTCTGCGGTGACTGGGATACGCGGGGAGCGCAGAGAGTTTTACATCGAGCATTATCTGGCCGACGTTCTGCTGCTGGACCGGGCTGGTCTTTCGGCGCTGTTTCCGGGGGCTCAGGTTGTGCGGGAGCGGTTTCTTGGTACGACGAAGTCGTTGTTAGCCGTGAGGCGGTAACGGGTTCTTGCGGCGGATCCACGGCGTGAGCACGGTGTAGACCGGTACCGAGGTGGGCTTGGCCTTGCGGCTGCGCAGAAGCCGGCGCTCGATCAGATGGCCGACTGCGATTTGCACCGACCGCTTTGAAATTCCGGCCAATTCGGAGAGCACGCCGTGGCTTATTGGAATCGATTCGCGGCCCGCGCCATGTGTCAGGCAATAGAGCTGTAGATAGACGAGAAACGCGGCGGAGGAGCGGCTGTGGGCCACCAGGTCGCGCATCAGGGTTTCGGTGATGTAGGTATCGATCTTCATCGCTATAGTAACTGTTACTATAGCAACCACTGCAGTCATCCGGCGTTGAGGCATTGATTCACGGCCTTGAAGCTGGCATGCTGCTGATATGATCAAGCGCATCAAGTTCATCGGCATTCCGGTTCGCGACCAGGACCGGGCGTTGGAATTCTACACGGAAAAGCTGGGATTTCGAATCCTGACCGATCAGCAGTTCACGCCCACGCAACGCTGGATTGAGCTGTCGATTCCTGGTGCGGAGACCGGCATAGCACTGTTCACGCCGCCTGGACAGGAAGACCGCATCGGCACCTTTGTGAGCACTTCGTGGGAGGTAGACAACGTGGAGAAAGCCTATGTAGCGTTGCTCGCCAAGGGCGTGGAGTTCAACGCGCCACCGGTCAAGCAGGCGTGGGGAACCTCGGTCATCATGAAGGATTCGGAGGGGAATCAGATCGTTCTTTCTTCAAAGTGAACGGTTGCCGTTTGTTGCTGGCGCCGGCAGCCAGCGGTTCACCGTCGCTTGTAGCTTCTCGCCATGCACGGGCTTTGACAAATAATCGTCCATGCCCATGGCAAGGCACTTATCGCCTTCGCCTTGCATGGCATTTGCTGTCAAGGCGATGATTGGCGTGTGGCGGCCAAGCAGGGCTTCGGCGCGGCGAATGGCGCGTGTGGCGTCGTAACCATCCACCAGCGGCATCATGCAATCCATGAAGATCATGTCGTACTGGACTTGGCTAGCGGCGTCAATGGCCTCTTGCCCGTTGCCTGCCAGATCTACGCGGCAGCCCAGGCGTTGCAGCAGCAGTTGTGCGACTCGCTGGTTGGTGGCGTTGTCTTCGGCCACCAGGACCAGGCCAACGCAACGGTCTGCTTGGGAGATTTGTTCAGCCGGGGTGGCTATTTGTTCCTGCTGACCCAACGCGCTGCATATCGCCGGGATCAGTTGGCGTTGCCGGATGGGTTTGGTGTAACAGGGAAGGCCCGATTGCGCCGCCTCATCGCGGAGGGTGCGGTCGTCGGCGGAAATCAATAGAATCAATGGAGCCAAGGGTTGGCCAGCATGTGCCTGGAGCATGTGGGCAAACTGGATGCCATCCATGCCGGCCATATCTACGTCCACCAGCGTCAACGCGATGGACCTGCCGTTTAGGCGGCTCTCGGCGAGGATTTGCAGCCCTTCCTGCCGGTCTGAAACCGCGATGGGCCGCATGCCGCTCCGTGTGAGCTGTTGCACCAAGGCCCGACGAGCTGTTGCGAGGGGTGCCACAACGAGCACGCGCTCTTGTGCCAACTGGGCTGGAGCTAAATGCCGGAACTTGCTGCCACTGGGCTTCAGCGGCAACGTGAACCAGAAAGTGCTGCCCTTGCCATGTTCGCTTTCGACTCCGACTTCGCCGCCCATGAGCGAAACCAGTTTTCTGGAAATCGCAAGACCAAGCCCTGTTCCACCAAACCGCCTGGAGGTAGAAGTGTCTGCCTGGCTGAAGGGGGTGAACAGGTGCGCTATCTGGGCATCGGTGAGGCCGATGCCAGTGTCGGTCACTTCAAAACGCAGGGTGAGACCGCCTAAGGTTGTTAACTGGCGCAAATGGACGACGACTTCCCCGGCGGAGGTGAACTTCACGGCATTCGACAGATAGTTCAGCAGGATCTGGCGGATGCGCGCCGGGTCGCCACGCCATCCTTCCTGCACGGTGGGCTCGATCAGGACGTTCACCTCGAGACCCTTGTGGTGGGCCGTTTCCACGACGATTTCCACCGCATCCTCGACGCAGGAGTGTACGTCGAAGTCGATGCTCTCCAGATCAAGCCGGCCGGCTTCGATTTTGGAGAAGTCGAGGATGTCGTTGATGATGACCATCAAGGCCTCTCCGCTGAATCGAATGGTGTTGACATACTCCTGCTGTTCGGTGGTGAGCGGAGTATCGGCGAGCAGCGCCGCCATGCCGAGGACGCCGTTCATGGGCGTGCGGATCTCATGGCTCATCGACGACAGGAAATCGCTCTTGGCTTTTGTGGCGACTTCCAGGGCTTGAACGGTGTTGCGAAGCTGCTGTTCGATGTGCCGCTTTTCCGTTACATCGCTGAAGGTGCAGAACACGGCGTGGGGCTTGCTCTCGCCAGGTTGGAACATGGGCTCGGAGTTGATCGATAACCAAGTAACGCTTTTGTCCGGCCGCTGCAGGCCCATCAACTGGCCCCGCACCGGCTGGGCCGTGCGCAGACTGATCATGGAGGGATGTTCGCTGCCGGGGAAGTCGCGTCCATCTTCGCGGATTGCCCGCCAGTCATAACCCTCTGACGTTTTGCCCGTTAATTCGCTGGCGGGCACGGTCAGCATTTTGGAGGCGGACGGGTTGAAGAAGACGATTGCACCAGTCGCATCCTGAAGCACAACGCCTTCAGACATAGTGTTGACAACTGAACGGTAACGATCGTCGCTTTCGCGCAGGGCGCGCAAGGCGAGCTTCCGTTCGGTAACGTCGCGGACTACGCAATGGAATAATGTTTGCCCGTCATCCTTGGTAGTCCAGACGTTGATCTCCACTTCCAGCTTGGAGCGGTCCTGGCGTCGGTAGACGGTCTCGAAGAGTTTGCCGGAGTCGCCCAATTCTTCGAGTTTTGCGAGGCCTTCGTTTTGCGAGGTCTCGGCATTCCAGTCCCAAAGATGTAGACCCATCATCTCTTCCATCGAGTAGCCAAGCATACGAGCAAAGGATTCATTGGCTTCGATAACGGCACCGGCCTCTGTTAGGACCACAATTCCGTCGCGGGACTGTTCGAGCAATAGTTTTCGCCGGCTTGCTGCATCTTCGATGGCGCGTTCCGCGTTTTTGCGGCCAGTAATGTCAATGATGTAGCCTTGCCAAATGATGCCTCCATCGGGCTGAGGAGTCGGGGTGGAACTGGCGGCAACCCAAATCAGGCCCTTTTCGAGATGGTTGACGCGAAACTCCGCGGTCCATTGGGTGAGCGCCTGCATGGAGCGCGCGGTTTCTTTTTCGAGGATGGGGCGATCCGCCTCAAGAATTGTATTCCGCCATATGGACTCATCTTCCACCAAATCGGCGGGATTGACGCCAAACATCTGATGAAATTTCGGGCTGGCATAGGGCACGCTCGTCCGGCCATCGGGGCCAAGGCGCCATGCGTATATCGCGCCGGGGGCGTTTGCCGCAACCTGTTCCAGGCGCTGCTGCAAGGCGAGGCGCTTGCGCTGTTCCTGAAGAAGTTGGCCCATTTCCGTTATATCCCTGGCGGAGCTTAGCAGGCCAATAATTGCGCCACTGGAATCCCGCATGGGCGTCTTTATGAATTGCTTTAGCGCTTGGCGGCCGTCCGGTTCAACGAAGGCGTAGTCATAGACCAGCGGAGCGTCGGCCGCCAGTGCCTGGAGATCCAAGGCATGGAAGCGCTCGGCCTGTTCTTTGGGAAAGAGCTCGAAATCTGTTTTTCCTACAATTTCAGTTTTGGGCCGTCCGAGCAGTCGCTCCACTGCCGGGTTGCATTCCAGTACCACGCCTTCGACTGATTTCACGACGATGGCCTCCGGATAGGCCTGGATGATCGCTTTTAGAAAGGCCCGCTCTTTGATCAGTGCGTCGCGGAATTTGTTCCTGTCTCTGGCGAAGAAGATGACTCCCGCGCTGAAGACGATGAAGATCAGCATGCCAAGCTGCTTGTCAACGCCATCGATTCTAAAACTGCCTTGCGGGGGAATCAGAAAATAATCGGCGGATAGGGCACCAGCAATGAGTGCGGTTAGGGCAGACCTCCAGCCACCATACCAGGCACATAAAAATATTGAAAGAAACAGGGGTCCAAACGCATATTGAGTCCCCATGATGGGGATAAAGAGGATTCGCACCCAGGTAGCGAAAGCAACGCTAAGAAGTGCGGCGAAACATGCGAACAACGTCGCATGTTTGCGCATCCATGATGGAAGGAGCAAGGATGGCAAGGAACAGACTTCCTGATTGAATGATAGCGCTTTTCCGTTGCCTGTGCGCCGGCTTACACGTCTGCCGGCGTGAGGGGACGTGGTCGCGTGCCTTCGATATCTGAAACGTTCAGCGCCATTGCTGCCTGCGCGGCAATCATTACTTGTCCGGAACGTGCAGGCAATAGCGGGTCCGCATGGAGCGCGGCGATGACATGGCCGATGAATTCCGGGCTTTCGCTGTTGGAGAGATCCAGCCAGGCGGCGGCAGCCATCACGGCTTCCGTTCGCACCAGGCCGGGATAGAGTGAGAGGACGTGAACGTTGTGCGGACGCAGTTCGTGCGCCATGTCGGCCGTCATTTTGTCGGTCGCGGCTTTAGAGATTCCGTAGATGGTGTTGCCGACGTATTTTTGCGCAGCCCAGAAGCTGATGTTGACGATGAAGCCATTGCGCTGTTCGATCATCAGTTTCGCGGCGTGGGCGGAAGCGATGAAGGCGGCGCGCAGGCCGGCATCGATCATACTTTGCCAGCGGTGGGCGGGCTGCTGCCAGAAGGGAACGCCCCAGGTGAATGTTCCGGCTTCCACCATCTGCTCATAGCCACCCCAGGCGGAGTTCACCAGCAGATCAAGGCCTTGGCCGTGGGTGGCGATCTGTTGGAATACTGAGGCGGTCTGTTCATCATCCAGGTGGTCGCATGGGATGCGGATTACGGCGGGCGGCAGGACCGCATTCATAATGGTGCGGCCTGTGGCGAAGACGGTGTAGCCGCGGGCGGCGAGGGCTGTGGCGGTTCCTTTGCCTACCCCTCGGGAGGCTCCGGTGACTAGGGCTACTGGCATATAGATAGTCTAGGCGAAGTTAGTATGTGGACAGGCGGATCCACCTTCGCCAAGGCTCCCGTCTTCGCTAAAGCTTCGGCGGACAGGGCGCCTGTCCGCACAACTTGGATGATATTCTGAATAAAGATGGGAAAAGTGATTCAACTTCACCGCCGCTGGCTCGTTTGGTTATTCGTAGCCGCAATCCTGCTTGCGGCGATTACTTCCCCGTTGTCAGGTGCACTCTCTGCTTTACTGCCAACTTTGCTTTTCGCATATTGGGTCCTTGCGGAATCCCGAGCTTGCTTTGAGTCTGCCCGAGTTCCTGTTTGCCGGCTGCGTGAACTGGACGTATACGCGCCGCGTCCTCCGCCCAGCTTTCTGTAAGCAATTCGATACGGGGGCCTGCCATCGCGGCTTGGTCCAAGCCCTTCCCGTCTTCCATTCTTACAGGAGAATTGTATGTTTCTGCGCTATAAAATCCGCGCGCTGTTTCTCGTATTTGTTATGTCCGTGGCGTTGGTTTCAGGTGCTCCGATAACGCCTGACCAAATTCAGGATCTGCTTCGCCAAATGAGCCGGCCGAAGATCGCGCATGTGCTTCGAGACGAAGCGGACCGCAAGGATGCGCCGGACAAGGAGCCGGAATGAAACCATCGCTTGGGCCGCGGCGCAGCCCAAGCGATGAACCGCCCCAGACTGTTACAATGTTGGGTTGCACAAGTCTTTGAAGAGAGGGAGGTAGCGATACCCCATGTTGGGCGCCATCTTGCGTACTTATAGCTACATTTATCACTTGCTGATTTCGATCGCGATGATCGCCATGGCGTTTGTCGCCTGGTTGAGCGACAACTACAATTTGAAGCAGGACATGCTGCCGTGGGAAGGCCACACCCTGATCAACTTCATGTTCCTTTTGGGATTTTTGGGAGTTGTGTCGGTTGTGCTCTGTTTCCTTGGCAAACTGCGCCTGCTGTTTCTGATTTGGGCGCTTGCCGTTGTGGTCATGCTCTTCCGCGGCATTCTTCTGGGCGGCATGCGTTTTGAAAATGCCGATGCGTTCCGCAGCGCGCTTTATTTCATTGCCGCTGGACTTTTCGCGCTGTTCGGCGCGTGGAGCGCGTTCCGGAAGCGTGCGTAGTAGATGACGGATTCTTTGGTTTCCATCCTGATTCCTCTTTATAACGAAGAGGAGTTCATTGACGAGGTCATTGCACGGGTAATGGCTGCGCCGCTGCCTGTGGGGTTGGATCGCGAACTCGTCATTGTAGATGACGGTTCAACCGATGATTCTGTCTCCATCGTGGAAGCGATCGCGGCACGCAATCCGGGTGTGATTCGCCTTTTCCGGCAGCCTGAGAATCAAGGCAAAGGCGCGGCGATTCGGGCGGCGATCGATTATGCGCAGGGCGAATACTGCCTGATTCAAGACGCCGATCTGGAATACAACCCCGAGGATTACATCCACCTGGTGCAGCCAATTGTGGATGGCGTGGCAGACGTGGTCTATGGTTCGCGCTTCGCCTCGGCCGGGCACCGGCGCGTGCTTTATTATTGGCACAGCGTGGCCAATCATCTTCTGACGACTTTGTGCAACGTGGTCTCCGATTTGAATCTGACCGACATGGAGACCGGCTACAAGGCGTTTCGCACCTCGCTATTGAAGACGATTCCGATTCGCAGCAATCGCTTCGGCATTGAGCCGGAACTCACCATCAAACTGGCCAAGCGCCAAGTGCGCATGTATGAAGTGCCCATCAGTTATGAGGGCCGCACGTACGAGGACGGCAAGAAGATCGGGCTGAAGGATGCGTTTCAGGCGATCTGGGTGATCTTCCGCTACGGGATTACGAACGACCTGTACCGCGATCCGGGCGCTGAGATTCTGGACGCGTTTTCCGTTGCGCCTGATTTCAATCGCTGGATGGCCGATACGATCCGGCCGTATGTGGGTCAGCGGGTGCTGGAGATCGGCTCTGGCATGGGCAACCTGACACGGCAGCTGGCCAAGCGGCGCGAACGCTATGTGGCCAGCGACATCGATGTGGAGCACCTGGGGCGGCTGCGCAACCGGCTGCAGCATCGTACGAAATTGGAGGTTGCGATCTGCGACCTTTCCAAGCGCGCGGACTTCGACAAGTTCGCCGGCGCAATGGACACCGTGATCTGCCTGAACGTGCTGGAGCATCTGGAGTTCGATGTGGAGTGCATGAAGAACATCAACGCCGCATTGGCTCCTGGCGGGCGGGCCATTATTCTGGTGCCGCATGGGCAGAATATTTACGGTGAACTCGATGTCGTGCTGGGTCACTTCCGGCGCTATTCGCACCAGCAGTTGCAGGGCGTGATGGAGCAGGCGGGTTTTGAAGTGGAGACCATTCTGAACTTCAACCGCATCTCACGGCCGAGCTGGTACGTGAAAGGCAAGCTGCTGAAGCAGACTCGGATTCCACGCGGGCAAATCAAAGTGTTCAACAGCCTGGTGTGGTTGTGGCGGAAGATTGACCGCTTTCTGCCGTGGCACCCGACATCTGTGATCGCAATAGGAGTTAAGAAATGAGATTGCGGATTTTGATTTCGTTCTTCTTTCTTTTGGCGCTGGTGGGCTGCGTGAAGCAGGAGCCGCAGCAGGCCGCCAAACCGATCAAGACCTACACCATCAACGGCGTGATCAAGGCGCTGGACGCGGAGCACCATTCGGCGACCATTGAGCACCAGGAGATCGTGGGTTGGATGGATGCGATGACCATGGAGTTCCCCGTACGCAGTGTGAGTGACTACGCCAAACTACAGGTTGGCCAGAAGATCACGGCCAAGGTGAACGTTCAGGATCTTGAGTTCTGGTTATCTGAATTCCAGATCCGGTAGCGCGCCAGACTTAAAATACAGATAGAATAGCTTGCGTTATGAAGCTATCGATTGTGTTCGCCCTGTTCGCGGTCATTGCTTCGGCAGCTGACTCGGACGCGAAGAAAAAACTCCCCACCAGCCGCGGCGATCTCGCCAACGGCAAGAAACTCTTTGAAAACCAGTGTGCGCTGTGCCATGGGCAGAGCGGCGAGGGCGGCCGTGGGCCAGTGCTGGCGAAGCCGCGCCTGCCGCGTGCGGCGGACGACGTGGCGCTGGCGAAGGTGGTGCAGGATGGCATCCGCGGGACGGAGATGCCGAGCGCCGATTCCATGTCGGAGAAGGAAGTGCGGCAGGTGGCGGCCTATGTTCGCACTTTAGGCAAAGTTTCGATCAAGCCCGTGCCTGGCGATGCTGCGCATGGCAAGGCGCTGTTTGGCGGCAAGGGTGGGTGCGCTGGTTGCCACGCGGTGAAGGGCGAAGGCGCGATTTCAGGGCCTGATCTGGCGGGCATCGGCACGAAACGGAGTGCGGTGTATTTGAAGGAGTCGTTGGTTTCGCCGGAAGCAGCCGTGCCCGATGGCTATCTGCTGGTGACGGTGGTGTCGAAAAGTGGCGCCAGCGTTACGGGCACGCGGGCGAATGAGGATTCGTTTTCGATGCAGGTGATCGATGGCGCCGGGCGGGCGCATTCGTTCTGGAAATCGGATTTGGCCGAGGTGAAGAAGCAGTTCGGCAAGTCGCCCATGCCATCGTATAAAGACAAACTTTCGGCGGAAGAGTTGACCGATGTGGTGGCGTTTCTGGCGTCGTTGAAGGAGGAGAAATGAGAACGTTTTTGTTGTTACTCGTCGCGCCGGTGCTTTCGGCGCAGGTGAATGTGACGTTCGAGCGGCTTCTCAATGCCGATAAGGAGCCGGGCAACTGGCTGACGTATTCACGCAACTACTCAGGCCAGCGCTATTCGCCGCTCGATCAAATCAATGCCGGCAATGTTGGGAAACTGCGCATGGCGTGGATGAGCCAGGCGCAGGAGATGGATACGGTGCAGACGTCGCCCATCGTAGTGGACGGCACCATGTTCATCACCAAGCCGCCGAACGTGGTGGAGGCGCTGGATGCTCGGACAGGGCGGTCGCTGTGGACGTACCGGCGCGAGATTCCGAGCGACTTCCGCGGCTGCTGCGGCAAGGTGAACCGCGGCGTGGCGATTCTGGGCAGCATGGTTTACTACGGCAGCATCGACGCGCACCTGGTGGCGCTGGATGCGCGCACGGGCACGGTGCGGTGGGATGTGTCGATGGCCGATCCGAAGCTGGGCTACTCTGGCACGGGCGCGCCGCTGGCGGTCAAGGATAAGATCATTGTCGGCATGGCGGGTGGAGAGTTTGGCGTGCGCGGTTTTATCGATGCTTATGACGCCAAGACAGGCAAGCGCGCGTGGCGGTTCAATACGATTCCGGATAAGGGCGAGCCGGGCAACGAGACATGGTCTGGCGATAGCTGGAAGACCGGCTCGGCGACCACCTGGGTGACCGGTGTGTATGACGCGGCGACCGATACGCTCTTCTGGGGTACGGGCAATCCGGGGCCGGATTGGAACGGGGATTCGCGGAAGGGCGACAACCTTTACTCCGATAGCCTGCTGGCGCTGGATCCTGCGACTGGCGCGAAGAAATGGCATTTCCAATACACGCCGCACGATGTGAACGATTGGGATTCGACGCAGACTCCGATACTTGCTGAAGGGATGTTTCGCGGCGAGATGCGCAAGATGGTCTTGCTCGCGAATCGCAATGGGTTCTACTATTCGCTGGACCGGATCACCGGCAAGTTTATCGCCGGGCGGCCGTTTGTGAAGCAGACTTGGGCGAAGGGGTTGGATGAATCGGGGCGGCCCATGCGGTTGCCGAATACTTTGCCGACGGAGGGCGGGCTGTTGCTGTATCCGAGTTTGGGCGGCGGGTCGAACTGGTATAGTTCCACGTTCAGTCCGCAGACCAAGCTGTACTATGTGAACGCCAAGGAAGAGGGCGCATACTACGTGAAGGGCGCGGCGGAGTTCAAGGCCGGGGCGTTTTTTAATGGCGGCGGGCAGAGGCCGAACAAGCGCGAGGAGCCTTACGGGGCGGTGCGTGCGCTGGATGCGGCGACGGGCGAGATGAAGTGGGAGTACCGGTTGCATGTGCCGTCGCACGCGGGGTTGATGACAACGGCGGGCGGGCTGGTGTTTGGGTCGAATGAGTCGTCGTTCTTTGCGTTGGATGCGGCTAAGGGCGAGCTGCTGTGGCGGTTTGAGACGGGTGGGTATATAGTGGCGAACCCGGTCAGTTATTTGGTGGATGGCAAGCAGTATGTGGCGATTGCGGCCAAGCATGCACTGTTGGTGTTTGGGTTGGAGTGAGTTAGTTGGTCTGGCCGAATGCCAATCCAATACAGCTCGTTCTTTAATTCGGCCATTATTAAAGTTAGTTTTCGCACAGGCGAATCGCCTTCGCCACCCACGGACACCCATGTGTCGAAGGATGAGGCGGGCGATTCGCCTGCCCGCTCGCTTGCTAGCGCTATGTTTTCAGGCCTCACTGCAGCGACTGGGCCAAAAAACGAATGGCATTGGATTGCCGCTAGGCACTACGCCAGGTGCGTGTTGATGCGGGTGATGGCTTCGTCGATTTCGGCGGTGCTTTTGAAGCCGATGGTGACGGCGTCCACTGTGCCGAGCTTCATTACGTAGCGAACTGAGGCGTCGCGGGCTTCGGGGGTGATGAAGCGGCCTTCGCCCATGATCTTCATCCCCAGCGTGCCGGTGCCTTTTGCGTGAATGGTGCGGATGTGGGTCGTAACTTCGCTGACGTCGCCTGGCGTTTTGCCGTCGCCTTCCATGTTGTCCATCATCACGCCGTTGTGGTTGATGCGCATCAGTGCTACGTCAAGCCACTTCGTATCCGGAAATGCGCGCAGGGGTAGCAGGCCGTGGCATGAGGCACCGTGGGCGGCGATGACCTTCTTCGATTTTGCTTCGGAGAATTCATCACGCAGGCGCTCCAGTTCCGACGCCCAGGCATTGGTGCGGACGTTGTGAAGGAGCAGGATGTCGAGATACTCGGAGTCGAGATCCTTGCGCAGGCGATCAATGGTTACACGCGGGTTATCCGGCTGTTGCCACTTGAACTTCGTCATCAAGCGATAACTGTCGCGCGGAATGCCCTTCAGCGCCGTGGCGAGCATCTGCGGCATGCCCTTGTAGTTGTCGGCCGTTTCAAAGAAACGGATGCCGCGATCATAGGCATATCTCACAAGACGAGTGAATTCATCCTGCCCCAGTTCACGCTGAATGCGTCCGCCATGTGTGCCGGTTCCGAACGCAAGGCGGGTCACCTTTACGCCCGAATTGCCGAGCTGCACCCAGTCCGTGGCCGTGCGCTTGGTTGGAGCGGCGGCAACAGAAGATACACCCGCGGCGACGGCGGCAGCGGATTTTAAAAAGTCGCGTCTGTTGATGTGTAACATGGATAGCACCAAGTTATCACAGCAAAGAACGGGATATTCAGGTTTTAAATCAGTTGAGCGCGATTATGCGCTGGCGGACATTGTGAGAAGTTCGGTTTCCGCACGGAACCAATCTTCTTCAGGTGTACCAACCGGGCAACCGCGATCCAGCCAGTTGAAATAGGCGCGATCAGCAATCTGCTGTGCGGTCAGTTCCACCCGTGCTACGGCGGAGGTTCTGGTCTTGTGAGTGGAACTGGTTGCCTTAGCGCGGGGCTTGGCCACTTTAGTAACTGCGGGTGCTGCTGCTTTTGCTGCGGTTTTCACTGCTTTTGCGGCCGTTTTAGGGGCGGCAGCGGGTAAAGACACTACTTCCGATGAGGTAATTGTTTTTCTAGGCATAACTTTTTTATGGTCTCCTTAAGCTCAATTCCAAAGTCCAACTTTAAAACGGGGTTGGGATGAACTACAACGAGGTTATTCCTAGTTTACTACATTTCTGTGGGTATATGTTTTATCGCAAGCTAAGTGGTTATGACTTCTTGCCAGCGCCCGGTTTCATTTGTTCCACGACCTTGCGCGCGGTGCGGTTCAATTCTTCAGGTGACGCATTTTTCGGACGGAGAAATGTGGACCATGTCACCATCTTGGTCTTGCGATCCACCAGAAAAACAGTGCCTTTTCCGCCGCCCATATTTGTGCTCATTTTGGGCAATACCTGCGGCTCGCGCTTTTCTTTCTCGCCATCCTTTTTCTCAGCGTCTTTCTTTTCCACGGGGGGCTTTTCCGGCGGATAGAGTTCGGCCAGTTTCGCTTCAAAGGCTTCGCCGATGCGGTCAGTCAGAATGAAGTCGGCCTTCTGCGGGTCGGTAACTACGCGCATCATTTTCCCGGTAGTTAGCTGAGCGGCCAGATACTGATCAAAGCCGCTTCCCATCCGCATGATGTAGACCGATTGGCCGTCCTGGCAGAAGGCAGCGGCGGCGAGAATCATCGCGGCGGGAAAGAATTTGAATGGCGTCATATCACTATCATACGCGAAACCATTACAATGACAGTTTGTACAAGGGACTTTCCATCGCCGTCATTATTCCCTGCCTGAACGAGGAGCAGGGGATCGAAAAAGTGCTGCATGCCATGCCGAAGTTTGTCGATGAGGTGATCGTCGTCGATAACGGCTCAACGGACCGCACCTCCGAAGTTGCCACGTCCATGGGTGCAAAAGTGATCCGCGAAGAGGTTCGCGGATACGGCCGCGCCTACAAGAAAGGCTTCGCCATCGCGTCGAGCGATTTAATCGTTACGCTGGATGGCGATCATAGCTATCCGCCCGATGCTATCTCATACCTGCTGGAATCGTTTCTCCATCTGGAGGCCGACTTCCTGAATACCTCGCGCTTTCCCGTGCGCGACAAACGCGCCATGAGTTTCAAGCACAAGTTTGGCAACTGGGTGTTGTCGCTGGCCATGAGCATTTTGTATTTCCGCTGGGTGCGCGATTCGCAAAGTGGAATGTGGGTGTTCCGCCGCTCGATACTGAAGGATTTCCGGCTGCTCTCCGACAGCATGGCGTTTTCCGAGGAGATCAAAATCGAGGCGTTGAAGCGGGGCGTCAGGTTCCTGGAGATTCCGATTCAATACTCATCGCGGCTGGGTGAAATCAAGCTGAACCCCTGGCGGGATGGCTTCAATAACTTATTCTTTCTGCTGAGGAAGCGTTTTGACAGGTGATTTATGAATGGCCGCGTCACAGTTGTAATTCCCCATTGGAATAAATGCGACCTGTTGTTGCGTGCGCTGGCCGCGTTGCGCTTGCAAACAGAGACGCCCGCCGCGGTCATCGTGGTCGACAACGGCTCGGACGACGGCTCCGCCGAGGCAGCGGAAGCGGCAGGCGTGCGCGTAGTGCGACTAAAGAAGAATGAGGGCTTTGCTCACGCCGTGAACCTGGGCATTATGGCGGCGCGGACCGAATGGGTTGCCGTGATGAACAACGACGTGCAGCCCGAACCTGACTACCTGGAGCGGTTGGTAAATGCCGCGGCGGAGCAGGATGCCTGGTTTGCCACGGGGAAGCTACTCAAGGCTGGGTCGAACGGAATCATCGATGGGACATTTGACCTCATCGCTCGCAGCGGGTGCGCGTGGCGGGCCGGCGAAGGGCGGCCAGATGGCGCCATATGGTCACAACCGCGGCGGATTGCGCTAACCTCCTTCACTGCTTCGGTCTTCCGCACGGATTTGTTTGCGGAACTGGGCGGTCTGGACGAGGAATTCGGCTCCTATTTGGAAGACGTGGACTTTGGCATTCGATGTGCAATGGCTAGCCGCGATGGAGTGTACGTGCCGGATGCGAAGGCGTGGCACGAATCCAGCGCAACGTTAGGCGTATGGGCTCCGGAGATGGTCCGCTTGATTGCGCGGAATCAGTTGCTACTGGTGGCCAAGCATTACCCCCGCGATTGGCGCAAGCGCTACGGACGTGAGGTGATCGCGGGGCAACTGCTGTGGGGCTTGATGGCGCTTGTTCGCGGACGGGGCATGGCGTTCGTGCAGGGTAAGCGCGAGGCGTGGCGGGAATTGGATCGGCTACAGGCGTTGGAAAAGCCGGATGAACAGTTGCTGGCGAGCTTGCTGCAATCGTCGGAAGAGCAGATCCGCCAACTGCAGGTTAGCGCCGGGTTTGACCGCTACTGGAAATGGTATTTTGCGGCGGCAGGCAAGCGGAGATGAGTGGGCGGACGGGCGCGCTGCTGATTACTTACAATTCGCAGGCGTTCATCGAGCCAGCGGTGGAATCATGCCGCAAGCACGGGCTTGAAGTATTGGTAGTTGATAACGCCTCGCAGGATGGGACGGCGGCAGCGGTTGAAGCGCTGGGCGGAGTGAGGTTGATCCGCAACTTTGAGAATCGCGGATTTGCGGCCGCGGCAAATCAGGGCTTTCGCGAGTTGGATTGCGATTATGTTCTGCTTTTGAACCCGGACGCGGAGCTGCTGAGCGGAGTGACCGGGATGGTTTCGGAACTTGCGTGCGCAGGTGCGGTGGGGGGGATGCTGGTTGGCTCAGATGGCAGGCCACAAAACGGATTTGCAGTGCGGCGGTTTCCCTCGGCGTGGGTGCTGGGACTTGAGGCCATGGGCATCAACAGGATGTGGCCTGGAAATCCGGCCAACCGCCGCTACCGTTGCGCCGATGTCGACTTGGGTCAGGCCGCGGACGTGGATCAGCCGGCCGGAGCGTTCTTAATGATCCGGCGCGATGCATGGCAGCGAATCGGCGGCTTCGATGAACAGTTTTTTCCGGTTTGGTTTGAGGATGTCGACTTCTGCCTGCGGCTCAAAAAGGCTGGCTACCGGATCCGGTACACGCCTCAAGCTGTTGCAAGGCATGAAGGCGGGCATTCGGTTCAGGCGATTTCCGATGGGGCGCGTCAGCTATACTGGTATGAAAGCCTTTTGCGATATGCCGCGAAGAATTTCCGGGCAGGTTCGAGGCGCGCGTTGTGCGCCGCAGTGGCCATGGGCGGCGTGTTGCGAATGATAGCAACTCCAGTGCTGGAGCGTAGCTTACACCCGATCCCCATTTATGCTAGAGTTATCCGTTTAGCTTTTCGTTTTATATAGTTAGTTGCAGTGGAGATTCCGACCGCGAAAATGAGCATGTCCTTATACGATTTTGTATCCGTCACGCTGGTGACTTACAACAGTGGCCGCTTTATCAAACGATGCCTGGAATCGGTGTTGGCGCAGAAGTGTCCCAACCTCGAAATCGTCATCGTCGATAACGCTTCTACTGACGGCACCGTCGATATCCTGGAACAGTTCGAGGACCGCTGCCGCATCTCGTATAACGACACGAACATCGGCTTTGCGGCGGCACAGAATCAGGCGATCGGAATCTCTCGCGGCGATTGGGTTCTGACGTTGAATCCCGACGTCCTGCTGCTACCCGGTTTTATTCAAGGGCTGGTGGACGCCGGATGCACGCATCCCAAGATTGGCACAGTGTGCGGCAAACTGCTGGCCATTCAAGCTACGTTCGATCTGCACGACAAACCGCTGGTGGATTCCACCGGCATCTATTTCACTCCGATGTTGCGGCACCTGGATCGCGGCAGCCAGGAAGTGGACAACGGCCATTACCTGACCGCGGAATATGTTTTTGGCGCAACCGCCGCGGCCGCGCTTTACCGCCGCGAGATGATTGAAGATATCTCGGTGGACGGCGAGTTTTTCGATCACGATTTTTTTGTATACCGGGAAGATGCGGATGTTGCCTGGCGCGCCCAGTTGCTGGGTTGGCGCTGCCTGTACACTCCTAATTCCCGAGGCTACCATGTGCGCAGCGTTTTGCCCGGCAACCGGCGCGCTCTGCCGCCGGAAATCAACATGCATTCGGTGAAGAACCGGTTTCTTCTGCGCATCAAGAACATGACGCCGGACCTCTATCGCCGCAACTGGTTTTCCATCACGGTGCGCGATACGGTGGTGCTCAGCTGCTGCCTGCTGCGGGAACATAGTTCCTTGAAGGCGTTCTGGTATTTGGCACGGAACTACCGAAGATTCTTTGAAAAGCGGAAGTTGATCATGAGTCGCCGCAAAGTTACTGACGAATACATCGCCAGCTGGTTCCATGAAGTGCCCGTGAGCCGTCCGGCGCCGAAATCGTCAGCCCGTATCACCGCGCGCATGAAAGCCGCCCGAGGATAAACGGGAGCCTGTGAAAATCGCCCTTTTGGGAACGCGGGGGATCCCGGCCTGCTATGGTGGCTTTGAAACTTTCGCCGAAGAACTTTCCAAACGACTGGTGCAGCGCGGCCACACCGTAACTGTGTATGGCCGGGAACGGCACTCCGAACCAACTTTTCTGGGCGTGCGGCTTGTGTACCTGCCGACGATTCGCCACAAATACCTCGACACCATCGTCCATACCTGCATTTCCACCCTGCATCTGTTGTTTCATCGCCAGGACGTGGCACTCTATTGCAATGCGGCGAACGCCATCTTCACGTTTCTACCGCGCTGGACAGGCGTTCCAGTGGCGTTGAATGTCGATGGCCTTGAACGCAACCGCAAGAAGTGGAACCGGCTGGCGAAGACCTGGTACCTGGTGTCGGAATGGCTGGCCACGTTCTGCCCGACGGCGGTTATTAGCGACGCGGCGGCTATCAAGGCGTATTACACGGAACGCTATGGGAAACAGACCAGTCTGATTCCCTATGGGGCGGAGACCGGAAAGCTTTCCACCAGCGTGACGACCGATTCGCTGGCCCTGGAGCGTGGCAATTATTTTCTATATGTCAGCCGCATGGAACCGGAGAACAACGGCCTGCTGGTGCGGGAAGCGTTCGAGAAGGTACAAACCGAGCGTAAGCTGGCATTAATCGGTGATGCGCCGTACGCCGGCGAGTACATCGCCCGCGTGCGCGACACGCGCGACCCGCGCATCGTGATGCCCGGCGCCATCTACGGCCAGGGTTACCACGAACTAGGTTCGCATTGCTTTGCCTACATTCACGCCACGGAAGTGGGCGGCACGCATCCGGCGTTGATTGAAGCCATGGGGCGCGGGGCGCTGGTGCTGTATCTGAACACCGTGGAAAATGCCGAAGTGGCAGGCGACGCGGGCATCCCTTTTGAGCACGAGAACCTGCCGCAGGTGATGCAGAGGGTTCTGGATATGCCTGAGGCGGAGCGCGATGCGTGGCGCGCGCGGGCAACCGAGCGCGTGGCGCAGCACTATAGCTGGGACGCCGTCACCAGCCAATACGAAGACCTGCTGCGGCGCATTGCGGGAAAATAGAAGCTGGAGCTCTAATGAGTCAACCGTATCGATCATGGGTGGAAGTTTCCCGTAGCCGCATTGCGGAGAACTATCGCGCGATGAAGAGCGCCGTGGGTTCTTCGGTCGAGGTTATGCCGGTTGTGAAAGCCGACGCCTATCGCCATGGGGCGGTGGAGGTGTCGCGCGTGCTTGAGCAGGAAGGCGTGCGCTGGCTGGCGGTGAGCAATGTGGAAGAGGGCGTGACGCTGCGTGATGCCGGCATGACTGCGCGCATTATGGTCATGGCCGACTTTCTGCCGTTCGAGCGTAAGGCCCTGATCGAATACAATCTGACCCCGGCGATTCACGATGTGGCCGACATCGCGGCATTTGACCGGTTGGCGCGCGAGGCAGGCGTGCGGGCAGCCTACCACTTGAAACTTGATAGCGGCATGGGGCGGCTGGGTTCGCGCGCCGGCGCCGCGGCGATTACCGCGGCCGTGAACGGTGCGCAGCATGCCGTTCTAGAAGGCTTGATGACGCACTTCGCGTCGGCCGCCAATTACGATTCCACGCAGACCGGGCAGCAGCAGGAGGCCTTCTGGAAATTGGCCGATGAGCTCGCCACACTCGGCGTGAAGCCCCCTTTTCAGCATTTATCCAGCACCATTGCAACGGCTTACGGGCGGCAGGCGGCGTGGGGAAACATGGTCAGGCCGGGCCACGGCATCTATGGATATATCTCGCCCGCGCGCGGTGAAGCTCCGCGGCAGATTCTTCAGGTGAAGCCGGCTTTGAGCTGGAAGGCATCGATTCTGGCCGTCAAGGAATTGCCGGAAGGCGCACTGGTTGGCTACGGTGGCATTTTTCGCACCTTGCGGCCGACTCGTATCGCCATTCTCGCCGTGGGATACGCCGATGGCTTGCCCCATCGTCTCTCCAATAGGGGTAAGGTTATCGCTGGAGGCAAGCTTGTTCCAATCATTGGTTCTGTCTCCATGGATGTTACAACGATTGACATTAGCGATGTGCCAGGCCTTAAGGTGGGCGATGCGGTTACGCTGCTGGGCGAAGAAAACGGCGAAAAGCTGGATGCTCAACAGATTGCGCGTGTTGCCGGGACCATTTCGTACAGCGTGCTCTGCGGCATTAGTGCCCGCGTAAAAAGGATCTACCTCTAACCCGTCCTCCCCTAAGTGGCTCGGAACGAATAATCAATAGCTTAAGGTGTCCTGCGTATAGGTACTGAGCCGTTCCTAGGTCATGATTACTGTGAGGGAAGTGTGAGTTCAGACAGTTCAGTCAATCCAGGGATGGGCGCTGGAAAGCACGCAATTCGAAGCCGCACGCTGGCCGCGAAGTTTTCTGGCTTCATCGCTGCGCTCGTCTTCTGGGTGTTGCTGGTGATGCTGGCTTTTGATTATGGCCAGGCGCGTATCCACCCGGTGAAGGCCGGTCTGCTGGTGGTGATGGTTCTGATCGTTTCGGCGGCGATTGCACGCTTTACGATCCGCCTGCTGGTGAAACCGCTGGCGATGTTGCAGCAAGGCATTGACGCCGTGGTGTTAGGCCGCCTGGAGCCGATCCAATACAGCGAAACAGCCGACGAGATTGAGCTGCTTGGCATTAGTTTCAATAAGATGGTGCGAGAGCTTGCAGCCAGCCGGCACCAGTTGCTGGAACATCAGGAGATGCTCGAAGAGCGCATCCGGCAGAGAACCGAAGAGATGGAAGCGGCGATGAAGAGCGCAGTGGAAGCGAGCCAGGCCAAGAGCGAATTCCTGGCCAACATGTCGCATGAACTGCGCACGCCGATGAACGGCATTCTGGGCATGATTGAGATCGTGCTGGATTCGAGCATGAAAGCGGATCAGCGTGAGCATCTGGAGACGGCGCAGCGCTGTGCCAATTCGTTGCTGGCGTTGCTCAACGATGTGCTGGATCTGTCAAAAATCGAATCCGGCAAGATGGTGTTGGAGAGGGCTCCCTTCCCGCTGCCGCAACTGATCAACGAGTGTCTGCGTTCGCAGGAACTCAAGGCGCGCCAGAAAGGGATCGAACTGCGCGAGCAGATTGACCGCAGCGTTCCTTTCGAAGTTGTGGGTGACGAGTTGCGCATTCGCCAGATCATCTCTAATCTGCTAAGCAATGCAATGAAGTTCACGGAACGGGGCTCGGTGTCGATCAAACTGCGTAGCACGCGCGGCGCGGCGGACAATACGATCCAGCTGCATATGGACGTGACGGACACGGGTACGGGCATTCCCGCGGAAAAGCTGCCGGTGATTTTCGACAAGTTTACACAGGCTGACGACAGCATCTCGCGCAAGTACGGCGGCACGGGCCTGGGTCTGGCGATTACCCGCCGGTTGGTGGAGATGCATGGCGGAAAACTGTGGGTGGAAAGCGAAGTGGGCCATGGCAGCACGTTCTTCGTCACTTTCGAATGCGAACTCCCTTCGAAGACAACCGTCTATGTGCCGAAAGAACCCGTCGCCAAGCAGGAGCCCGCGCACCCCACCGGTAGCGTCTTGTTAGTGGAAGACAATCTTGTGAACCAGAAAGTGGTTGCGGCCATTCTGCGCAAACGCGGCTTTGAGGTGGTCTTGGCTGGCAATGGACGGGAAGCGATCGCCAAGCTGGAAGCGGAAGCCTTCGGCCTGGTGTTGATGGATGTGCAGATGCCAGTGTTGGATGGCCTGGAAGCAACGCGCATCATCCGCAAAGATGCCCGCTGGCGGCGCATGCCGATTGTTGCGATGACCGCCTACGCCA
>CAIRSA010000191.1 GCA_903881085.1 uncultured Acidobacteriia bacterium
CGGGTTAACATACCGGGTTAACATACCGGGTTAACATACCGGGTTAACATACCGGGTTAACATACCGGGTTAACATACCGGGTTAACATACCGGGTTAACATACCGGGTTAACATACCGGGTTAACATACCGGGTTAACAAGGAGCGCTCTCAACAGCATGGACCTGCAACTTGCCACGGAATATCCGCCGCCCAATGAGGCGGAACATATCGAGAGCTTGATTCGCCATTTGCGGGCCAAAATGGAGCGCGATTATGCCAAGACCCGCATGCTGCGCGACGCGCATCCCAAGATGCACGGCTGCGTTCGGGGTGAGTTCCGAATCTTGCCGGATCTGCCCCAAGAGCTTCGTGTCGGCCTTTTCAAGCAATCCGGGGTGTACCCTGTGTGGGTGCGTTTTTCCAACCAGAATGGCACCGTAACGCCAGATTCAAAGCCCGATATTCGTGGGGTTGCACTGAAGCTTATGGGCGTAGAGGGTGAAGAACTGGTTCAGGGCGGACCTGATGAGAAGACACACGACTTTATCCTGATCAGCGACAGCCGCTTTGTTACCAAAGACGTTGCTGAATTCGATGGACTCGTTACGTCGTTGACAGGCGGGCAGGTTCAGCTCATCTGGTATTTCCTCACCCATCTGCGCGTGCTGCGTAACCTGCTGTGGTCGCTACGCCGTTTCAGCAACCCGCTCGCCATTCGCTATTTCAGCGTGGCACCTTACTTGTTTGGAAAGAAGGCTGTGAAATACTCCCTAACGCCTCGCGATCCAATCGAAATACCAGCTCCCAAGAATCCTTCGGAGAACTTCTTAAGGGAAGCGATGGTAAGTCAACTTGGGTCGAGCGATGCGGTCTTCGACTTCGCCGTCCAATTCCAGATTGATCCTTATAAAATGCCGATCGAAGACCCGGGAATAACCTGGGATGAATCGCTCTCGCCTTTTCGCAAGGTCGCTTCCCTGACTATTCCCAAACAGGTTTTCGACACGCCGGACCGCCGTGAATTCGGAGATAACTTATCCTTCAACCCATGGCGTTGTTTGCCCGAACACCGCCCATTAGGGGGCATTAGCCGCGCCCGGCGCATCGTGTACCAAGCGCTGTCGCAGTTCCGTCACGAAAACAATCAGATCTCCCCCAAAGAGCCGGCAGCGTAGCAACTGGGGGGAGATACGCAACGGAACTTGAGACATCCTGACCTCGAAGGGGAGTTGGGCCGGAAAATGGAAATTCAATTGATCCCGAAGAACCGCTTACTGACGTGCGCGGATCGGTTAGCGGTTACCTGCTGCTAGCCGTGCATGTTAGTAAGCGGCGAGTTAATGAATGTGACATGAAAAACATGGCATTATTTAAGGAATGAAGCCGGTCCTTTACGTCTCACTTCCGCTCGATGGCTGCTGTAGTATAGTTTTTAGAAAATATTCTGGGGACGCTCTGCAACGGCGGGAACGATTAACGCACTATAGGTAGAGACCATGGCCAACTGTGTCGGTGTCGCTGTCCAAACCCCGGAACTGCGCGAGCAAATCCGCGCGCTTCTTGCTCACGCCGGGATTACGGCCACCGTTGCCGCGATTGCCGGCAAACCGGTTTGGCCGTTATCCGTGAATCTGTTGCTGCTGGAATACTCTCCGGCAACCTGGGATCTGGCAGAGGCGGCGATTAACCACTGGCGGCGCCAGCGAGGCCGGTTACCGGTAATGCTGGTCGTACTCAACAGCAATGAGGATGCAGCGATCCGGGCAGTAACGTTGGGTATCGCGGAGTATCTTCGGTTCCCTGCGGGCATGGGGATTTTGGCGGAGAAGGTCAATAAACTGCTGGCGAATTACGCCGGCGACAGCCTGAAACCGGTCCTGATTGGTGCGAGTGCGGCGGCCCGGGCAACTTGCGAGCAGATACGGAAAATGGCGCGTACGGATTCCAATGTCCTGATCACCGGCGAGACCGGCACGGGGAAGGAGATCGTGGCGCAATCCATTCACGCACAAAGCCGGCGTGAGGGAAAACCGCTGGTATGCGTGAACTGTGCGGCAATCCCGGATGGTCTTCTCGAAAGCGAACTCTTCGGCTATGAAAAAGGCGCGTTCACCGGCGCGCAATCGTCAAGCGAAGGCAAGATCAGGCTGGCCGAAGGGGGCACCCTTTTTCTGGATGAAATCGGAGAGATGAGCCCCTATGCCCAAGCGAAGATTCTGCGCGTAATCGACACCCGCGAAGTCTGGCCGCTAAGCGCGAAACGCAGCACGCAGGTGGACGTGCGGATCGTCGCGGCTACCAACCGCGACCTGAATCCTTTCACACGCGTGCACGATTTCCGGTCAGACCTGTATTTCCGGTTGAATGCCACGCGGATTGAGCTTGCCCCATTGCGGGAACGCCGGGGCGACATCGGCCTGCTGGTCAATCACTTCATCACTGAGTTCAACAGCCGGTTCGGACTCCAGATGCAGGGCTTCAGCGAAGAAGCCATGGGCGCGCTGCTACAATACAGCTGGCCCGGCAATATCCGGGAACTGCGAAACTTAGTGGAATCGCTATACGTAAATCTCACCTCAAACGTAGCGGAACTGGCGGATCTACCCTCTGGATTCAAGGCCCTCGTGGACAAGACACCCGGGGAGCGGGACCGTCTGGTAAGCGCGCTCTGCGACACGGACTGGAATATCAGTTCGGCGGCAAAAGCCCTTCAGTGGTCGCGCATGACCATGTATCGCAAGATGGTCAAGCACCAGCTTGTCAGGCAGGTGAAGTTCCCGCTGCGTACCAAAGCCGCTGCTGTGTAGTCCGGCGGCAGGCAACCGCTCGCTACACGTGCTTGGCCGCCAGTTGAATGATGCTGCGCTGATCCAGCAGGTTGCTTACGGTTCCCAAGGCATCTAACGAGAAGCTTGCGAGTGGCGCCAGGAAGCACTCCGGCCGGATAGCCGGCAGCGTACCGGAGGGCGGCGCCCACATTACACCCGTGCGGGCCGGAATCAACCAGTAATCGCCCCTGCGGCATGCCAGCGCCGCCGATGTCTGGAAGGTTATATTCAGACCGCTTTCGATCGAGATTGGCTTGCCTTCGGTTACTTTGGTCAGTCCACTGGAATTCTCTTGCGAATGATCCCAGCGGCGAACGGCAGCAAGGTTGCCCGTAGAGACCTTGAACGAGTCAGGCACCTTATCCACAGTGACGGAGGAATCGTCGGCGCTGACGCTCTGCACATGTGCGAGTGGAAGCGCCTCGTCCCATGGAATGTCGTTGCTTTCGAACTCGAGGTAATCGCCTGGATGGATGCTGAGCCGGTCGTCTCTGCCGATGGTGCTCAAGTATAGCTTTGTCCCATCCACCTTCTTAACAGGGAAAACAAGACTGGCATTTTCGCGGGACCACTTGAAGGAGGCACCGTCTTTTGAGTTCCAAGTGTTGTGGATTTCGACGCGATAGAGTTGGTTGCCAGCGCCACGGTAGCGGGAGTCGGGCGAGATATTACAGATGCTGCTGGATTTGACGCCACCGTCCAGGCCCACATGTAGGAGCGGCAACTCGAAATCTCCGGTCTGGCCGGTCGCATCCGTTTTTGCGGGGCTAACCACGATGCTCCACTTTACCTGGGTACGCACGGTGGTGTCGATTCCATCGCCGAGCGCAATCTCGCGGATCGAGGGATCATCAAGCCAAGTGACAAGGCGCTCCCAGACCGCCAGGAAAACATCGTAGGACACCGTATGAGATGGTGGCGCCGTCGAGCCCGGCGCAGCCCCGGCTTCAAGCCGCCCGATGTTTGTGACGTTGACTGGCTTCTGCTGGACCGGCATGGGAACTTTGGCCAACGCCTTGTTCTCTACGGCGATTCCATGTACGAAGTAAAGACCGGTTGCCGCCTGAAGTTGGTTGGCGTCGTTAGCAGCCGCCGAAATCTGGAAGCTGCCCGCCTCGCCACCGAACTCGCCGATTAAGCCACGGGCGAGCGTGCGGATCTGCCACAGCAGGATGGCGGCCTGCTCGTTCCAGTCGGCGTCGAGTTGGACGCGGCCCTGCTGCATCAGCACGCTGGTGAAGTGCTTCGTTGGATCGAATGTGATACGGGAAAAATCGCCCTTCATGGTTTTCTATTGGCTCCTTTAACTGGCGTAGATGATGCTGACCGCGGCTGATGACGGGACATATTCCTGGATCCGCTGCCGCAAATTGGCGGCGCGTTGTGGTTGAAAGAGATCGTGAAACGCGCCCATTTCCGACTCGTCGTCCGCTCCGGCGGTGATTTCGGGCGCGCAGTCGAGGGCTAACTGGCAGTAGACGGGCGAACCATAGTGGGTCGCGTTGAAGTGCGGAACCACCCTCAGCTTTTCCGCTTCGTTTTCCTGGTCGTCCGGCGGATGGCCCAACGCGGACGCCAATTCCCCCAGCGCCTTGTCGGGCTCGCATTCATAGCGCCGCGGCGTGCGGGAACCGGGCGGAACGTAACAGAACCGCATACAGCCGGTCTGACGACGCGCGACGGTCATCGCACCGTGGAAGATGCAGTTCTCCGCCAACTCGATCTGGTGCACGTGAACGTGACCGATCACAGTACTGCGCGCGATCGTGAGCAGCGTATATGCGATTCCGCAACCCTTTTCGGAACTGATGGCGTCCATGCCATCGCTGGTGGCGTCCACAATGCTATCGGAGATGCACACAGGCACGGGGTCGGACGTCAATTCATTCTGGGTGACTTCGATGGAACCAAGGATCGAGCGTTCGATGCGGATTCGCGCGCTGGTGTCGCGAAGTTCCAGGCTCGGCTGGTCGGCGTCCGTAGCCTTACAGTGAATGTCGATCATCCAGCCCGGCACCAGCGTGCAGTCTCGTATGATCACATCGGGGCGATGATTCTCAGTGCCATGCCCGGTTACGAGCACTGAGCGGCCGCTGATAAGCAGGCCGTCGAGGATGAAGCGGCTGTCGGCCGAGATGTCGACCCGCAGCGAATCGCGCCCCGTCCGGCGGTCGGGAATCTGGATGACCGGACGCCGGTGGTTAGCCGCCCGGATCTGCAGGCTGGATTCGGCCGGCAGAACAATACGGATCGACTCCTCGTAGAGGCGGCTGTCGACGATTTCCACTACCGCATGGCGGTGCTTGCCGGCTTCCCGCAATGCATCGCCAAGGCTGTCGAACTGAACCACGTTGCCTTGGGCGTCGCGCCCCACCTGAATGACGACAGCATCGGCATGCTGGGACAAACGGCGCTTGTATTCGCCACCGCCCATGGCCGCGCTGAAACCATACCGGTACCAGACCCAGACATCGCTGGCCTCTTCGGCATGGAAGGCAATGCGGCCCAGGTGTGGGTCGATCGCGATCTTTCCGTACGGAGGGCTGTAGCGCCAATGCGTGAGGTCAGCAGGGATCACCTCCTGGGCGGTGAACACGCGGAGTTTCTCCGGCTCGCCCACTGCTACCAGAATGCTCTTACCAGGCCCATAGATCTCAGGATTCGCCTCAGGCTTACCGGATTTTCCGCGCACTTCGAAGATCTCGCGGCGGATGGGCACCGGAACCTCCAACTCGTCCGCCACGTGGTCGCGGCGCGGGTCGGGCCGGGGATTGTTGTAAAGCGGGGCGTTGTTGCCGAGGATGCTGAACGTGTAGCAATTGGGCTGATTATCGATGCACGAAGCCTGGGTACGAGTGACGGGGTAGCTGTTCAAACGCCACACGAAGAGGTCGACAGAAGGAATGTTGAAGCCATTCACATTGACGGTGTGGGCGGCGCGCTCGAATGGACCGCCGAGAAGTTCCAGCATGCGATTGTCGCGCAGGTCCAGCGTGCGGCCGCGATTCAGGCGGACGGAGTTCACTGGTTGCGTCCAACCGAGCAGCTTGAAGACCTCAACGGCGCGCGCGGGCCAGCCAGCGGTCTCTTTGGCTAACGCTTCGAGAACTGCCAGCGTGCCCTTGCGGCGGCGATTGGCGATGGTGTTGGCAACCTCCCGGCGCGGAATCACACACCGTTCGCGCAGCCTTTGTTCGGCGGCGCTGCCGGCTGGTTCTACGCCATCCGATACCGGCGTGTAACCGACCAGGTCGCCGATATAGGGGACCACCCAGTCCTCGCACGTTTCGATAAACCAATTCTCGTAAAGTTGGGCGATATCCTGCTCGACCACGCCGGCCTGTTCGGCTATGACGCCGAGCAGCGCGAACAACGGCCCCCCGGCAGGTCCGCCCAGTTCCTCATCGCGTTGGCGGTAGATGGCCGGCAGCAGCCGGTAGAGACGATCGTCAAGTGTCATTGGCCTGCCTCCGGACTAATCGCATTGAGCACCAGTGTTTCTGGAAGGGAAGGTGAGAAATAGGCAATCTCGCCGGGACCGATGACGATTCGCGGCGGTGCGTCCGTGATACCTGCCACCTGCGCAACCACTTCATCGGGTTTCAGAGTCTCGGGTATGAAGCCGAACTGGTCGACATCGATGTAAACGACGCCAGCGACAGCCTGCATAATACGAATCACCTCACTGAGAAGCGCATGCTGACCGAGTTCCCGCGCGTCGAAGCTGATCTGCGCGAGCAGGGCGTTGGTGACGTTCGCCGTGACCAGGACTGGATCGTAATCGGGATCGACGGCGATCTTTGCAGACATGGCGAGGAGCTTTAGCTTGCGAATGTCTAAAGTGAACGGCTGGTGCGGGTCGCCGAAGCTCTTCATCGACTTCCGCAGGTTGAAGAACAGGTCGGACGTTTTAGAAATCGGGATGTCGTTCATTCCCGCGATGACTACGCTTACCGTCCCACTTTGCAGCGTGGCGTTCGCCTTGGCGATGCCGGCATAAGTGCGGGCGAAGTCGGCATAGTCTTTCACCGACACCAGCCGGTCGAGCGCCTGAACCGCGAGCGGCACGTTGCGCCTCGCCTGATCGCGCGATTCCGCATCTGCGCCGCCGGTCGCGGGTGCCGGATTGTTAACAGCGGTCACCCCTAAAGGTGGGCTGGGGAGGATTCCGATTTGGCCGGCGGGCACGTTGCCCGGCTCGCCGATACCGCTGCGATAGACCGCGCGGACATTCTCGGTTCCGGTGGGGATGCGCGCGCCGTGAATCCCGTCGCCGAACGTGATGTTGGTAGTTCCGTCGTCTTCAATGCTGGTGGCGAAGCCACGATCGGAAGTCCCCAGGAAAGCCAGATTGTCCGCTTCGTGCCACAGCACGTCATTGACACGGACCTGCAGGGTACTCTGGGCTCCCGAGGGCGTGGGTTGAGAGAGCCACGTCAGTGGCAGGTGTTTGATCCGGAAGTTCTGGAAGGTCTGAGCGCCATCGCCTGATCCAAGAACTTCTTTCTGAGTTTCGCCGTTGGTCGCCGGCGCCACGTTGGCATTGATCTTCACGGTTGCCCGCTTGTATCCGTATTGCAGGTTGGTTGAGAGCGTGAGGGTAGTGTGGATGGTGTCGCCGGGCAAGTTCTCGTCGATGATCTGGCTCACTGCGGCGATTTCCGCCACCTCGCTCACGACGACGCCCGCCACATCGAGCCGTTCGCCGGTAACCACCACGGAACGTCCCGGCACCACGCCGTCGTAGTAGTTGTCCAACTCGAGCTTGGACGGATCGACACCCTTGGTGTTGCCCACGGGATCGTCAACCGGCCTTTCCGATAGAGTCAGCTTTTCGCTCAGCGCATAGACGGAGGCGGTGCGGATAATGTTGAAGTCGGTGATCGCATCCGTAAACCAGGGAGCGGAGAGGGTGATCGCGGTGCTCTTACCGCCGAGCCCGTATTTCGCCGGAGCAACGACGGAGGGATTCACAGCCTTCGCGATAAACGGCAAGGCAGTTCGCTTCGTCAGCAGCACGACCCAGCTATCCGGGAGAATCCGGTCATTGGGCGTGTCCAGGTGAATGATGCCGGGCAACTCTTCGACCGTTAGGTCGGACGGAGAACTGGTGGTAATCGTTTCTACATTGGTGAAGCTCACGGTCGTAACGACAGGCCGGGCGGCGCTGCTGCCAAACAGGGATCCGTGGACGCGGAGCGCGTAGACATCCGCCTGGGTTCCGCCTACCTTCTGACTGCGCCACCCGTCGTAAAGGTTGGTGCCAAGCGACGGATTCAGCGCGATGAGAGAGCGCGCCACCGTGTCGGAGCCGGTCTTGAAGCTATCTTTGAGGGTGAGTATGGTTTTCGCCGACTGGGCCGGGGGAGTTCCAAGTTCGATGGCAATGTCGCCCAGGCGGCCGAAGGCATCCTGTTCCTGAGCAGCCATGCTGGTAGGGTCGGCCGACGCCGTCGCCTTCGAAATCTCGTCGTTCAGATCCTTCTTCAGGTCGTTAAACCAGGGTGTTTCGGCAGGCGTTAGCACCGTCGGCATACCGGCCAGGAAATCGGTCCCCAGCTTCACCATGGCGGTCAGGCTCATCCCGGGACTCATCGCGATGGTCCGGATCATCACGATCAGAGCGAATAGGGAAGCTCGTGCATGAACGTATGGATCGCCGAACTCAATTGGAGCGGGAATGCGCTTATTGTAGAGAGTTTCCAGAACCTGAATGTAATCGGTCCAAAGGGAGCGGAATTTGTCGAGCACCGGCTGGAGTTCGGCCCCCGCATCCGTGAAGCATGCGGCATCGCCGACGCCGGTCAGATCTGTTTGAATGGACTGCAGTTCGAGATCCAGTAAAGGCAGAGCGGCATCGGCCAGGCCGATATGCTTGAGCACATCGGGCTCCGCGGTGACATCCGAAAGGATCTTTCGCAGTTTGTTGGCGTGGGTCTTTTCGGGGTCGTTGGGGAATGCCGGGATCGCGTGCGCGGCTATCCTGCTATCGATGCCGTTCATCGCATCGCTTCCGACGGCCGTGGTGAAGGCCAGGATGAGTTCGTCCAAGCGGGCTTTCAATATTGGGCCGGCCCCCGCTGCGTTCTTGTTCGTATCGATGGTTGTTCGTGCCGCGAGGATATCCTGCTGCTGTTGCCGCAGAGGTTCGCTGAGCTGGCCTTCGAGAAGTTGGACCGCATTATGTACGGAATCTATCAGCGCTTGTTCGCCACTGGAAGTGTGCAATTCCGAGCCGGCGATGGCGGTGATCTGCGTGTTGCCTTGATTAAAGGCATTATCCGCTTCGGTAAAGATGGCCGTTACACGCGTCTGGAGCGCTGAATTAATCACGGGCACGCCATTCAAGGCGCCTCTGACGGCTTCCACGGCGGCGGCCTGATGGTCCACTTTTCCACTGGCGGCAGCGCTGGCGCACTGCGACTGCAGCCCGTTGATGGTGGTAATCAGAGCCTTGTCGCCTGCATCAGTGACAGGAATTGCGCCGGCGGCCGTGAGATCGGTTGACAGTGTATTGCAGATATTGGCGAAGCTAACTTTGAGACTCGCGATGCTGGCGACCATCGCGGCGTCGAGTTTCGATATCTCGTTGGCCAATACGTTGAACCCCATATCCGGTAGGGCTTCGGCGGCAATCGAGGGTTCGACCGCGATCAACGTTTTGATTCTGGCAGCCAACGTAGAGCTGGAAGCAAGGGAATCCAGATTTCCGCTGACATTGGAAGCGTGAGTCTTCTGACTGCTATAGGCGGTTGCCAGGGTCGCGAAACGGGTGTTCATCGCACTGAGCGGCGCTCCAAGAAACGAATCGAGGCGCTGCCTGACGTCCGATGCGGCTTTGGCCAAAGTCTGCAGGTTCTTCAAAGAAACAACGTTCTGGCTGCCCTTCGTCTTCAGCGCCTGAATGTCAGCACCCAGGTCAGCGTCCAGAGCCACTAGTATCAGAACAATGTAATTACGGAACATAATGCTTACTCAGTTTGCGGTCCGCCTTTTGACGCGTAAACGTCCACTCGATGCCTCGCTTTGCAGCGTTTCTCTGCTGCTGCCAGGACTGCAGTTCGGCCTGTAA
>CAIRSA010000192.1 GCA_903881085.1 uncultured Acidobacteriia bacterium
ACCGGCGATTCGCCGGTCCAATTTGCGGTCAAACCGATTCCTTCACACGTGCGGAGGGAGCGGTTTCAAAAGTACAGAAACAAAACGGGGCGCAAATGAACTGCACGGGGGGCGTGCCCGGTGCGTCAAGTCTAATGTTGAGAACCATCTGCTTACTTCTCGCCGCCGCCACCCTGCTCTCCGCTGACGAAACAGCCTATCAGCTCTTTCAAGCCGGCCGGACTCTTGAAAAAGCCGGTGAACTCACCCGTGCCTATGTCTATTACGCTCAGGCCGCCGCGCTGGAACCGAAGAACAAAGAGTACAGAGGACGTGCCGAGGCGCTGCAAAGCCGCGCAAATGCAGTAGTTAACGTGACAGCGCCTGAGTTGCCCGAACCCTCCGATGGCGATGTCATCAGCGACAGCGACCTGCGCGAAGCGCGCGAGATGCTGCCCCCTCCGCGACTGAATGGAAAACCGGGTAAGCAGTCCTTCGACCTCGACGCCGATCCGCGCAAACTCTTTGAATTCGTAGGGCGCAACTTCGGCCTTGCCGTTCTTTTCGATCAGGAATACCCCGCCGAAGCGGGCAAGCGCGTGAAATTCAAGGTCGACGACGTGGATTTCCGCGAAGCGCTGCGCCTGCTGGAAGTTGCCACCAACAGTTTTGTCATCGTCCGCAACCAGTTACTGTTCATGGTGGCCAAAGATACACAGCAGAAACGCGTGGAACTGGAGCCCAACATCTCATTAATCGTCGATCTGCCGGAAACCGTTTCCGCCCAGGAAATTCAGGAACTTGCGCGCAGCGTCCAGCAAGCCATGGAAATCCAGAAGTTCCAGGTCGATAACACCCGCAAGATAGCGCTGATGCGCGACCGTGTCTCCAAAGTCGCCCCAGCCCAACAACTCTTCAGACAGCTCCTTTTTCAACGGCCAATGGTGGAAATTGAAGTGGAGGTCGTTAACTTCAATCGCAATGGAAGTAGCAATTACGGCACCAATCTGCAGGACAAAGCGTCGCTGGTGGATTTCGGCAGTATTTGGAATTCCACCCCGCCGGCCGCCGCTGCCAACACCGTAACTTTCGGCGGCGGAAAGACTTACACCGGAGTCGGCATCTCAAGCGCGGCCGTGTTCGCAACCATGACCAAGGCTTGGGGGCAAAGCATGATGAAGTCCCAAATGATGACCGTCGCCGGGCAACCGGTAACATTTCACGTTGGCGACCGCTACCCGATTCTGACCTCCGGGTACTTTGGTACCGTCACCGGCAATACGGGAAACGGGGTCACCTACACGCCGCCACCCAGCTTCCAGTTTGAAGACCTGGGAGTCTCCATCAAAGTGACTCCGCAGGTGCATGGGATGGATGAGATGACGCTCGAAATCGAAGCCGAATTCAAACTGCTGTCAGGTACCGCCCTGAATAATATTCCCATTATTTCCAACAGAAAATTCAACTCCAGAGTGCGCATTCGCAACGGAGAATGGGCCATCATGGCCGGGCTGACCACGCAGACGGATTCGTTGTCTTTCAACGGTCCGTGGGGCCTGTCGCAACTGCCCTTCTTCGGCAAGTTCTTCCGCAACAACACCCGTTCCCTGGATGAAAACGACTCGGTCCTGGTGCTGAAACCCCATCTGCTGAGTCTTCCCGCGTCAGAGGAACCCGTCAAAGGGTTCTACGTAGGGACTGAATCCAAGCTCCCAACTGTGCTCTAACCCTGGTACTGCAAGTACTTCCAAGTGGTTGTTTTAACAAGTGTTTTTCGCTAAAACAGGTATATGGAAGAAGTGCTGCGAGAGTTTGCCATCAATCTGTTTCAAAAAGCGTATCAGCTGCAAACCAAGGGTGACGTCGAAAACGCTATCACGCTCTACAAGCAATCGATCAAGACTTACCCCACTGCCGAAGCGCACACATTTCTCGGTTGGACTTACCGCGGACAGGGCAAGCTCGATCTGGCAATCGAAGAGTGCCTGGCGGCCATCGAAGTCGATCCCGCGTTTGGCTATCCATACAACGATATCGGCGCCTATCTAATTGAAAAAGGTAAGTGTGTGGAATCCATTCCATGGCTGGAAAAGGCCACCCAGGCCCCCCGGTTCGATAATCCCCACTACGCCTGGTACAACCTCGGGCGAGTCTACTTCCATCTGGAAACACTGAACAAAGCCAAGCACTGCTTTGACAAAGCGTTGGAACTGCGGCCTGATTACCCCGACGCCAAAGAAGCGCTCCGGCGGCTCCGCTCCGTCCTTCAGTAGGGCGAAGTTTTCTTGACAAACTAATTATTCTCATTAATCTGGGTCCATGGAGCCAATCGCTACCGTTGGAAATCCCGATGCTGCCGCCAGCCTGCTCGATCCCATCCGCATGCGCATGCTCGATCTGCTGAAAGAGCCGGACTCAGCCACCGGCGTCGCGCGCCGCATGAGCCTGCCCCGGCAAAAAGCGAATTACCATTTGCGCGAGCTGGAAAAACACGGCCTCGTCACGTTTCTGGAAGCGCGCCGCAAGGGCAATTGCACGGAACGCGTGATGCAGGCGACGGCGCGCCACTACCTGGTGGATCCTTCGGTTTTCGGCAAGGTGCCGGAGGTGCAGGATCGCTTCTCCTCCGCCCATCTGATCGCCTCCGCAGGGCGCGCCATCACGGAAGTAGCCGAATTGGCCAGCCGTGCCCGCGCCGCTGACAAGAAGCTGGCTACGCTGACGATGACCAACGAGATTCGCTTTCGTTCCCCTCAGGACCGCAGCGAGTTCGCCTACGAATACGCCAAGGCCGTGGCGCAACTGATGGCCAAATATCACGACGAAACCTGTGAGGGCGGACGCCAGTTCCGCATGCTCTCGGCGCTCTATCCAGCCTTGGAGAACGCAAATGAAAACACGGCCGCAGGCGCTGGCGATGCGCAGCGCGCACTATAATTAAAGTGCTGGAGGTGTCAGCCATGTTCTCCGCTTTACTGCTCTTCATTCTTACCACGCAGGCGCAAACCACGCCCGCCAACGTGATCATCAAACAAACCTTCGAAGCCGACGAAAACGGCTGGACCACGATGGGTGGCGGAGGCAGCCTGCGCGCGACCAAAAAGCCCGCCGAAATGCACGCCGGCGCGAACTCTCTGGCCTTTGACTACGAGGCTGGCAAGAAGATGTCCGTGATGGTGCTGCCCACCGAATCCGCACTTGAGGGCATGACCTCGATGCGCTTCTGGCTGAAGACCGACGTGTCCACGCCGGTTGCGGTTTTCCTCGCCGAACGAAAGCCCGGCGGAGACTACTCCACCTATTTCTGGTCGCCCAAAGACAAGTGGCAGCAGATTGTCTTGCAGCCCTCGGATTTCACAGCCAACGACGGGGCAGGCGATCCGGTGGATCCGGATGGCAAGCTGGACCTGGACGCCGTGCAGGGCATCGGCCTTTTGGATTTGAAATTGATGTTTGGAGTAATGGGCGCGAATCAGCAGATGCCGTTTCCGGTCGATCTACTGACCGGCGCCCATACGCTGCTGATCAGCGATTTTCAAATTGCTACCAGCGAGCCGGAACCAGCCCCATCCGGCACTGGCGTAACGATCGATGCTTTCGACCGGCCCTTTGCCCAGTGGATGAACCTCGGTGGCATGGACATCGCGATTCGCCCTGGCGAAAATCCACTGCAAAAACCCGCTCTCGAAGCGGTGTACAAGCAGACGCCAGGAAAGATGGCGCTACTGAACCGCAGGCTGGGCAGTGAGGATCTGAGCCGTTGCGATCGTCTCGCGTTCGACATCGCTTCGCGCAGCGATGCCCAGATAGCCGTGTCGGTTGAGATGTTGAAAAAAGCCGGCAAGGGCTCACGCTACACCTACCTTATCGAAGTAAAGGGCGACTCCAAAAAACAAACGGTGACGATCCCGTTCACCGAATTTGCCCTGGATGAAAATTCGCCGCCGGACCCCGCCGGCAAGTTCGATCCAACGAAAATCCGCAGCCTCTCGCTGCTCGACGTAACCGGTGTGACCGCAACCGAAGCTGTGCCCAACACCCTCTGGCTGGCCGACGTCCGCGCCCTATACAAAAATTAGCGACGTAGGCAGAATGGCATTCTGCGGGCGAGTGGCACTCGCCCTTCTTCTCACCCCAAAGCTAAACTAGCCTGCCCAAAAGTCAGCCCACGGTTCCGCCCCTTCAACGCCGGCCCACGCCGCATATGCGGCGCCGTCTGCCCAATCTCATACCCCCGCCCCAGCAACATCCCCAAAGCCGCTTCATTCTCCGCAGGCACCATCAACCGTCCAGCCTTGGTCGTACGCAACCCCAGTGCCAAATTCAGCAACACCTCCGCAGTATCGGCATCGCCGGCCACCCAAGGCCCAACCACAAACTCATTAGCGATGATCATCCCGCCCGCGGCCGTAATCGCCCGGCTGTTAGGCAGCCCCAGCATCGACTCCAGCATCCTCCGCCGCTCAGCTCCGAAAGCCGCCGCATCCCAAGCTACGATCTCGTCGAAATCATCAGGTAAACCGGCAGCCCCCACCACGGCGCACTCCCGCTCGCCCAACCGCCGAAGATCGTGCGTGCCGCCGTCCACCGCAAATCCAAAATGTTCGTAGAGCGGCTTCCCCGCCGGAGTGGCTTCCAGCATCACCGTCTTGCATCCATGCCGCGCCAGGTCGGCCAGCAAAGTCTCCAGCAGCGCCTTGCCAATGCCCCGCCCTTGCAACTCCGGCTCCACCACCATCATGTTCAAATAAGCCGCCTCATCGTAGCGAACCGCGCCAACCATGCCCGCAAGTTTGCCATCCACCTCCATTGTCCAAAACCCATCCGGCTGCAGCTGTAACAGCCATTCCAGCAAGCGCTGATGGTTCGCCTGGTGCCGGAAGCCGCGCATGAAAACGGGAACAATCGCCGCGATATCTGCTAATGTGAAATGGCGAATCGTCATATTGAGCTCGCTTTGATTTTATCGTGGACCACGTGCGTCCCAGGCGATGGCGGGTTTATGATTCAACTTGGGAGACTCGGTATTATGAGACGTTTTTTCTGGTTGCTGCTCTGCGCCGCAAGTGTCTTCGCGCAGCGACCCTTGACTCACATCGACTTCGATGGATGGCGCAGCATCGCCAGCCCAAAACTTTCTCGCGACGGGAAATTTGCCGCCTACGCACTGCAGCCTCAGGATGGCGATGGCGAACTGGTGGTGCGCAATCTATCGACCGGCGCCGAGTTCCGCGCGCCCATCGGCGCAAAGCCAACGGCAGTCGAGGCCGACGCGGATCCATCCGCCGAGACTCCCCGCGCCGCCCCGCGCGGACCAGCACTTTTCTTTACCCATGATGGCCGCTACGTCATTGTTGCCACCAACCCGTCAAAAGCCGAATTGAAGAAGGCGAAAAAGGAAAAAAAGAAGCCCGAAGAGATGCCCAAAAACGGCATGGTGATTCTCGATTCCACCACCGGCGCAGTCACCCGCATCGATAACGTCGCAGACTTTCAAGTGCCGGAAGAAGGCAAAGGCTGGATCGCCTATCATCGCCCCGCACCCACTCCGGCAACACCAACCGCAGCACCTGCGGCAACCGCGCGCCGCCGTACCGCTCGTGCAGAACAAGGCAGCGAACTCGTCATGCGCAACCTCGCTGATGGCACGGAGCAGAAGTTCGTCGACGTCGTCGAATACGCCTTCTCCAAGGACGGCGTCAAGCTAGTCTACGCCGTAGCCTCGAAGACCGAAGACGAAAACGGAGTCTTCGCCGTCACCGCCGCACCCTCGGCTCAACCCGTCACGCTCGTGAAAGGAAAAGGCCGCTATCGCAAGCTCACCTGGGACGACAAGCAGTCTCAGCTCGCCTTTCTAGCCTCCACCAAACTGCATCTCTGGAAGCGCGACGACGCAGCCTCCACCGCCCAAACCGAATGCACCACCGCAGGCCTGGAAGCCAGCGACAAAGGCGTGGTTTCCTTCTCCCGCGACGGCGCAATGGTCTTCCTTGGCTGCGCGCCAGTAGCGAAGAAACCAGCCTCCGCCGATGACGACGGCGAAGAGAAGGCTGTCTTCGATCTCTGGAACTGGAAAGACTCCAACATCCAGCCCATGCAAAAGGCCGCTGCCCAACGGGAACGTAACCGCACCTATCGCGCGTCATGGAACATCGCCGAAAAGAAATTCGTGCAGCTCGCCGACGCAACCATGGCCGACGTGAATCCCACCGAAGACGGGCGCTGGGGAGTCGGCATCGATGACCGCGCCTACCGCCCGCTGGTCGAATACGACGAGCGCTACTCCGATTCGTATCTCGTCGATCTCCGCACCGGCGATCGAAAACAGTTGGTAAAAAAGGGCCGCTTTCCGCTCACCATCTCGCCCAACGGAGAGTTCGCGGTCTCTTTCGATGGGCGCGATTGGCATTCGCTCGCCACCGCCACCCAGAAAGCCATCAACCTCACCGCCTCACTCGGAGTGAAGTTTTTTGAAGAGCTCACCGACACGCCGAACACTCCTCCCGCCTACGGCCTCGCCGGCTGGACCCGAGACAGCAAATACATCCTCGTCTACGACCGCTACGACATCTGGCAGATCGCACCCGACGGCAGTTCCGCGAAGAATCTGACCGATGCCGTAGGCCGCAAAGAACACCTCGCGTTCCGCTACGTCCGCCTCGATGCCGATCCGCGCGACCGCGGCATCGACCCGTCCAAACCCCTGCTGCTGCGAGCCGAAAACGAGGATACGCGCGACACCGGTTTCTATCACGACCGCATCGATTCCACCAGCGAGCCCAAGAAATTAATCATGGGCGCCGAAAACTACTCTGTGCCGGTGAAAGCCAAAGATGCCGATGTCATGCTGCTCACCGCGTCGACGTTTCAAAAGTTCCCCGACCTCCTCGTCACCGATGCCGAATTCCGCAAGTTCACGAAAGTGAGCGATGCCAATCCGCAGCAGAAGGATGTCCTCTGGGGCAAATCGGAACTGGTGAGTTTCCGCAATACCGATGGCGTGCCGCTAAAAGCGATTCTCATCAAGCCCGCGAACTTCGATCCCAAGAAAAAATACCCGCTGCTCGTTTACATCTACGAGCGCCTCACGCAGACCCTCAACACCTACGTGCCGCCCGCCCCGCGCCACACCATGAACGCTACCTTCTATGCCTCCAACGGCTATCTGGTGCTGATGCCCGATATCGTTTACACCCCCGGGTACCCCGGCCAGAGCGCCCTCAAATGCGTGCTGCCCGCGCTCGATAGTGTGATCGCGCAAGGCTTCGTCGATGAGAAAGCCGTCGGCATTCAAGGCCACAGCTGGGGCGGTTATGAGATAGCCTACATGGTCACCCAGACTAACCGTTTCCGAGCCGCCAACGCCGGCGCGCCCGTAGCCAACATGACCTCCGCTTACGATGGCATCCGTTGGGGCACAGGCCTGCCGCGGCAGTTTCAATACGAAAAAACACAGAGCCGCATCGGCGGCACACTGTGGCAGTACCCGCTGCGCTTCATTGAGAATTCGCCCATCTTCCGCGCCGACCGCGTGGAGACGCCGCTCATGATGATCGCCAACGATGCCGACGACGCCGTGCCGTGGTATCAGGGTATTGAATATTTCCTCGCCCTCCGCCGCCTCGGCAAAGAGGTGTACATGTTCAACTACAACGGCGAGCCGCATCATCTCAACAAGCGGCCCAATCAAAAGGACTACACCATCCGCATGCAGCAGTTCTTCGATCACTACCTGAAAGGCGCCCCGCGGCCGGAGTGGATGGATAGAGGAATTCCCTATATTGAGGCCAAATAGCGAAATCTGAGTTATCCTAGAGTTTTAGACGAGGAGATCAGGTGATATGGGTTGTGGACATGGCAGGACGTTGCCGGAACCGGAAGATACTGGCGGACGCCGCGTATTCTGCGTGAAGTTTCAGAAGGACATGCGCGGTCTCGATGAGGCTCCGTTCGATGGCCATCCGCTGGGTGCACGCATTTACGAGAATGTCTCCAAAGAGGCCTGGAAGATGTGGGTCGAGCACATGAAGATGATCATGAATGAGTATCGTCTCAACCTCGGCACCAAGGAAGCGCAGGAGTTTCTGCTCAAGCAAATGGAAGAGTTCTTCTTTGGTGCAGGCTCCGCCCTTCCCGCAAACTACGTTCCCCAAAAGGCCAAGTAACTTCGCACCGTGGTTCAGATAACCGTTCGGGGACGGAGACCTCTGTCCCAAGCGGAAGCGCGTGGACAGAGCGCTCCGTCCCCTACTCGGTGCCCGCTCCCGCCCGTCCCCATTTTGCGGGCAGTGTATAATGAAATTGTCGAACTGCATCAGTGGGCGAAAGCCCACTTTTTTATTGGCTGAATGAAAGATAGCGTGCTAGCAAGAGTAAATGAAATCGTCGAGCGTATCGGCGCCGCCGCGGGACTTGAGATTGTCGATGTCGAGCTCAAGGGCGCAGGTGCGGCCCGAATGCTGCGCATTTATATCGACAAGCCAGAGGGCGTGTCTCTTGGCGACTGCGAAGCGGTTTCGCATCAGGTCGGCGAGTTGCTCGATGCCGAAGATGCGATTCCCGGCGAACCTTATACGCTGGAAGTCAGTTCTCCTGGCGTGGAACGCAAGCTATCGAAACCCAGGGATTTTGAAAGATTTATCGGCCAGAAAGTGAAAGTAGCGCTTAAGGAACCAGTGGAAAACCAGAAAAAGTGGGAAGGCGCACTGCTTTCGTTCGCAGATGGAGTAATCACGTTGCGAGCCAGTTCAGGCAAAGATATCTCCTTCGGGTTAGACCAGGTTACGCAAGCGAACCTGAAGTTTGAGTGGTAAGTTCCGTCAGACGATTCATCATTAAGTAAAGTAATTTGGTATAAAGCGAGGCAATCATTGGGCAGTATTTTTCAATCTATCGAGATCCTGAGTAAGGAAAAGGGCATCGACGCACAGATCGTCATGGATGCGGTGAAGGACGCCATGCTTGTGGCCGCGCGCAAACATTTCCGTACGGCCGAAGATCTGATTGCCGAAATCGATACTAAGAGCGGGGTTCTGCAGATATCCGCGGTGAAGCGTGTTGTGGAAGAAGTGACCGACCCGCTGCGCGAGATGACGCTCGGCGAAGCCCGCACCTTCGACAAAAAAGCGGAGTTGGGCGCAGAGATCAAAATTCCGAAAAAGACCGAATCGCTCGGCCGCATCTCCGCGCAAACAGCCAAGCAGGTGATCTTACAGAAGGTCCGCGAAGCCGAGCGCGACACGATCTTCGTGGAATATTCCACGCGCGTGGGCGAACTGGTGAACTGCACCGTAAAGCGCATTGAAGGCCAGGACCTGGTTCTGGATATGGGCAAGACCGAAGCCCGTCTTTCGAAAAAAGAGCAATCGCGCCTGGAAAACTTCAGCGTCGGCGACCGCGTCCGCTGCGTAATCAAAACTGTCGACAAGTCCGGCAAAAACGCCGGCGTCGTTCTTTCGCGCGCTGACCCGGAATTCGTAAAGCGCCTTTTCGAGCAGGAAGTTCCAGAGATTTACGACAACACGGTTTTGATCAAAGGCTGTGCCCGCGAAGCCGGCGAGCGCACCAAGATCGCCGTATCAAGCCGCGACCGCGATGTGGATAGCGTCGGCGCCTGCGTTGGCATGAAGGGCATGCGCGTGCAGTCGATCATCCGCGAATTGCGCGGCGAAAAAATCGATATCATCGAATATTCCGACGACCCGGTTGTCTTCGCCACCCATGCCTTGAGCCCAGCCAAGATCAGTCGCGTGTCGATTCTCTCCATGCAGGATCGCCACATGGAAGTGATCGTAGACGACACGCAGTTGTCGCTCGCCATCGGAAAAAAAGGCCAAAATGTCCGGTTGGCCGCAAAACTGCTGGGATGGAAGATCGACATTAAGAGCGAAGAAGAGAAACGGCAGGAAGTGGAATCGCAGATGAGCGCCCTGGTCGTGCCGGGCGCGCCGGTCGCGGTTTTGATGGACCATGGACTGACCGACGACATTTCGGAAAAGCTCATCGAAGCTGGCATTACAACGGTGGAACAACTGGGGTCCATGACACCGGAGGATCTGGAACTGATCCAGGGAATCGGGCCCGATATGGTCGAGACAATCCAGGTCGCGGTCAACAGTTACTATGTGCAGTTTGAAGATGCTCCAGCCGAAGCCGAACAAGTCGAACCTGAAGCACCAGTGCCGGAAGCAGTAACCCCAGCCACGGAAGAACCGGCTGCCGGTGAGGCGGAAGCAGCAGTGGAAGCCGAAGCCGGAACTGAGGCTGAAGGCGAAGCGGCGGAAGCGGAAACAACAGAACCAGAAGCGGCGGCGGAGTCAGAGGAAGTGGCGTTGGCCGAGGAGCCAGCCCACCCCAAAAGTGCCGGAGACGGCAAGCACGGCGAATAGTTGGATACCAAGGGCAGTTTGGGTGGCGAATGGGAATTTGTTACCATGACAATCGGGGATCTTGCGCGGATCGTTAAGAAGTATAAAGCAACAACTTAAATATGAGTAAAATTCGAATCAACGAGCTGGCACGGGAGCTCGAAGTAAAGCCGAACAAAATTTTGGAGCTGCTCCCTGATTTGGGCGTCGATGATAAGAAGACGCACTCCAGCTCGATCGATGACGACGTAGCGCTTAAGATCCGCCGCCAGTTTGGGTTCGACACGCCGGAAGGTCAAGAGTATTCCGGCGGAGATTTCGCCCACCGCGCTGAAGAGCCCGAAGCACATGCTCCCCATGTGAGTGAGCGACACGATAAGCCCGCTGCCCCGACTGCCACCGCGCCTGCCGTCATGGCGGCTGAGACCGAGAAGAAGGAAACTGTTTCGTTGCCCACTATCGTGGAACCTACACCTGAAGAAAAGCTGACATCCCGGCCAATGCCACAGCCGTTGCGCCCACCATTGGCTGGCAGCCATTCATTCCATCCGCCGGTACAGGCGCCTCCCACTGCTCCGCTGCCGCCGCTGCCGGCTCCAACGCCAGTCGCGCCAGCGGCAGCCCAGGCAGTGCCTGTGCAGGCCATACCTGTTCAGAACGCGGTGCCGCTCGCCCCGCCCATTGCACCCCCGGTGCGTGAAGTCGCGGCAGTGCCCCAGATGCCTGCCCCACCGGTAGTCATGCACCACCCGGCGCCGCCTGCTTTGCCCAAGCCGGCCGTGACGCTTTCCGCCAAACCGATTCCAACCAATTCGCCGACGCCACGGCCAGGGCAGATTCTGTCCGGCCCACGCCAGCCTATGCCCCCGCCCACTGCGGGCGCAGGTCCCGGCCAGCCGGTGATGCATAACCGGCCAGAGCCCGGCGGCCCACGCCCCGGCGGTTTGCCAGGCGCCCCGCGTCCGCATCAGCAACCGATTCATCCGCAGCGCCCGCCACTGGCGCAGCGTCCGCCGCAGCCCGGTGGCCCGCGCCCGCCGCAACCAGGCGGCCCGCGTCCGCCGCAACCGCATCAACAGCACGGGATGGCTCCCGGCCAGGCTCGTCCTGGCGGCCCAAGCCCCACCCGGCCGCCTCTGGCTGGCCAGCCCGCCGCGCGTCCGGTGGTTCCTCCGCGGCCTGAGATTTTAGAAAGAATCCGTCAGGCACGCCCGGCAGTTCCGGTTCCGGCTGCACCGCGCCCTGGCATGCCCAGCCGTCCGCCGGCATCGCCCACGCCAGGCCGCCCGATTTACGATGGACCGATCCGTCCCGGACAGACCGTTCGCCGTCCTGGTTCGCCGATGCCTTCCGGTCCCGGCGGTCCGCCGCGTCCCGGCATGCGTGGACGCCCGATGCATCCCACTTCCACGATGCGCATCGAGCCCGCCGCCCCGCCGCCGACCGATACGCAGCGCCGCGATGTCGCCAAGCGCCGTCCGCTGGTGCCGCGTGAGCGCGAGGAGCAGGAAGGAAAGCTGCAGCTTCGTTCGCACAAGCGCAACGAACAGGCCGCGCCTCCGCCGATCGATCGCGAGATCACCATTTCCGAAGGCATCACGGTAAAAGAGCTTTCCGATAAGCTCGGCGTAAAGGGCAACCTGGTTGTGAAGCGCCTCTTCGAAAAGAAGATCTTCGAGATCGGAAGAGCGTCGTGTAGGGAAAGAGTGTGCCTCTATGTGTAGATCTCGGTGGTCGCCGTATCATTAAAAAAA
>CAIRSA010000193.1 GCA_903881085.1 uncultured Acidobacteriia bacterium
CCCCTTCGAAGAGTTTGATTCCCTCAACGACGCCTTCGATTACTACCGCGATCATCGCGATAAATCGTTGAAACTCATCAAAACCGCCCCCCCTTGCCAAGACTAGCCCAGCCAAGCCAACGCCCTGGGAAGTTGCCGGATGCGTTGGGTCGGCCGGCGGTGATCGAGATTTCGCTGGCTTCGCTGGTGGCGGGGACGAAATACCGGGGTGAGTTCGAGGAACGGGTGGAAGCATTGGTGCGCGAGGCGTCGCTGGAGCCGAAGCCGATTCTTTTCATTGATGAAATTCACTTGTTGCTGGGGGCTGGCCAGGCTGGCGGCAGCATGGACGCGGCGAACATCCTCAAGCCCGCGCTGGCCCGTGGCGCGATCCGCGTGATCGGGGCGACCACGATCCGCGAATACCGCCAGAGCATCGAGAAGGACGGGGCGCTGGAGCGGCGGTTCCAGTCGGTGATGGTGGAGGAGCCGAGCGCCGAGGAAGCCGTCGCCATTCTGCTGGCGCTACGGCCGAGGTTGGAAGCGCACCACGGGGTGGCGCTCGACGACGCGGCACTGCGGGCGGCGGTGGAATGGTCGATCCGCTATCTGCCGGATTTCCGGCTGCCGGACAAGGCGCTGGATTTGGTGGACCAGGCGTGTGCGGCGGCGAGGTTTCAGACGTTGACGCCGCAGGTGGATGAGAAGAATTGCGGCGAGACGCCGCAGGCACGGCCTGCCGCGGGACGCGTCAGCCACATTGGAAGAGCGGACGTTGCACGGGCGGTGGCGGCGCGTTGCGGCATCCCGGTGGGTTCGTTGAATGCCGATGAGGGTGCTCGGCTCATGGCGCTGGAAGAGGATCTAGCAAAGCGGGTGAAGGGCCAGGCGGAGGCGATTTCAGCAGTGGCGGAAGCGGTGCGACTGGCACGGGCTGGCTTGAAGAAGCCCGGACGAGAGCGCAAAGGAATGGATCTTGCGGGAAGGATTCAGCGACGAATACGGCGCGAGGAACCTGGAACGGGTGATGGATCGGTTGCTGGGCTCGTTAATCGCCGAGGCTCTGCTGAGCGGGAAAATCACTGCGGGCCAGACAATTCGACTCGAAGCAATCGACGGGCAGATTCAATATCACCAGTCTGCCCCTCCTTGATTTCAATTCAACCACACACTTAATCATGCCATGGCCATGACAATGGGTGGAGAAAAGGTGGCGGCTGCCGCGAGCTTTCGCGTTGCATTGGCAAATGTGGGCGGGGACGCCCACATTCTTTGAAGGCCGGGGACGAAGTACCGAGGTGAATTCGTGGAACGGGTGGAGGCATTGGTGCGCGAGGCGTCAGCCACACTGGAAGAGATGACGCTGCACGGGCGGTGGCAGCGCGTTGCGGCGTTCTCTTGGGCAACGCTGATCGCCGATGCGTTGCTGAGCGACAAAATCACAGATGGACAACGTATCCGTCTGGACGCGGGCGGCGATCAGATTCAATTCCGTCAGTGATTAACTCCTTGATATCAATCCAACCACACACCTAGGAACCGCTTCGGCAAATTCGCGTTCGCCGCTCCCTCGCTTGGCGAGCTCATCCGGCGGCAAGCGACCTTGAATGAAACATTATCATGAAACGATCCCAAAAGCGCTTGTTAGCCCTCATTGCCTCCCTGCTGGCGGTGCTGGTGGTCTCCGCGTTGCTGTACATGGTTGGCATGGCG
>CAIRSA010000194.1 GCA_903881085.1 uncultured Acidobacteriia bacterium
AAGGAGGAAGGCGGCAAAGAGGGCTCGGTCAGCTTCTCCGCCAACGGCGGCAATCCTCCGCCTGATTGGGTGCCTGTGTTCGCGGGGGCGAAACAGACGGCGAACATGTCGTCGAAATCGGCCGATGGGGACAATGGCACGGTGGCTTTCACCGTGAGCGCCAAACCCAAGGCTGTGGCGGAGTTCTATCGCGAGAAGCTGAAGGCCGGCGGCTTCGGCATTGCTGGAGAATTTTCAGGCGGCGATGGCGCGGGCGCAATGATCACTGCGGAAAATAAAGAGGCGCATCGTACGGTGCACGTGGTGGTCGGCGGCGATGGCGACACCACCTCGGTCAGCGTGACGTTTGCCGAGAAGAAGAACTAGCAGGCGGAGTGTTCGACAAGGGGGACAGCCCGCACTGTGCACGCGCTGCGCTTGGGACAGCGTGGGCAGTCCCCGCAGCCGTTGCCGGCTAGCTGCCGAAGCAGTACAGGCGGCCATCCTGCGCGCCGATAACGACGCGGCCATTGCCGATTGCGGGCGAACTCGAAAGAGGCGCTCCCGCATTGTATTCCCACAACTTGTTGCCGGTGGCGAGGTCGAGCACATAGAAGCGGCCATCGTTAGAGCCAATGTAGACGCGGCCCGCAGCGATTGCTGGTGATGATTCCACGCGACTCTTGGTGGCAAAGCTCCAGATCTGCTTGCCTGTTTTGGCATCCAGGCCGTAAACGTTTTTGTCTCGCCCGCCGAGCACGACTTTTCCATCGCTCACCGCAGCTGAAGAGTAGAAGGGAAATTTGCGCGTCGGGTTTTCGAAGTGCCAAAGGATCTTTTTCAGCTTCATGTCGACGGCCATCACTTCATTGCCGAAGGTGCCGAAGTAGGCCATGGAGCCCATCAGCGCGGGCGAAGCTCCGGTGTAAGCGCCGGCCGATACGTTATAGGCTTCCTTGCCGTCGGCGATGCGAATGGCGCGGAAATGTTCGTCGCAGCCGGAGATGTAGGCCACCCCATCGATCACCGCGGGCGTTGCGTGCATCGGTCCGCCGCCTTCGAAATCCCACAGCGGCTTGCCGGTCTTGGCGTTCATGCAGTAGAGGTGCTGATCGTAAGAGCCAATCAGGACGCGGTCGCCGATGACAACTGGCGAGGATTTAATTTCAGCGAAGGTCTTATGCTTCCACAGGCCGGCGCCGTCTTTCGCGTTGACGGCGTGCAGCACGCCATCGTAGTCGCCAATGTAGACGATGCCATTGGAGACGGCGGGCGAGGATTCGCCGATGTCCTTGCCGGTTTTATAGCGCCACTTCAGTTTGCCGGTGGCGAGATCGACGGCGATCAGATCGCCCGTTTGCGCGCCGATGTACACGGTGCCGTCGCTGATGGCGGGCGATGATTCGAAGACTTCCGCGCCGCCTTCCCAGGTCCACAGCAGCTTCAGTGTGGCGGGCAGCTTTTCGCTCGAAACGCCCGTCAATTGCGGGTTTCCGCGAAACTGCGGCCACTGTGCGAAGGCGGGTAGCGATAGCAGTGCCAGGGTTAGAATGCGCATTCGTAGATCTCCTTTGCGCCGGCCGCATCGAACGGCCGCGGATTGAAAGTGCCGGTCCATTGTTTGGACGCGTCGAGGGCGAGTTGGGGTATGTCTTCTTTCCGCGCCATGGTTGCCGCGAGCGATTGGGGCAGGCCGCCGATTTGCGCCAGTTCATGGAGGCGCGCGGCCAGTGCGGGGTGCAATTCCGCGTAGGCCGGGTGGGCATTCCACTGCACAACGTGTTTGAGCATGACGCCGATGGCCACGCCGTGCGTGATGCCGTAATGCGCGGTCAGCGGATTGGCGCAGGCATGCGTTGCTCCGAGCATGGAGTTTTCGATCGCCACGCCGGCGAAGTGCGCGCCCACCTGCATGTCGCCGAGGGCTTCGATGTTGCCTGGTTCGGTCATTGCTTTTTCATAAGCTCCGTTGAGCAGTCGCCAGGCTTCGCGAGCGAACATGGTTGAGACTGCGTTGCGCTTGGTGCATACGAAGGATTCGACGGCGTGCGAGATTGCGTCATAGCCTGCCGTGGCGCGCACGGATGGCGGCTGCGAGGCGGTCAATTCGGGGTCAAGTATCGCCACGCGGAACGCCGCTTTGTCATCACCACAGGCCATCTTCACATGCGTTTCGGCGTCGGAGATCAGCGCGTAAGTCTGCGCTTCGCTACCTGTGCCGGTGGTGGTGGGGATGCCGATCATGGGCAGCATCGGCTTCGATGCTTTATTGTGGCCCCAGTAGTCTTTCATGGTGCCGCCGTTGGTGAGCACGAAGTTGATCGCCTTGGCGCAGTCCATGGAACTGCCGCCGCCGAGGCCGATGATGGAATCGATGGCGAGCGGTTCGGCAAATTTGCGGCCGGCTTCGACCATAGCCGTATCGGGGTTTGCGTCGAAGGCGTGGAAGGGAATCGCCTCTTGCAGCATGGCGGCCGCGCGCGCTGCGAAGCCTGCATTGACGAGGCCTTCGTCGCAGACCAACAAGGTGCGGCGGAAGCCCAATTCGCGGGCTAGCGACTCCAGCTTTTCGAAGGTTCCGGGTCCGGAGACAACTCTGGTACGTAATCCAAAATCGAATGAGGTCATCTTATTTCTTCATACCACGGGCGAAGTGTGCACCGGCCGCGAAGGGCGTTACGGATGATCAGGCGTTTTGGTTTGACCCCATGTTGTGGCGCCGCCTGCGAGAGCGCGGCTGTTGCCAGCAGAATCACCAGTCGATGCATGTCTTAGTATACTAGCGCCGGTGTAGGGTTTCAGTTGCGGAGGAGTCAGATCGGGCTCGAACAGCCACACCTGCCGGTTGTGGAAATAGGTCGTCAGTTTGGCGTTTTGGTCCGGGTCCAGTTCGCGTGCCCAGACGACGCGGGCGCGATCGATGTCGGGCTCATTATAGATCCACTGGGCAACGAAATCGTGCCACGGGCGGTAGCGCACGACAATCAAATGCTGTCCGCCTGGAGGCAGTTGCTCCATGACAGCCGTTTGGTCGACCTGGCCGCGATCGCCGCAGCACCAGGATGTGAAGAGATGTCCGCTGTTGAAGGCGAGCAGCGGCACGTGCCGTGCGCCCATAGCGAGGCGCGCAGCGATGCAGAGCACGAGGATCAACGGGATCATTTGCGTGAATCGGCGGCCCGCTGCCACACCCGCATATTGATAGTGCCGGAAGTGGCGCACACCCATCACGGCGGCTGCGGCGAAGATTACCGTCATAGGGGAAAGGTAGTGCGGATAGTTGGGCGTGATGGCGGTCATCGCCAGCAGGAAGCCGCCGGTGACGAGCAGAGCGCGGATGCGGCGGTTGCGGTACCACCATCCAAGCGTAAAAAGCGGAATGCTAAGAGCCGGTCCCAAATAAAGACGCCAGTTTAGCTGCGCTTTGACGGCGCTGGCCACGAGGAATAATTCGGGCACGGTGTGATTGAGCCGGTGGTCGAGTTCGTATTGAAAGTAGTTGCGAAACTCCGGGGTCGACTGCGTGCTGAACTGCACGGTGGTCCAGGGCAGAGTCAGCGGCCACCCATAGGTTTGCTGATTCACGGCATAGGGAATTGTGGTCGCGCTGCCGGTGACGTGCCGGAAGTAGACGCCGAGGCCGGCGAGGCAGATGGCCAGGCACACAGCAACCGGCGTTAGCACTTTTAGGACTCCGCGCCAGCTAGAGCCGTAGGCCCAGAAGGCCAGGCGGAGGGCGACCGGGATGGAAAGCAACATTCCTTCATAGGGGCGCGTCAGGAGCATGATGACGAAGCCCAGTCCCATCAGGAAGGCTGTTTGCACGCGCGGGTTCTTCTGCAGGCGGGGCAGTGCGCCCAGCACCAGCGCCCCTCCGAGAGCGGTGACGGGGTTGCCGAAGTAAGTGTTGACCCAGTAACTGACAAGTCCCAGGCGCAAGATGACAAAGACCGAGCCGAGCATGGCCCATCGCGCCGGCATCCAGCCTTGCAGCGCCCAGCAGCAGGCCGAGCATACCAGGCCCATGGAAAGCAGCAGTCCTGCCCAGGGGTGGCCGAACAGTAGCTTTCCCAATGCCAGAATCATCGCGCCGCCGGGAAAATACATGGAGCTGTTGGTGGGCTGCTGAAAGATGTGGATGGTTTCGAAGCTTCGCCAGAGAAGATGGGTTGGGTTCGCCAGGCGGCCTTGCAGCAGCGTGTCGGCCAAAAAGAGATGACTGAATTCGTCGTTTAGGAACGGGCGGGGGACTGGCAGCCAGGGCAGCAGGCATAGGCGTAGAACGACTACGCTGACGCCGGCGGTGACGATTGCCAGAGTGCGGTTTTCCGCCAGGCGGCTGGCGCTGATCTCGAATTTGCGGAACGCTTGGTCAGGGAACCATGGGGAGTAGCGGGCCACGGCTAGTGCCAGTAGGACGGCGGCGAATTCCAGTCCATGCAGGTCGCCGATGAGAGCCATCGCCGCGGCGTCCAGTAGTTGGGACAAGATTTCAACTAGGGAAGTCATAGGTGTTGAACGTGGACAGGCGGACCGCCTGTCCTACCCCTGCCGGCAGCCAATGCCTGTCCCTTTCGTGGCGTCAGTGCGCCAGTTGGCATTGTGCGGTCCAGTTGAGCGCGTACCCGGCGGCCTGCGCATCGTCGTGGAACATTCCCACGGTCTCGCGCGAGAACTCTTCCAGGTTGTGCCCAAAGATGGCCAGTTTCTTCAGCAGGTCGGGAGTCATGGTGATGATGTGGCAGCCGATGTCATCGGCCTGGGCGGCATTGAAGACTTCACGAGGGCTCGCCCACAGCAGTTCCAGATGGGGGAAGGGGCGCATCAGCGATAGCGCGTCCTTCATCAGCGGCAGCGGGTCGCGGCCGGTATCGGCGACGCGTCCTGCGAATATCGAAAGGTAAGCCGGCGCTCCGGTTTCCAGGCGCGGCAGCACGCGCTCCACCTGATCGAGCGTCATCATGGCGGTCACGTTGACCTTTACGCCTTGCCGCGAAAGGCGGCCGACCAGCGGCACGGCGCTTTCGCCGCGCGTGTTCATGATGGGGATTTTGACGTAGACGTTGGGTCCCCAGGACGCGATGAGCTTGGCCTGCTCCTCCATCTCGGGAAATTCGTCAGAGAAGACTTCGAACGAGATAGGGCGGTCGGGAATCGCTTCGATCACGTCGCGGGCGAACCACTCGTAGTCGGTTACTCCAGCCTTGCGCATCAGTGTCGGATTGGTTGTGAACCCTTTGATGCGAGGGTCCTGGGCCAGCCGCAGGATGGATGCCTTGTCGGCCCCATCGGCGAAAATCTTCACGCGCAATTGATCCATCTGCTTAGACATGACAGTCCAGCTCCTTCCTCATCCCCGTCAGAATCCAGTGGGAAGCCTCGTCAAGCGAGGTCACGCTCACATCCATCCAAATCGGCCGCCGCTCGTTATAGGCGTAGTCGATAAATGCGGTTTTGCACCCGGCGCGTTGGCCTGCTTCGATGTCGCGCCAGCGGTCGCCCACCATGATGCTGGCCGCGAGGTCGATGTTCCACTTTTCGGCAGCCTCGAACAGCAGTCCAGGTTCAGGCTTGCGGCAGGTGCAGCGGTGCAGATCGTCGTGCGCGCAGACGCGGAATTCGTGGATCCCCAACTCGGTCTGCAGGAACCCGTTAATCTCCGCCACGGTCACGGGCGATGCCGTGCCTCGCGCGATGTCCGGTTGATTGGTGACGGCGATTAACAGGAAGCCCGCCTCGCGCAGCTTGTGGCAGGCCGCTTTGACGCCAGGCAGGATTGTCACTTCGCCCAGCGATTGCGGCGGAAACGGACAGCCATTACGCACCGCCGCCTGGTTCAGGACGCCGTCGCGGTCGAGGAAGACAGCTCGCGCTTTTTCGCTCATAGCCGCCCCGCCCGGTTGTCTTCGATCATGGATTTCATGGCGTCGAGCAGCGCTTCATGGCACTTCCGCCGGCAGCGCCAGCCGAGGCTTTGAATCCGGTCCGTGTTGAGCCGGACGATGGGCACGTCGCCCTTCCAACCGCGATCGCCTCCGGTGTGTTCGAGCGTTACGGAGGCGGGATCGAGTCCGGCTGCTTCCATGGCCAGCTGCGCGATTTCGTTGACGGTGATATAGTCGCCGGTCGCCACGTTGTAGGGGCGGAATGGCTCCGTGGTCAGTTCATTGGCGGTCATCACAGCGGCCACAACATCTTCCACGTGGATGTATGACTTGCTTTGCTTGCCGTCACCCAGGATGCGCAGGCGGGTTGCATCGGTGGCCAGACGGCGCACGAAATCGAACCCGACGCCGTGCGTCTGGCGTGGCCCCACCACGTTGCCAAAACGGAACGCGCAGGCTGTGATGCCAAACATGTAGCAATAGGAGCTTATCAGCGCTTCGCCGGCGAGTTTGCTGGCCCCGTAGGTGGAGGCGACGATCAGCGGACCGTGATCCTCCTGCGCTTCTATGGTTCCCAGGTCGCCATAGATACCGCTGCCTGATGCGTAGAGCAGTCGCGCGGCGCCTGATACGCGCATCGCCTCGACTACGTTCTGCGTGAGGGCGGTGCCTTCGCGGAAATCGATATCGGGTTCGGTGATCGCCTTCGCAATGTCGGGGTTCGAGGCCAGGTGGATCACTGCGTCGTGCCCCTGCATTGCTGCGGACAGCGCGGGCATATCCTTCACGTCGCCGCGGACTATTTGCAGGCGTGTGTCCCCTGCATGATGCGCGTAGTGCCATTCGCGGCCCGAGGAGAAGTTGTCGTACAGGGTGACTCGCTCCACATCGGTCTGCCGCAGCAGATAGTCCGTGAAGTGGCTTCCAATGAAGCCCGCCCCGCCAACAATAATGAACCTGCTTCCTCTCATTTCATCCTCGCAAAACGGAGCCTTGGCATGCCGGCCCTTTGCTCGCTCATTTCACCATTTCCCACTTCGTCATCTGCGTCTTCAAGGCCGGATGGCTGACCAGCAGATGCCACACCACGGCGCACATTCCTTCGGTGTGCGGCGTTACCCGCTCTGCCGAGACCGGTGGAATCACGATGCAGTGGCGCGATGCCTGGCGCGTGAAGCCGCCGTTGCGTCCCACAATGCCGAAGATCTCCGCGCCGGCGCGCTGGCCTGCCTCAATCGCCCGCACAATGTTGACGGAGACGTTTTTGTCGCGGTCGCCGCCGCCCACGGAAAATACGAGCAGCGCGTCTGTCGGGCGGATGCGCGAACCTTCCAGCCAGGCCGAAAAACAGCTCTCCCAGCCTTCGTCGTTGGTCCGTGCCGTTAATTCCGAGACGTTGTCCGATGGTGCGTAGGCCTCGAAGCCGCAGATCTTGCGGAAGTCATTCACCGCATGGCTGGCATGCGCCGCCGATCCGCCAACCCCCAGAATGAACAGCCGTCCGCCCTGCGCGCGCACGGTTGCCAGCGCGGCTGCCATGGCGTCAATCTCGCCTGCATCCAAGCTGCGCAGAATCGAAATCGACTCCTCGATGTACGCCTGGGCGAACTCCACCCCGGTCGCAAATGTCTTCGCCTCGGCAACTGGCGCTTCAGTCACCACGGCCCACAATTGATTTAAGCCGTCCATTTTGCCTCGCTTGGCTTAGCCGCGGGCTTGCGGAACACCAGTGGAAACAATCGGAATATTCGCTTAAACGTCCACCAGGTGGAGCTCCACTTTTGCAGCGTCGTGTCTCCTATGCGGTCGCGGTATTCGATAAACACTTCTTGGATCCGGTAGCCCATCAGATAAGGCTTCAGCAGCAGGTCGACCGGTAACGCAGGGCCAGAAGGATCAAATTCCACTTGCCGCAGCATGGCCTTGCGGTACGCGCGCATGCCCGAATGCAGGTCGGTGAATTTCGCGCCGAGCAGAATCCGCGCCAAGAAACTGAACAGCCAGTTGGCTAGATAGTTGGCCATGGGCATCGCGTCGGGCTTGGAGCCGAGGCGCGAGGCGTTCACCTGATCGCAGCCGCCGGAGAGCACCATTTGCGCCAACTCAGGAATCCGTTCGGCGGGGTAGGTGTCGTCGCAGTCCAACGTAATCACCACGTCGCCGCGGGATTCTTCGAGAGCCCGCGCCATGGCCCGGCCGTAGCCCTTGGGCGGAAACTGGCGGACGACGCGCGCGCCCAGACTTGCGGCCAGCACAGGTGTATTGTCTTTGCTGCTGTCGACAATCAGAATCTCGTAATCCAGACCTTCCATCACAACCCGAAGATCGCGGATAACTTTCTCGACCGCCTTCTCTTCGTTCATCGTGATCATTGCTACGGAGATCATCTTATTTCCCCCCTCGCGCCATGTCCGGCTTGCCCATCGTGACGAATTGGAACGCCAACAGACCGGGTGCCAGACTGCACAGGACCTTTTCAAGCGGGTAGAACCACTTCATGTAAAGCCGGTACGGCGCTGATTCCATGATGGATGCCGAATCGCTTGTCCCATCGAGCTTGCCTGCAGAGCCGTAAAGCTTCTTCACCATCGGCACCAACGGCCGCATGATTCCCGGCGTGATGCGCGCGCCATCGATTTGGATGCCGGCGTTCTCAATCAGCCGGCGGATGGTGCGCCGGGTGAAAAACCGGATATGTGTCTTGTCGAGTGTGCCGGTTTCCTGGTATTCAAAACTGCCAAGCAGCAGCGACGCCCGTACGTTCCAAATGGCCACATTGGGAATCGAAACCAGCACGTGTCCGCCGTCGCACAGCAAGAAAAGATGCTGGCGCAGCACATTGGCCGGATCGTATAGATGCTCCAGAATGTCGGAGAACACGATCACGTCGAACTTCTTGTCCTTGGCGAACGGGTACTCGTGTGGCTTGGTCACATCGCCGATGTAGGCTTCGGCCAAACGCGTCTTCGCCTTGGCGATCGACTCTTCGGCGCAGTCCACTCCGGTGACGAAGTGCCCATGCTCGCGCTTCAGTTCCGCTCCGTGGACGCCCGATCCACAGCCAACGTCGAGCACCTGCAAACCGCGCGGGAGCTTCTTCAGAATGCCGCAGATTTCCGGATTGGCGATCTCAAAGTACGGGCGCTTGGCTTCGCTCATGCTCATGCCAGGGCCTCCACCGGTTCAAGGGTTTCAACCGGCTTCATGATCTCGCCCGCCACGCGCTGTCCACGCCCGATGCATACGTCCATATTGATGTACTCAAACTCCGCAACACGCCCGCACAAGGGAATGCCGATCGACGTGAAGTGCGACTTCGCCATCTCCAGGTCTTTCTTGTAGTGCGATTCCTGCACCACGTAGCCGTACTTGGTGCGCAGAACTTTGCCGTAGCAAACTTCGCTTGGCTTAATCAAATCCATCGCTTCCAGGTCATTGATCACGTCCTTCATGAGCTCCGCGTCGGTCATCTCATGGGTGCCGTCGCCTTCGTTGGTTGTGATCTCTGCCTGGATCAGCCATTGGCCGTCCGGCGCATTGAACGGACTGAACGCTTTGGGGAACGAGAGACGATGGAACCGGATTTCCGGGTCGGGGACGTAGATTGCGGTGAAGTCGAGCCCTGAATCGTTCGTCAAGCCGACCGTCACGGTGATCAGCGAGTTGTAGCGCAGACGCCCCACGGCCTGTTGCACGGCCAGCGGAGTGCCCTCCACTTTGTGCACCAGTTCGTGGATCGGAATCGTGGCAACAAGCCGGTCGTAGCGCTTTACTCGCTCGTCCCCGTCGGAAACGCACCACCGCGCGCCCTCCTTCCAGATCCGCTCCACGGGAAACTCGGAAGTCACCAACGGCACCTTCTTTTCCATGCCCAGCGGAATCGATTCGATGCCGCCATGCCTCGGGTATTGGTAGAACAACTGGTGCGTATATCCTTCTGTCACAACGCCGACAGCCGACTTGATGACATCTTCCACCGGTGGTTTGGGCACGCGGCCTTCCACCCATTCGATGCCCATCTGTTCCGCTGGCACGTTCCAGATCTTTTCGTTGTACGGGATGAGATACTTTTCAGCGAGGCCGGTTCCGAAGGTGTGGTACAGCCACTCTTTGAAATTATTGGGCTTCGGATGGTCGTTATACAGGTATGAGTGGAGGCACTCGTAGCGGTCCTGCGGTTCCAGGTCGGAAAGGCCATTCTCAAACGGGTACTTCACATAGCGGCCCTTGAAGAAGATCTTGTTTTCACGACGCCGCGTTTCCACGTTGCCATCGAGCAGGCCGATCATGTAGTCGACCATCTTCTGATCGCGCGAGAAGATGATGTGGGGACCGCCGGCGTCGAACGTGAAGCCCTGCTCCTGAACAGTCTGGCAGTGGCCACCGCCACGGCTGTCCTTTTCCAGAACTTCGCGAGGTCCGTCGACGTGGGCAGCCACAGTCAGCCCCGCCAAGCCTCCGCCCAGAATTCCAATACTCATCCGCTATGCTCCGATCCTGCACCGTATATCGGATGTTTAGTACGGATTCTTTAGAAGATACGCAGTAAAGTCACTGAGTCCGGCCGGGGAGCCTATCTCATAGAAGCGCTGGTCCACTTCATAGCCATCGAGCTGGCCCTCGGCGCTCAAGGTCTGGTAGAAATCGGCGAGGTCGAAGCGCGCGCCGGCCGGAATACGGTCGGCTACCGCCTGACGCCGCAACGCGGCCAGGCCGTAATCGATAAACTTCATCTGTGCAAGCACTTCCGGTGAAGGACTCTTGTCGTACTTGATGAGTTTGCCGTGCTTGAAGATGACGTTGGATTTGTCCCAGCGCCCTTCATTTTGCAGAAGGGTCATCACCGCGGGCTTGCCGCCCTCGCGCAACGCCGCCATCACTGGGCCGTAGCTGACTGGTAAGTAAGAATCCCCATAAATGACTAAGAGCTCTTCCTTCAGCACACCTTCATCGAGCGCCAGGCGGATGGCTCCGCCGGTGCCACGCAGCTCGGCCCCCTCGTCCACATAGCGGATGGTGACCCCGGCCGGAGTCCGCTCCCGCCAGTAGTCGCGAACCATATCTCCCATGTGGCCAATACAGTAGACGATATCGTTCACGCCCTGCTTGACCAAATGTTGCACCTGATACCATGCGAATGGATGGCCGTTCACCTCGAGCAAAGTCTTGGGGCAGACGTCTGTCCGCGGCTTCATCCGCGTACCCAACCCGCCGGCGAGAATCACGCACTGCATCGCCGGCTAATCCCTCGCCTGCACGGTTGAACCGTCCATGTCGAACTTGAAATGGACCTCCATCAGCCCTTCGGCTTCCATGGCGCGCCGGAGAGCTGTCCGGTCCTCAGCATAGAAAAGCAGGAATCCCCCACCGCCGGCACCCACAAGCTTGCCGCCCAAGGCACCGTTGGCTTTGCCGATGTCGTACAGCCGGTTGATCCGCTCGTTGCTTGTGCCAGGTGAGCGTTCCTTTTTGTGCAGCCAGTGTTCGTGCATCAGGGCGCCAAATCTCGTTGTATTGCCAGCTTCCAGTGCCGCTTGAATCTGTGCTCCCAAGTTCTTGATAAAGTGCAGGTTTTCGAGCATGGCGGCATCACCGGTTTGGGAGCGCGTCTTCTGGTCGTTCAGCACGTTCGAGGCGCTACGTGTGTAGCCCGTGAAAAACATGATCAGCTGGTCTTCCAACTCATGCACCGACGCCACCGAAATCTTCAGTGGAGAAACGTTCACCTTGCCATCCGGCTGAATGTCCAGGCAAGCCACCCCGCCATACGAGGCGATATACTGATCCTGTTTTCCAACTGGCTGCCCCAGAATGTTCATCTCCAGGTTACAGGCCTCCTCGGCCAATGCCGCCGGGTCGGCATACTTTCGCTCCCACGCATGCACTGCCTTGAGTAGCCCCACTGTGAACGACCCCGAAGAGCCCAGCCCTGTGCCGGCCGGAATGTCAGCCATGCTCATAATCTCGGTCGATGGCCCGATGTTGTGCAGGCGCAGCACCTCGCGGATGATCGGATGCCGGATCTCATCCAGGCTAGCCGCGTGCTCCATCGCTGAATACTTCAGCAGGTAGCCGCTGGCGAACGTGCGGTTCATCCCCACATAGACATATTTATTAATTGCCGCAGAGATCACATACCCGCCGAACTGCTGGTAGTAGGAGGGCAGATCGGTGCCTCCGCCGCCGATGGAGATCCGTAGAGGAGTGCGCGTAATGATCACGAACGTTCATCGGCAAGTCGGGCGGAAATCTGTACGCGCGGGTGAATCCAACAGTCCAAGTGGGCTCGTATTCCGAGTCATTATGACCAATTTACACAAACAGATGTTTCAAGCCTGGAACGCGCGCGAATTCGACGTGTTTGGCTCCATCCTGCACCCCGACTATACCTATACCGGCGGCGACGGCAAAGAACACAGCGGAGGTCCGCAGGTTGGCGAGGCGATCGCGCAGATGTACGCGACGGCCTTCCCGGACGCCACCATCACCATCGACAAGCTGTACGAAGTAGAGGGCGTCTCCATCTGCGAATTTGTCGCCCGCGGCACGCATGGCGGTGAACTGATGGGCATCCCGGCGACCGGCAAGCCTGTGGACATCCGCGTCTGCAACGTGATCGAAATTCGTGAGGGCAAGGTTTACCGTGAACGCGAATATATGGACATGGCCGCGATGATGGCTCAGATTCAAGCGTAATCGTTGGTACTCTTTAGGGATGCGATGGTTTGTAGTTGTGGGTTGCTGTCTGGCTGCGCACGGGCAGCAGCGGAGCGTGGTGATCACTGTTGACGACCTGCCATTTGCTGCTGGCGGCGTTGTGGCCGATCGGGCAGTGGCAGAGGCTGCGAATCGAAAGATGCTGGCCGCGTTCAAAGCGCATCGCGTTCCGGCCACGGGCTTCGTGAATGAGAAGACAGTGGAGGCGCTGGGCGCGGCATCGTTGAAGGAGTGGATTGCAGGCCGGTTCGATCTCGGCAACCACACCTATTCGCATCCCGACATAAATTTGCTTTCGGTGGCACAGATTGAACAGGAGATCATCCGCGGCGAGGCGACCATCGGGCCGCTGATGGCAGGGGCGGGGAAGCGGCTGCGCGACTTCCGGTTCCCGATGAATCACACCGGCGATACCAAAGAGAAGCACGATGCGCTGGCGGCCATTCTGGCCGGGCGCGGATACCGGGCCGCTGCTTCCACGATTGATACTTCGGACTATCTGTTTAATGCGGCCTACGTGCGAATGCTGGAGCGTGGCGATGAGGCGTCAGCGCGGCGACTTCGAGCGGAGTACGTAGCATATTCGTCAACGGAGATCGACTACTACACTTCGCTCAACAAGCAGGTGTTCGGGTACGAACCGCCGCACGTGATGCTGCTGCACCTGAACCGTCTGAATGCGGATGTGATCGAGGATCTGCTGCGGCTGTTCGAGAAGCGGTGGTACCGGTTTGTGACGCTCGACGAGGCGCAGTCGCATGAGGCTTACCGCACGCCCGAGACATTTGTGACGAAGTTCGGGCCGATGTGGGGTTACCGCTGGGCGCGTGTTCTGGGGGTGAAGGTGGATGGGCGTTTGGAGACAGAGCCGCCGCAGTGGGTTTTGGATTACGGCAAGTAGCGGGCTTACTGGATGCGGCCGGAGATCCGCCATAGTTCCGTCGACAGCATAAGCATGGCGGCGAGGCCGATTTGGAGCGAGAGACTGCCGGAGTTGATGGCACCCGGAGCAACGATGTTCAGGATGCGGTCGAGTGTGGCGGGTACGATGGCCAGGTTTTTCATTTGTTCCTCCGTTTTACTGCGTTCATAGGGAGAGACGGCGGGGTTTGGAAAAAGGTTTTGCGATTTCGCAAAGGTTATCGTTCTTAACAGAGAGTTGTCGTGGAGTTAACACTGGCAACGAGTCGTTGCCAGAACCGAGTAACGGTGTGTATATACAATATGCTACGATTTAGGCGTGAGAGTTTTGGGGTTCGAGTGGGACGACGGGAATGTCGACCACATTCATCGGCACCAATTCATACCTGATGAGGTTGAAGAGGTATTTGCAGGCAGCCATAAGGTGCTGCGAACGCGGAATGGGCGCTACATTGCACTCGGCGAGACGCATGACGGGCGGCTTTCGTTAGTTGTTTTTCTGCGCCTCAAGAAAGGCGTTGTGCGTGTGATTACGGCGCGAAATATGGAAGAGGATGAGCGGCGATTGTACCGGCGAAAATAGGGTCCTGAGATGAAGAAGCGATTACCACAAGCGAAGTTGCCACTCCCGAAGTTCAAGTCGGACGATGAGGCGGCTGCATTTTATTCCACCCACTCTGTGGCGGAGATTTGGGACCAATTGCCTGCGGTGAAGCCGGTGAAGCTTTCGAAGGCATTGGCACAGAAGATTGCCGAAAGGCGGGCCGTAGCAAAGGCGCCGATTTCGATTCGGTTGGGGCCGGAGCAGATTGCTGCGGCGAAGAAGATCGCCGCAGCGAAGTCGGTTGGATATCAGACGCAGTTGCGGATGTGGATTGCAGAAGGCATTAGCCGCGAGGCTCCGCGCGGCTAGATCCGCTGCAACCAGACGTGCTTGTACTCCAGCCACCGCCCCGTCATATGCGCCTGGAGCATGATGTGGCCGGGGTCCAGTAACTCCATTTTCTCGTACTCGCAGACGTTCTGACCGTTGATGCGCACCAGGCAGTAACTATCTTTCACTGTAAGTTGGAGTAAGAACCATTCTTCCGGTTGTATGTGTGGGTAGATGGCGCGCTTGTAACCGTAAAGAGAACCCGTTGGATACACCGCCCCCTCCACATCGTGGATCTGGATTTCATAATGCGGATTCGGGCTCGAACCTTTCGACCGGAACAGCACGCCGCCGTTGGAATGCTTGCTAGCCCGGATGTACATCTGCAGCTTGAAGTCGCGGAACAACTCCTTGGTCCGCAAATGTCCCAGGCCGTCGGATCGCAGGATCTCGCCGGGTGTGGTCCAGATGGCCTTGCCGTCGTTCACTTCCCACTTGGCGAAATCCGAAGGGCCTTCAAACAGTGGCTCCCAGCGCTCCTTCGCCTGCAACTCTTTCACGCGCAGATTGCGGAAGCGGATCGGATACGAAAGCGACTCCAGCCCGATGTAGCCTTTGCGCAGACGGGGCTTCAGATCCGGTACCGATTCCACGTCGAGGTCCTGTACCATCTCGTCATTCACGTAGACACGCAGTTGCGGCCAGTCCATCACGATGCGCATGGAGTTCCATTCGCCGCGGTTCTTCACCGTCACTTTCAGCGGTGGAACCACCGGGAAGACCGAACCCATCGACTCGGGCAGCATCGCATGATCCTGCTTGTGGAAGATGTTGATCTTCATGCCACACTCGGTGTTGCGCCCGTGCTCGGGGGCGTGGATGTAGATGCCCGAATTGATCCATCCCTTGACGAAAAAGTCGCAGCGGAAATCGAAGTTTTCGTACTGCTTGTTGCTGCGCAGCCAGGTGGGGAAGTTGGCGGAATCGTTCACCACGATGTCGCCGTTGTCGACGAAAAAGGCTGATTCCGGGCCCTCGCGGATGGTCCAGCCGTTGAGCGTCTTGCCGTCGAACAGCGATGTGAAGCCGGTCTCCGATGCCTGAGCCCCGGCTAAAGCTGGCACCGCCAGCGTACTCAAAAATGTTCTGCGGTTCATGGTTTAAGCAAATGCCTCGCGAAGTTCTTTGTAGCTTTTGCGCACGGCCGATTCGGGCGCTTCATTGCCTTCCATTTCCAGCGAAATCCAGCCCTGATAGCCGGCGTTGCGCATGGTGGAAGCGATCTTTTTGTAATCGAGTTTGAGCGTGTACCAGACACCGCCGCCGTAATAGGTCTTGGCCTGGCAGATGGTGGCGTGCGGCACGATTTTCGCGATGCCTGTGTAGGCGGCCTCTTCGTTTCCGGGCCAGTTGCCGGTATCGAGATTGATTCCCAGGAACGGCGAGTTGACCCCGCGCCAGATCTCCAGCAGCACTTCGGCGCGCGTCGTCAAGCCCCAGTGATTTTCCAGACACAGCACCACGCCGTGTTGTTCTGCCTTCACCATGCACTGCTTGATCGAATCGATGCACCACTTGATGGCGTCTTCGTTTTTGAAGCCCGGCAGCGGCGGTTCGTCGCCTTTCACCTTCATCAGATCGTCGAACGACTTGATTGTTTTCCAGCGCCCGGAGTTGAGACGGATCGCCGGGATGCCCATCTGCGAGGCGAGCTCAATACAATGCTCGGTGTGCTTGATGTGCTGGTCGCGCTCTTCCTTGGTTGGCGCGACGAAATCCTGATGGATGGAGAAAAATGGTAGCGACAATCCACGCTCCCACGCCATGCGCTTCAGTTTGTTCAGGTACGCGGTGGACTCGTCCGCCATCTGGCGGTGCAGGATCTCGACGCCTTCAAAGCCAATATCGGCGGCCTCTTCGATCACTTTTTCGATGGGGTATTTCTCGCCACGAAGGTGCCAGTATGAGTAAGTGGAAACAGCGAGGCGGATGCGCTTTTTGTTGGGCACGGCGGCCTGCGACTGCGGTGCCAGGGCGGCCATTCCGGCCAGTGCGAAGAGATCACGACGGGAGGTCATGGGATTATCATAAACGATCTGCGAGCAGGACCTTCAGCACGCCCTTCGTCGCCGCGCGCTCGAAGGCCTTCGCCGCGTCTGCCAGCGTGTGGGTTTCTGAGATCATATCGGCCACATTGATCTTGCCTTGCCTCAGTAGTCGCAGGGCCGGTTCCATGCGTCCGCAGCGCGAGCCGACCAGCGTGATTTCGTTAACGATAATGGGCGCGGTGTTGATCGAAACCATGCCGTGTACGGTGGACTTCATGATGACGGTGCCTCGCGGCCGTGCCCGCGCTGCGGCGCTGGTAAGCCCTTCGGCGGAGCCAGTGGAATCGACCACGAAATCGTATTCGGCGACGGGAAGTTTCTTGCCCGCAATTTCCGTTGTGACTCCCTTCGACGCACTGATGCGGAGCTTTTCTTTGTGCCGCCCGAATTGGTGAACGGCCGCGCCGTGGGCCTGTAGCACCTGTGCGATCAGCAGGCCGAGTTTGCCGTCACCCAACACCGCGACAGGGGCTCCTTTCGGGATCTTCACCTGATCAAGAATTTCGCACGCGGCTGCCAGCGGCTCCGTGAATACGGCGTGATCGGTGGAGACCTGCTTCGGCACCTCGTGCAGATTACGCTCGGGCAGCGTGAGAAATTCTCGAAACGCTCCAGGGTGCTTCACGATGCCGAGCACGGTGCGCGTAGGGCAGTGGCGGCCCAGCCCACGCCGGCACCAATCGCAGTTGTTGCAGTGCAGATTGATCTCGCCCACCACGCGGCGGCCGATCCACTGGCGGTCCGTTGCTTCCACCACTTCGCCAACAAACTCATGGCCGGGCGTGCCTTTGAAGCCGTAGTAGCCGCGTTGCAGTTCCAGGTCGGTGTTGCAGATGCCTCCGCGCAGCAGGCGGATGCGGGCGAATCCTTCAGGCAAAACAGGCTGTGGGCGGCGGCGGATTTCCACACATCCGGCTTCAAGATGAACGGCGAGCATTTAGGCTTAGTATAATTGAGAATTCATGCCTGCTGAACTAATTTGTTTTGAACCCTCCTGCCGTGCGACGTACCCGCTGAATGAGGTCATCTATAACTGCCCCAAGTGCGGCGGTCTGTTGGAAGTCAAGTACCCGGCGCCAACGCAGAGTGCCGCTGAGCTGAAGAAGATTTTCCGCGAACGGCGGATGAGCAACGCCAAGCTCGATCAGAGCGGCGTGTGGCGCTATCGCGAACTCTTCAACTTCGCCGATGACCCGGAAACACAGGTTGTCACGCTGCGCGAAGGCAACACGCCGTTGCTCGAGGCACCGCGTGCGGCAAAGTACGGCGGTCTCGATAAGGTAGTGTTCAAGCATCAGGGCTTCAACCCAACGGGCTCGTTCAAAGACAACGGCATGACGTGCGGCGCCACGCAGGCCCGTCGTCTTGGCATGAAGCGGGTGGCGTGCGTTTCCACCGGCAACACATCGGCCTCGATGGCGGCATACGCGGCCGCAGGTGGACTCGACCCGATCATCTTTATTCCGCACGGCAACATCAGTTACGGCAAACTGGCGCAGGCTTTGGAGTATGGCGCCAAGACGCTGCAAGTTGAGGCGAACTTCGATCAGATTCTGGCGTTGGTGCGCGTGCTCTCTGAAAAGATGGGCATCTATCTCTTGAATTCCATCAACCCGTTCCGCATTGAAGGGCAGAAGTCCATTGCCATCGAAATGATGGATCAGCGCGATTGGCAGGTGCCGGATTGGATCGTGCTGCCGGGCGGCAATCTGGGTAACGTGTCGGCGCTGGGCAAGGGTCTGCGCGAGATGCATGAGCAGGGCTTCATCGACAAGTTGCCGAAGCTTGCGGTGGTGCAGGCTGAAGGCGCGGCCCCGTTCTATTCGTACATGAAGGATCAATCTGCGTTCGTCGCCGTCCATCATCCGGAGACGCTGGCGACGGCGATCAAGATTGGCGATCCGGTTTCGTGGCCCAAGGCGCTGCTCGAAATCACGACGTCAGGCGGCGTAGTGGAGCGCGTCACCGAACAGGAGATCGCGGATGCCAAAGCCGTGATCGGCGCGAGCGGCATCGGCTGCGAACCGGCCTCCGCGGCAACGCTCGCCGGCATCAAGAAGCTGACCGCGGCGGGAGTGATCGCGCACGATGCCGATGTAGTGGCCGTATTGACGGGCAATGTGTTGAAGGACCCGGATTACATCTACAAGTATCATACGGGGCAGTTGGATGACCCGCATGGTAAGCGGCTCACATCGTCTTTCGGCAATGCACCGATTGTTGTGCCGAACGATCCGGAAAAGATCGCTGCGCTGCTGGGGTAAGTCATTTAATAGTCGATGGAAACTACTCGGATGCGATTCGTGCGATGAATGGCGGATGATGGCTTTTCGGATGTGATGAGTTCATCGCATCCGTATTGCTCAGCTAAAATCACATGGGTGGCATCGGCCCATGAGAGCCCTGACCGGCATGCTTCTTCGAAAGCCGCCTCCATCGTGGACTTATCGATTGGCGCCCAAGTTGACACGGAGGTGAAGAAGGCTTCGTAGAACTGCAATTCAGCTTTTCGCCCGAAATAGGATGGCTTCGGCAACGTTTCGTATCTGACTAGATCACTGGAAGCAAACTCACGCTGGGTGATGTCGCAGATTAGCTCGAAGGCTCGAATACCGAGTGGGCCAATTCCTCTTGCCGCCGCGATCAGCACTCCGGAATCGATGTAACTCCGCGTCAATTCTTGGTGGTGCGCATGGTACCCTTGCGCGCTCGGATCTCGCGACGGAGTTCTGAATCTGTCAGGAGGGGAATTCCGGACGCGACGATTTTCTCGCGGAGCCTGCGATACTTCTCCGCAGCGTCCGTGGTCTTCATCGAATTGGTTGTGACGACGCTTGTGTAAGGCTTCAGTTTAGGCATGCGGCTAAAACCAGCTACCAATCAAATGGTAATACAGAATTGTCGCTAACTGCTGTGTGCGCGGGCACCTTTGATCAACAGCACGGCCATAATCAGCAAGCCCAACGCCGTAAGCCCCGCCCCTGCGATTACACTCATAGGCCGGTAGCGCATTGAGATCTGGTGCACTCCCTTTTCCACCACGATGCCGCGCATCGCCGCGTTCACTTCCAGGATCTCTGCCGGCTTCCCGTCAACCGTGGCCTTCCAGCCGGGGAAGTAGATGTCGGCGATAACCACCATCGCGCGGCACGGGAGTTCCACGGCCAAACTGCTGGCTGCCGGCCGACGTGTATTCCACTGCAGCCTGTCCTCGCCCTGGCAGGTTTCAAGTTTCAAAGGCTCAGTGTAGACGAGCGCTTCCTTGCGCGGATCCTTGTTGATCTCCGGGTTGATTCCCGGGGCTTCGATCTTGCGCGTTTGATGCACGATCCAGGCACGCGGCATTGCCGTCGAGTTGCGGAACACTTTCATTCCGCTCTTTCCTTTGAAGACCTCTTCCTGTCCCTTTCGATTGGACTCCATGCGAACCGCGTAGTTCACAGCGAACAGGTCGAGCTTCTTCTCTTCGTCACCTCCAAGTTGCTGGATGTTGGCGGTGAGGCTGGCGAGGTATCCGTTGTAGGTTTCCACGCCATGCCAGTCACCCATATTCGCGGGTAGTTTCTGGCCATCGATATCCACACGGAAGGGACGCGGCAATGTTTGCAGGTAGGCGAACACGTCGGGGTCCTGTGCCAGATGTGCGACGAAGTTCTCGCGGCCGGTCTTCAAGTATTTGCTGCCGATTGCATAGAAGCTGATATTGCCCAACTCCATCAGGATCAGGAACAGCAAAGCTGATTTTGCGAAGGTCGAGCTGACTTCCCCTTTTCGCCATAGCGCCATTAGTGCGCAGGACAGCAGCGCCAGCAACGGGGTCATCAGCAACCGCTCGTCGATCGGCACTCCGCCCTTATAGACGTAGACCATCACTGCCGTGTAGAAAATCACCGGCAATCCTAGCAGGAACCAGTGCAGTGGCCTTGATTGGCGAACCTCTTTCGAATCGATCGCATAGGCCAGCAGTGCGGCGCAGGCGGCATGGAACAGCACGACGGCCATTGACGGGCTGCGCGCCTTTTCCACCATCGGGACCAGCGCATAGAGGATCCCCTGGAACAGGTTGAATGGCGCGATCGAGTAAAGCAGGCCACCCAGTCCGATCGCTCCCAGCAGGCGCACCTCAGGCCGCCGCCGGAGCAGGATCACCGCGGCCACGGCGAGGGAGACGGCCACCACGCCGAAGAAGGAGTCCGTGCTGGTGGGCAGGGCGGGGAACACCGTGCCGAGCAGGCTGATGGGCGGATTCGAAAACTGCGCCTGCATCTGGTAGGGGACTTTATCGGCCCAGCCGACGGGGTCGTCAATGCCCACCCAGCGCTTAGCCAGCTTGCCGTATTCGATTGCGGGCAGCATTTGAAGCGCACTGACAAGGCCCGTCATGACGCCGAAGCTGGCTGCGCGCCACACCATTTTCAGGTCCGGATTGCCGTTGCGGAGAATCAGATAAATCCACATGCCGCCACTCATCAGCCCAATGAAAATGGGCACCTGGTGGTGTCCGCTCAGAAAGGCGATGCCGAGCATGGCGCCGGCCAGCGGGGCGCTCAAATTGGCGCGGTCGTTACGCGCCACGCGCAGCAAGAACAGGATCACAAGCGGAGTCCACATGGCTCCGTTCAGCATCACGGGCCAATCGATCACTCCCATGTATCCGCCCAGGCCAAAGGCGCAGCCTGCCACGATCGATGCGCCGCGGGAGCGCTTCAAGTCGCGGCACAGCAGGTAGCAGAAGAAAGCGCCCAGGAAGTGCATCAAGACGAAATACCAATGCATGTACGACTGGCGGATCCAGCCGTCGTTGAGTGGCAGGTTGAACAGGATCCAATTGAGCGGGAATGCTGCACCGGTGATCACCTGACCGTACAGCGGTTGACCGCTCCAGTGGTAGGGATCCCACAACGGGATGCGGCCCGCTTGCCATTCCGAGGCCTGGAATTGCAGCCATGGCATCACCTGGTAGGCAAGGTCGGGCGAATCGAGCCAGGTATATTCGTTGGTGAGCGTGAAGCGCCAGTAGAAGAGCGTGCAGACCAGGAGGATGACGGCTGGGGCGAGGATGCGTCTCATCCGTTAGACTCCCGCCGCCTTGTCACAACACCAATCCCCAACACCACCAGCACGCCGAGCAAAGACAGCACCGCACCAGTGATCACGCTCGTTGGCCGGTAGCGCATCTCCACTGTGTGGACGCCGGCTTCCACAACCACTCCACGCTCTGCTCCGTTCACTTCGAGGATTGCGGCCGCCACGCCATCCACTTTGGCTTGCCAGCCGGGGAAGTAGGTGTCGGCGATAACCAGCAAGCCACGGCATGCTGCCTCGGTCTTCAAAGCAATGTGCGAGGGCTCGCGCAAGGTCCACTGCGTTTGTGGGGTATCGGTACAAGCGGCCAACTTCGGCGGCTCGCTCATGATCGTCGCTTCGGCGCGCGGATCGTTGGGCTTTTCAAATCGGTGGCTGGTGCGGCGAGCCTGATGCACGATCCACGCCCGCGGCATCGCCATAGGGTTCTTGTACACCTTCAGCCCGGAACGTCCAGCGAAGACCTCGACCTGGTCGGGCCTATCCGCAGCTTTGCGCAGATCGTAGGTCACGGCGAACAGATCGCGCGAAGCCGGAGCGTTGATTTCGGCCTCCTGCAGATTGGCCGAAACGCTGGCCAGATACCCACCGGAGGTCTCGACTCCATTCCAATCGCCAAAGTTATACGGAAGCGTTTCGTCGTCGACACGGACGCGGAACGGCCGCGGTTGATCGGCGAGAAACTTCAAGATGTCGACATTCGAAGAGTGTTCGGCCAGGAAGTGCAGCTTGCGGTTCTTGTCGTATTTTCCAGCGTAGTTCAACGTTGTGAAGTTGCCCAGTTCCATCAGCAAGAGTGCCAGCACGCTGAACTTGGCCGCGCGTGAACCTATCTCGCCACGGCTCCACAGAAACAACACGGCCGCCAGCAACAGGGCGGTGAAGGGGGCCATCACCAGAGGTCCGTAAATGTCCGTCTTTTGAACGAAGACCATGCCCATGATGATTAAAAGCAACACGCCCGCTCCGCCGAGTAGCGCCCAACGCAACGGCTTCATGTTGCGCACCGCGGCCGAGTCGATGCCGAAGGCGATCAGCGGGGCCACACCCGCGTGAAACAGCAGAAGCGCCATGGCCGGGTTACGCGCCTTTTCCAGCATCGGAACCAGCGAATAGAGCATGCCGTGCTCCACCACCTTACTGCCAAGGGCAAACAAAAACGCGCTCACGGCCAGAAGCGCCAGCGCGCGTACGGCGAACTTGCGCCGGGCAGCGATGAATCCACAAAGGGCGAAACAAAAAGCCACAATTCCAGTGAAGGATTCGGCGTTGCGGGAAAGACTCTGGAACAGAATTCCAGGTACCGACAGCGGCCCGGAAGAGTAGTCCTGATGCACCTGATACGGAACCTTGTCGTTCCATCCGAGCGGCTGATCGACTCCCGCCCAGCGTTTAGCCAACTGGCCGTACTCGTATGCCGGCAACGTTTGCAGCGCGCTCACCATGAACAGAAGCACGCCAAACACAAGGGCGTTGAGCAGCAGCCGGCGGTCGCGTTTGATGAGATACAACCAATAGATCCCTGCGGCCAGCGTCATATAAATGGGAATCTGGTGATGTCCGCTTAGCCACGCCATGCCCAGCGCGGCACCTGCAAACGCGGAGTTGGCCATAGTAGAATGGCCGCCGCCAACGCGCAGCAGAAACATCAAAACAAGCGGCGCCCAACATGCACCGTTCAGCATCTGCGGCCAGTCATTCGAACCCATGAAGCCGCCAAAGGCGAAACTGCATCCGGCGATGATCGAAGCCAGCCGCGAGCGGCGCAGGTCGCGGCACAACAAATAACAAAACCACGCCGCGATGAAATGAATCAATACGAAGTAGGCATTCAGGTAGGCTAGCCGGATCCAGCCATCGTGCAGCGGGGCGCGGAAGAGCAGCCAGTTGAGCGGATAGGCAACACCGGGCTGTGCCTGACCGATGAGCGGCTGGCCGTTCCAGGAATACGGATCCCACACCGGGATTCGCCAGTGTCGCCATTCGGTGGCCTGCACCTGCAGCCAGGGCAGAACCTGGTAGGCAAGGTCGGGGCTATCCAGCCAGTTATATTCGTCCGTTAGCGTTAGCTTCCAGAAGAACAGGAAAGTGATCAGCAAAAGAAATGCTGGACCAGCAAGGGCATACGCCTTACGAAGTGGCCACGATCGGCCAGAGTGGTGCTTTTCGGCCACCTGCATAAAAGGTCATCATAGCGGAAATTGATAGAAAACGAAAGACTTCGCGATTGGCCGCTCAGTTGCAAGGTCTTATGTGAAGATATGAAGTGCCCGAGAGGTGGCCTTTATGAAACTGCACACCATTCAAGTACGCATTTTGCAAGCCCTGATGCTTGCAGCGCTGGTTGTTCCCACTGCCGCTTTTGCCGATGAGGAAGATGCTCCGGGCAAGGGTGTGGCTCGCATCAGCTTGTTGAACGGCGAAGTTTCGGTGAAGCGTGGCGACACGGGCGACATCACGGCGGCGGCGATCAACGCTCCGATGATGGCCGACGACCAGATGCAGACCGCTGCCGGTGCAAAGGCCGAGATCCAGTTGGATTCGGCCAACGTACTACGGTTAGGGCAGGCGACGGAGATCCACATTGCGGATCTGGAAAATCACCGCTACACGGTGCAGGTTGGCAAGGGCATGGCGACGTACCGCGTGATGCGCGATGGGGCAGGCGATGTCGAGATCGGCACCCCGATCTTGAGTGTGCGTCCTCTGCGCCGCGGTTCCTACAAGATTTTGGTAAACGAAGATGGCTCGGCGGAAATTACAGTACGCTCGGGCGAGGCCGACGTGATGTCGCAGCGCGGTTCGCAGCGGCTGCGGGCAGGCCAGACCATGATGGCGCGCGGCACGCAGGCCGATCCGGAATTCCAGATTATCGCCATGCGCGGCGTGGATGAATTCGATCGCTGGAGCGACGGCCGCGACAACTTGATGGCAAATTCTCGCAGCGCTCAGTATATGTCGCAGGACATCAATGGCGCCGAGGATCTGGATGCAGGCGGACGTTGGGTTGCCACTCCGGAATACGGCAATGTCTGGACGCCCACGGTGGCTCCTGGTTGGGCGCCTTACCGCTACGGACGTTGGACTTGGGAAGACTATTATGGCTGGACTTGGGTTAGCTACGATCCTTGGGGTTGGGCTCCTTACCATTATGGACGTTGGTTCAACTCGCCGTCCTATGGATGGTGCTGGTGGCCCGGTGGCATGCGCGATCGTCACTTCTATCGCCCGGCGCTGGTTGGCTTCCTCGGGTTCGGCGGCGTCGGAATTGGCTTCGGTCATCTCGGCTGGGTTCCGCTGGCTCCGTTTGAAGTGTTCCACCCCTGGTATGGACGGGGCTTCTATGGCGGCTATCGCAACGGGTCCTATAACACAGGCGGAATTGTTGCCAACGTGAACATCTCAAACGTGTACCGCAATGCTCGGGTAAACAACGGCGTGACGAATGTACGGGCGGGCGAATTCGGGCGCGGCAGCGTGAATCACACGCCGGTAGATCCGTCTGCAATGCGCAACGCAAGTATGGTCCGCGGCGGTTTGCCTGTGACTCCGGATCACAGCAGTTTGCGTTATTCCGATTCGCAGGTGAGGAATTCCGCGGCGGCAGGTAATTCGAGGACGGGTTCTTCGTTCTATACACGCCGGTCGCCTTCCACGGCGAGCAGCAGCCGGGTGCCCTTTGAGCAGCAGCGCAGTGCGATCAGCAGGGCCGGCGGCGTGAATCCGAGTGCGTCTTCAAATGCTGGAGCGACTCGCAGTGCGGCTGGCGCTTCCGGCGCCGGGCAGGCGGCAGGCGCTGGTTCTTCCGGGAATGCAAGCTGGCGCAGGTTTGGCGACCCGACTTCACGTCCGGCAGGTTCCAGCAGGCCGACGGCAGGTAGTTCGGGTTCTTCGAATTCAGGTGCTTCGAACTCAGGTGGTTGGGACCGGTTCGGCAATCCTAGCGGTTCGAGCGCCACTCGCAGTGCGAGCCCGGTTTCTCCGCGGTCGTATCCATCCAATAATACGCGGTCGTATCCATCCAATAATAATGGATACTCAGCCCCGCAGCGCCAAAGCGCACCGCAGCAGCGCGCAAACCCGGCGCCTGCTCCACAACAGCGGTCAGCTCCTGCCTATAACGGCGGCGGCAGCCGGTCGTCGGCTCCTCCGGCGTCGAGCGGCGGCGGACACAGCTCTTCGGGCGGCAGCAGCCATTCGTCCAGCAGCAGCCATTCGTCCAGCGGACGCAGCGGCGGCCATAGGTAAGTTCTCGTTTTCGGTTTTCACACAGACAGTGCTTCTTCCCTAAGCCCGTCCTCCCGGCAAGGAGGGCGGGCATTTTTTTGTTCTGCGCCGCCTGCTACGAACAACAAGGTTTATGGCGTGAACCGATTGGTTCACGGAATTGCGCTCTTGATGTAACGCATCCATTATATTTCAATCACTTAGATCGCTTGGGCCCATGGGCCGTCTCCTTGCATTCTAATGCTGCGTAACCGCAACCGAACAAACCGGGAGCGCAAATCAGATAGGAAGCGATAAAGGAGACTGACATGAAAAACGTAATCACCACCACGATTTTGGCCGCGGCCACCCTGGCCATCAGCGTGTCCCCAGCCCTGGCTCAAGCACCCAACAAGCTGAAGGCGGAAATTCCTTTCTCCTTCCGCATCGGAAGTCAGGTTTACGAAGCCGGAAGCTACGAAGCATCCATGGTCGCCTTAAGTGTCGGTGGCAAGTACCTCCGCATGACCAACCGCGACACCAATCATGGCGGTCTGGCGTTGATCCAGTCGCCGATCGCGAAGAATGGCACGGACAAAGACTACGCCCCGCGCCTTGTCTTCCAGTGCAATGGTTCCGATTGCACACTTTCCCAAGTCTGGACCGGCAATGGCGAATCCGGCGCTCAACTCAAGTCAGTTGCCCCGAAGACCTCTGACCATATGCGCATCGCGGTAGTCCGCCTGCTGCCAACCTCTGCTGACTAACATTGTCTGACTAACGAAGGAGATCCCCATGACAACCGTAATCAACCGCACCTTGATTCTAGCCGCAGCGGCCATGACCCTCGGCATGACGGCCGCCTCGGCCCAGACCAACACCAGATTCAAAGCGGAGATCCCCTTCGCCTTCCAGATCGGCAACCAAAGCTACGATGCCGGTAGTTACGACGCGACGGTGGGCGTATCGACCGGCGGCTTCAGAACGCTCTTGATTCGCGCGGCTGGTTCCTCCGGCAGCAAGTTGGCCATGTCGACAGGCTCATTGAGTCCGGTGGCAGCACATCGGGAACTGACCGGTCCGAAAATGGTGTTCCGCTGCGGAGACTCCGCTTGCGTCCTCACCCAGGTTTGGCCCGGCAATGCACCGGAAGGTCTGCTCTTCAACGCACCCAAGTCAACAGCTGCCGGAACACAGCGTCTGGCGGTCGTTCGAATGCAAACCTTGAACGCGGACTAAGCAACTGTTGGAAACACCCCGTGGGCCTTCAAGCCTGCGGGGTGATTTTGCGTTACAATGGCCACTCATGCCCGCAAATGGACCTACCCTCTTACTGCTGACCTTCAGCGCAATCGGATTGCTGCTTTTCTTGATTCTCTACGTTAGGCTGCATGCCTTTCTTGGTCTGATGATCTGTAGCATGGCGCTGGGCCTGGCCTGCGGCATGGCGCCGGAAAAGGTGCTGAAGTCGATGCAGGCGGGCTTCGGCGAAGCGCTGGGATTTATCGCTGTGGTGGTCGGGCTCGGCGCCATGATCGGTCGCTACCTGGAGTATTCAGGCGGTGGGCAAGCGCTCGCCGACTGGCTGCTTGAGAAGTTCGGCAAAGAGCGCGCCGCTTGGGCCGTGCTGGTGGCCGCTTATCTTGTGGGGTTGCCGATCTTCTTTGAAGTAGGCTTCATTATTCTGATCCCGCTGGTTTGGAATCTGGCCCGGGAATCGAAACGCTCGCTGCTGTTCTATGGCCTGCCGATGGCTGGGGCACTTACGGTGCTCCATTCGATGGTGCCACCGCATCCCGCGCCCGCCGCTGCCGCGCAACTTTTCGGTGCCGATCTGGGAAAGACCATCCTTTACGGTGCGCTGGTTTCCGTGCCCATGATTCTTGCCGGCGGTATGTTCTATGGGACGTGGATCGCACGGCGCATCAATGTGCCTGTGCCCGCCATGGCGGTGAGACCCGTGGAGGCTTCGAAGAATGGTGTCCCACCGCCCGCCGTGCCCATGGTGATCCTGATCCTGTTGATGCCGGTGATGCTAATCTTCACGGCGACGATATGGCCGCAATTCGTGCTATTCCGCTTCTTGGGACATCCGTTCAGCGCGCTGATGGTCACCACGCTGGCTGCGATGATCGTCTTCGGCGTCTCCCGCGGTTTGAATCGCGATCAGTTGACGAAGCTTGCCACGGAATCACTGGCGCCGGTGGGGACGCTGCTGATGATCATGGGCTCCGGCGGCGCCTTCAAGCAGATTATTGTAGATTCCGGCGCGGGCACTTACGCTGGTAAGTTACTAGCCTCGACCAATGTCTCGCCGTTGTTAGTCGCCTACATTGTGGCCGGAGCGATGCGCGCCGCACAGGGCTCGGCGACCGTGGCAATCATCACCGCGGCCGGCATCGTGGCTCCGTTAGTGAAAGGCATTCCGGGCTACTCGCCGGAATCGCTGGTGCTGGCGTTGTGCTGCGGCGGCACACTGCTTTCGCACGTGAACGACGCCGGGTTCTGGATTACGAATGAGTATTTCGGAATGACCGTTCCACAAACGCTGCGCACATGGACGACGATGAAGATCATTACTTCGCTCGTTGGGATCGCGATTATTCTGCTGGTCGGCCGGTATATTTAGCGGGAGCAATCCGTTTTCGGGGACGGAGGGGACGGAGGGGACGGAGGGGACGGAGGGGGACGGACCGCATTGTCCCCCGCCCGCCAGCTTAGCTTTTTAGCTCGCCGCCGCCGACGCTTGCGTTGTGAGAACGGCCCGCTTTCCAGCCCTCCCGGCGAGTTTCCTTCCGGTTATTGCTTGTGCGTGTTCTACGAAGTGAATATCGCCAAGGGGCCTTCCTGTGTGCGTATTCTTGCGTAATTCAATATCGGCTTCGGCGGGCGTGTCGGCGTGCAGCAGGATGTTCCATTCCCCGAAATTGAACGTCGATGCAAATGGTTGAGAAGATAGCCATTCCGGATACGGCGTTTGGCCTGCATGCACCGCGGCACTTGACCAACGGAACTGGGGGGCGTCCTGCACAATTTGGGCACGCACAGGATTGCGCTCAACGTATCTCATGGCTGCCCACAAATGGCCTTGGTCCATCGCGCAAGAGAAATAGCGATTCTGCCAGAGGTGTCCGCTGCGGCCAAGCTTTGCGTTCACGTAGGCAGAGTATTTGCTATGTGCTTCGCGAAAGGTCAGGGCGAGCGAGTCCTCCCGGTGCGGCACCACAATCCAATGCACGTGATTGGGCATCAGGCAGTAACTCAGAATTTCAGTTTGACTTCGCCGTGCGGTGGTGATGACCCCCGTCAGGTAAACATGATAGTCGGAGTCGTCGAAAAAAATTTGGCGCCTGTCAATGGCGCGTTGAGTCACATGGTGGGCGACACCGGCCAGGACTACTCTAGCGATTCTAGCCATATCTTTGATAGTGGCCTTACGGGGCAAAAATTCTCAGGGGGACAATGCGGTCCGTCCCCTCCGTCCCCGTTATAATTCCCGGCGGTTTTCCAGCGACTTCGACATCGTTACTTCATCCGCGAATTCCAGGTCGCTGCCAACCGGAATGCCCATAGCAATGCGCGTCACCTTAACGCCAATTGGTTTCAGCAACCGCGACAAATAAGCCGCCGTCGCCTCGCCTTCCACCGTAGGATTCGTGGCCAGAATAATCTCGGTCACATCGCCCGTACTCAACCGGTGCAGCAGATTCTTAATTTTCAACTGCTCCGGCCCAATGCCGCGCAGCGGCGAGATCGATCCATGCAGCACGTGATACCGCCCATGAAACGTTCGCGTGGTCTCAATTGGCAGAATATTGTGCACTTCCTCCACCACGCACAAAACAGTCGGGTCGCGGCCGGTATCATTGCAATACGGGCAAAACTCGCCATCGCTGATGTTATTGCACGTCGCGCACAAGCCCAGCTTGTCCTTCACATCCAAAATAGCCTGCGACAGCCTGGCTGCGTCATCGCGCGAGACGCGCAACACGTGGAACGCAAGCCTCTGCGCGGACTTCTGCCCCACACCGGGCAGGCGCCGGAATTCGTCGATCAATCTGGACAGCGGCTCGGCGAAGTCGGGCATCGGTTAGAACATCCCAGGAGGTAGGCCCATGCCGCCAAGCATGCCGCCCATGATCGCTTTGCTCTTCTCGTCGACCATCTTGGTCGCTTCGGTGGCGGCAGCGAGCACCATGTCCTGAATCATCTCCACGTCGCCAGCCACTTCCGGATCGATCTTCACTCCGAGCACGTTCTTGTGGCCATCCATCTTGATAGAGACCATGCCGCCGCCGGCTGTAGCTTCCACGCGAATCTGCGCAACTTCCTGCTGCATCTTCGCCTGCATCTTCTGCGCCTGCTGCATCATGGCCTGCATGTTCCCCATATTTCCAGGCATCTTCATGGCGTTACTCCTTCAAATTGCGGACATTGCGCACCTGGCTCTCAGGAAACATCTCCTGAAACCGCCGGACTTCCGGGTGTTCCAGGGCGCGAACGGTCACTTCGTCATCTATAGTCTTTTTTTTTTCGACCGGTGCGTCAGAGACGCCCGGATCGCCAAATATGATTCGGAACTTGCGGCCCGGAATCGCCTTCATCAGGTCCGCTTCTTTTACCGAGAGTTTGTTGATAGGAGCCGTGATAATCTCAACCACGCCGTTGTCCTCTTTCACGCTCGACTCTGCGATGGCGTCGGCTGTGAAGGTCAGGCCCATTTCCGAGAGCGCTTCGTGCAGGCGCTGCTTGATGCTGCCTGGCGCGCCGCTTCCCACTTCCGCAGCCGGTTCAGGTGCGGGCATCGCCGCAGCTTTCTTTGCCGAATCCATGGCGAACGGCGAGGGACCGCTTCGCGGCGGAGGCGGTGCCGGATGCGACGGTGGCGGAGCGGAACGATGAACAGGTGCGGCGGCGGTCCGCTGCTGCGGCGGAGCATGATGAGCCGGTGCTGGGCCGAGCGAGGCCAGCGCCTCTTCAATGGATATCATGCGCGCTGCGTGGACCAGCTTCAGCAGGCCCAACTCCATGTGCAACCGGGGCTGCAAGGAATACTGCAGATCCTTGAACAGGTTCAGCGTCAACTGTAGATATCGGGTAAGGTCTTCTTCCGTGAAACACGCGGCGGTTTCGGCGAAGCGTTCCTGCTCCTGCTGCGAGGCGGCGATGAGGCGCGTGCCGGCTCCAGCAATGCGGGCCACCAGCAGGTTGCGGAAATAGCGTGCCAGTTCACGGCAGAAATGTTGCAGGTTTGCGCCGCGCGATTCCAGCCCGCTGACAACGTCAAGCATCTTGCGCGAATCGGAGGCGGCCAGTGCTTCGGTCACCTTTTCCAGCGCATCGAGCGAGAACATGCCGAGCAGCGCGCGCACTTCAGTGGCGTTCAACGTCGTGCCGCAACAGGCGATGGCCTGGTCGAGGGCTGAGAGGGAATCGCGGACAGAGCCTTCGCCCGCATGCGCCAGCACGCTGAGCGCCTCCACATCGGCTTGGACGCCTTCCTCTTTACAGATCCATTCCATGCGCGCCAGAAGCTCGTTGAAATCCACTGAGCGGAAGCTGAACTGTTGGCAGCGCGAGGCGATGGTCGTCGGAATCTTGTGCGACTCGGTGGTGCACAGGATAAACACGACCCACTCCGGCGGCTCTTCCAGTGTTTTCAGCAGGGCGTTGAAGGCCTCGTTGGTGATCTGGTGCGCTTCGTCGATAATGAAGACTTTATATCGGTCGCGTGCCGGGCGATATCGGACGCTTTCGCGCAGTTCGCGCATTTCGTTGATGCCGCGGTTGGACGCCGCATCGATTTCGATGACGTCGACCGCTCCACCGGCCGTCACTTCGCGGCAGCTGGCACAGTTGTCGCAGGGGGTCATCGTCGGGCCCTTTTCGCAGTTGAGGCAGCGCGCCATGATCCGCGCGACTGTAGTTTTACCAGTACCGCGTTGTCCGCTGAAGATATAACCGTGGGCGATACGCGCTTGATTGATCGCGTTTTCGAGCGTGGTCTTCACGTGCTCCTGGCTAATCAGCTCCGAGAACGATTGAGGTCTGTACTTCCTCGCGATGACCTGATACATGAAGTTTGATGGGCCCAAATATGCCAGACCCCGGGTGATCCGCGGCACACGAACTAAACCACTACCGTTGCTACCTTCCGGTCCTGGCGGGGTTTGCAGCCGTTCGTTGCACGAAGCCCGAGGCCTGACAATCCACTATCCTAGCACGGCTTTGGCCCTAAAGTGCAGCCGCAATTTGCCGATTATTAGAACTGAGCGTGTATGCTTCTTAAACGACTGGTCCGGCATGGCTTATTACTGCTGCTGACGATGCTGCTGGGCGGCTGGGCGGGAGCCATGCTCGTGCGTTTTGCGCCAGGTTTCGATACCGACGAGGCGCAAATGGATGCAACTCGCAGTGCGGCATCCATTGAAGCCATGCGAACAGACCACGAGGCCCAGCGGAATGTCTTGGTTTACTACGCGATCTATCTGGGGCGGGTCGCCCATGGGGACTTCGGCGAGTCCCGGACGTTTCGCCGGCCCGTGCGGGAACTGCTGTCGGAGCGAATGGGCGCGACTTGGGATCTGGTCAGGTTTGGATTCCTGGCTGGCGTTGGCCTGGGATTCCTGGTTGCCGTGGGAGCCGTCTATTCACGGGTAGTGGACCGCGTGGGCACTGTTTTGAGCAGCGGGTTGTTGTGTTTGCCATCGGCGATTGGCGCGGTGGCGGCGTTGGTCCTGGATGGGCCGGTGTGGCTGTGCATTTCGGCGGTGATTTTCCCTCGTGTCTTTCGCTATAGCCGGGATCTGCTGGTGAATGCCGCGGAGGCTCCTCATGTGCTGGCGGCGCGGGCGCGAGGCGTTAGCGTTGGCGGGCTGTTTTTGCGCCACCTGCTGCCTCCGGCCATGCCACAAACCTTTGCGCTGCTCGGGATTACGGTGAGCACGGCGATGGCGGCAGATATTCCGGTGGAGGTCCTGGCTGGGATTCCCGGGATCGGTCAACTGGCGTGGCAGGCCGCGAACGGGCGGGATCTTCCTGTGCTGATCACTTTGACGATGTTGCTGGGTGCGGTGGCGATTGTTGCCAATGCGCTGGCCGATATTGGTGCGAATGGGTGGCGCGCGGAATGAGACGTCCCGCGATGGTTTTGCTCACCGTGTTGTTCGCTGCGGCTCTGCTGGCTGGCGTGCTGGCGCCCGCCTCATTCGACATGCAGTTTCGCGAATCGCCGAATGCCGGGCCGAGCCGGCAGTTCCTGTTGGGGACGGATGAGTTAGGGCGGGACCGGTTGTCCCGGTTGCTTTATGGTGCGCGGGTTTCTCTGCTCATGGCGCCTGCCGCGGCCCTGGTTGCCACCGGTTTTGCGGCGCTGATTGGGATCGCTGCCGGACTGGCCGGCGGGTGGCTTGAGGCCGCCGTGATGTTTGCTGCGGATCTGTTCCTTTCGCTGCCGTGGATGTTCCTACTGCTTTCGATGCGCGCGGTGCTGCCGCTGAACACCAGTCCCTTGCTTTCTTTGGCGATAACGTTTGCCCTCCTGAGCTTGCTTGGATGGGCGGGACCTTCGCGGGTTGTTCGGGCGGCGGTGAAGTCGGTTGCTGGTTCGGGGTATCTGCTCCAGGCCCGGGCGTCGGGTATTGCAGGCCCTCGGCTGGCGCTCTTCCATATTCTTCCCAACCTACGGCCGGTGGTATTCGCTCAGTTCTGGATTTCGGTTCCCATGTTCATCCTCGCCGAGGCGAATCTGAGCCTGCTCGGGTTAGGCGTAGCGGAGCCGCTGCCGTCGTTGGGTACCATGTTGCGTGAGTTGGAGAACTATTCAGCGATCGCTTCGCGGCCCATAATGCTGGCCCCTGCAGTGTTCCTGTTAATTGTCATGGTTTGTTTGCAAGCTGTTCTACCTGCTGGAGAATCTGCATCATGATCACGCGTTTCCTAATCCTCGCCTGGTTGACTCTGGTTGGCGCTTTCGCCGCCGAGACGCCGGTCTCAGGCGGTGTCTTGAAAATGGCGCTTCATGGCGAGCCGAAGACATTCGACCCCTTTCTGGTGGAGGACGAGATCTCCGCCAACATCCGCTATATGACTGGCGGCGCTCTGATCCGGTTAAACCGGCAAACGCAGAAGATGGAGCCAGAGCTGGCTTCGTCCTGGGTGATCTCCGAGGGTGGCCGTAAAATTACGTTCCGCATCCGTGATGGTGTGCGTTTCTCCGACGGCACTCCGCTTACGGCTGAAGATGTGGCCAAGTGTTTGAGGAGACTCGTCGACACGAAGCATCCGACGCCTTCAGGGGATTCCTTCGGCGCGGCTGAGGCGGGGGCCGCGGTCGAGGTCCTGGCTTCGAACCAGGTTGCACTAAAGTTCGCTAAACCACGGGCAGGGATGGAGTTACTGTTTGACATGGTAGTTATTTCCCGGGATAAGGCTTCGCTGGGTCCGTTCCTCCTGAAGGAGTATAAGCCTGGGCAATACGTGCACTTGGAACGGAATCCCAACTACTGGAAGATGGGAGCCAACGGGAAGCGGCTGCCTTACCTGGACGGCGTGCGGCTGGAGATTGTGACCAACCGTGAGATGGAACTGCTGAGATTCCGCCGTGGTGAACTGCACCTGCTGAGCCAGGTGGAATCGGAAATGTTTGAGCGGTTGCAGGCTGACAAAACGGTGGCGGCCTTGGATGGCGGGCCTTCTCTCGAATCGGAGTTCCTCTGGTTCAACCAGAATCCAGCGGCGCCTCTGTCGGCGAACCGCAAGAGCTGGTTTCAATTAGCAGCATTTCGTCAAGCGGTCTCAGAGGCCATTAACCGGGACGATATTTGCCGGTTGGTATACCATGGCAAAGCTCAGCCTTCCATCGGGCCCGTCTCGCCCGCCAATCAGTTCTGGTTCAACCGGGAGTTGAAAGCGCCTGTCTACTCTCCGCTGAGCGCCCTGAAGAAGCTGGAAGCCTTGGGATTTGCAAGTAAGGGTGGAGTGCTGATGGACAAAACCGGCAAGGCGGTCGAGTTTTCGGTGATTACCAACACGGGCAGCAAGACGCGAGAGAAGATCGCCACCTTGCTCCAGCAGGATCTTGCGAAGATTGGTATCCGGCTTAATATTGTTACACTTGACTTCCCATCATTAATCGAACGCATTACAAAAACGTATGACTATGATGCATGCTTATTGGGGCTTGTGAACATCCAACTCGACCCCAACTCGGAGATGAACGTTTGGTTGAGTTCAGCAGCCAATCACCAGTGGTTTCCCAATCAGAAGACGCCCGCGACTGCCTGGGAAGCCGAGTTGGATAAGAACATGTTGGCACAGGCGTCGGCCATGGATCCGGCAAAGCGCAAGCTTTACTACGATCAGGTGCAGCGGATCATCGTCGAGCAAAAGCCATTCATTTACTTGATTAATAAGAACACGTTGGCCGCCGGCGGAGCCTCGTTGCGGAATCTGCGGATTTCAAATCTGTATCCACAGACCTTCTGGAATATCGACGAGATCTATATGTCTAGACAAGGTGCTGGAAAGTAATCGATGTCGCTACTTTCTGTTTGTATTACAGTTAGTTACAGGAACAAACCTCTGGTGTTGCGTGATGCTGTGCTGGAACTCGCGCCAGGCGAAATCGTCGGTCTTGCTGGCCAGAGCGGGTCTGGGAAAAGCACCATGTCCCTGGCGATTCTGGGCCTGCTTAGCCGCCGCCATGCTGAAGTTTCGGGCAAGGTGCTGTTCAATGGTGTGGACCTGCTGACCGCCAGTGAAAAGCAGCTGCGCTCCATTCGCGGACAGCAAATTGCTTTAGTTCTGCAGAGTGCGCTCAGCGCTCTCAATCCGTCCATGAGTGTGGGTGGCCATCTGTGGGAAGCGTGGCGGGCGCATAGCCGGGAAGGGCGTGAGATCTGGCTTCCCCGTGTCCAGGAACTTCTCACGGAGGTCAGTCTGCCCTGCGATGAAGCCTTTCTGAATCGCTACCCCCGCGAATTGAGCGTGGGAATCGCCCAGCGGGTGTTGATTGGGATGTCGGTTCTACACCGGCCTTCGCTGCTCATCGCCGATGAGCCGACCAGTGCCCTCGATGTCATCACGCAATCGGAGACGCGCAAGCTATTCCAGCGCATGAACCAGCGGTTCGGAACCGCCATCCTTTTCATATCGCATGACTTATTGTCTGTTGCCGCGATGTGCGAGCGAGTTGCGATCCTCCATGACGGCTGCGTCGTTGAGACCGGGCCGACGGCCGCGGTGTTCGCCAAACCGATTCATCCTTACACGGCTTCGCTGATTCACGCACTGCCAGGGCTTCCTCAGGGCAATGAAACGATGGATCTTCTGAACCTTGCCACTGGGCTTCAGTCAACGGATACTAAATCCGGGCTGATTAGGAAGCCCAGTCCCGAACTTCGTTAACCGGTTGTTCGGGGCCACTGGTTACCGCATCGATCAACTGATGCAGGCTCCGCCCGGCTTTGCGGTCCTGCTTGTTGCGGTACATTCGCCGGTCGGCCTCTTCCAAAATCTCCTCCGCCGTGGTGCCTTCGTCTGGGAAACTCGCTTCTCCGACGCTGATAGAAAGCACCTCTCCGCCGCAAACTTCCAGCCCGACGCCTCGGGCGATCTCGTCCAAATGGGTTGTCTTTTGGTTTAGCTGTAGTGGGCTAACTCCAGGTAAAACCAATACAAATTCGTCTCCGCCCATTCGGCTGATGTAGTCCTGCCGCCGCAGTGCATCTTTGGCCTGGCATGCAAACAGGCTTAACACACGGTTGCCCGCCAAGTGGCCGAATTTGTCGTTAACCATTTTGAAGCCATCCAAGTCGCAGACGAGCACCGTCACACGCTGGCCGTCTGTTTTGCTCTTGGTGAGCAGATCGTCGAGGTGGAAGAACAATGATCTTGCGTTGGGCAACCCTGTCAGGAAATCGGTGGTCGCCGAACTCTTCGCCTGCTCGTACTTCATCGCGTTCTCAATCGAAACCGAAAGTTTTGAGCTGACAGCCTGGAGAATTCGAAGGTGGTCGCGGTTAAATGCGTCGCGCACCAGATGGTACAACGCGATCACCCCGATAGTGTCTCCTTGAACCCCCGTCAAGGGCACCGCCAGGGCGGAACTGAGAACGCTGAATTTGGTTGGGTCACCCAGATAGCCCGGCTCAACCGACGGATTGCCATTCACCATCGGACGCTTGTTTTCCGCCACCCAACCGGAAAGCCCCTGACCCATCGGGATGCGTAGGGAAGAGAACAACTTGAAGTCGTCGCCCGCCACATATTCCGGGTGCAGCGTATCTTCGCGGATGACGTAAATGGCCACTGCATTGAATTCGATCAACCGCTTGAGGCGTGTGGCCATCAGCATCAGGGTTTCGTTGAGCGAAAGCGAGTTGCCCAAATCCTGCGCCATCTCAAAGAGCGCCTGCGATTCATGGCGCGCGGCTGCGATCGATACCAGGAAGTCAGTCGGTTCCGATTCTGTGTTGGCTGCTACCCCCTGCGTTGATTCAAATCCCGCCGCCGGCGCCTCGCTGTTTGCAATCTTCATGTTCTTCGTTAGAGACTTGATTTCCCGACCGGCGGAGGCCAAGCGGGCCTTCTGTTCCAACTCCACATACCGCCGTCGTAAGATTTCAACTACTTGCGGATCGAAGCTCTTCCCGGATTCTTCGATCACCACTTCCATTGCCTTATCGAGCGGTAAAGCCCGGCGGTATTGCCGGTCCGACGCCAAGGCGTCCAGGCAATCCACTGCTGACAGGATTCTTGCACCGATAGGAATCTCTTCGCCCTTGATCCCGAATGGGTAGCCCGTGCCATCCCACTTTTCGTGGTGGGCCCGTACCACCGGGACTACCGGATAGGGAAACTCCACCCGCTCCAGGATTTCCGCGCCGACCAACGGATGAATCTTCATCTTCTCGAACTCTTCCTGGGTCAGTCGGCCCGGCTTCGAGATGATGTGCTCCGGCACTGCCAACTTGCCGATATCGTGCAGCAAGGCTGCCGCTTGCAGGGCCTCTGTCTCCTCGTGAGTTAAATTCAAATCCTTAGCCAATTCCATGGCGTAGGTCTGAACTCTTTGCAGATGGTCGTGCGTGGTGTGGTCCTTGGCGTCGATGGCAAGGGCGAGCGCTTCAATAGTCCGCAAGTGAAGCGAGGCCATCTGTTGGGCGTGACACTTTTCGTCCTCCAGGCGTCCCAGATATAAGCGGTATGATCGGTAGATCAAATAGACCAATGGCAGCAGCATCAGCGAAGTCTGCCAGCCAAAGGCATTGCCCGCCATACTGAACAACCCGGAAATCGAAGCGCCGATCAGGTAATAGGGAAACGACCAGAAATAGGTATCCTGCCACACCTTGGTCATCGGCTTCCCCTCAGTCAGAGAAATCACCATTGCCACCGGGCCGGTGTTGGCCACGAAAAACGCCACCGATGCCAAGCCGAGCATGATCAACTGCGTGAATTCTTGGTCCTGAAGAAATTGCCAGTGATATACCTGGAATGAGAAGGCGACTGCAATGACTGTGCTTGCCGCATTGAACGTCACCTGTATCCAGGTGGGCCGCCTTTTCGCCCGCCACAGACATTGCACCACTACCGCCGCTGCGCCCAGTAGCAGTGTTTCCGGCAGCGATAGATCCACGATTCCGATCAGAATAAACAGGAAGTAGACCGACATCGTTCCGCTGACGCTCGGCAGTTGGACTTTCAAACCCGCCGCCATCAGTGCCGCTATCGTGAAGCTGATAAATCGCGGCCAATTCGCAAACCCAGGCTGCGTCAGACCCCACGCCAGCGTTCCGGCCCCGGCGGCGAATACAAACCCGATGTAGATTCTGGCGATTAGCGGCACCTGCGCACCTCGGTGCCAGGTTTAAGCGAGTGACTGAACTGCACTGCAAAGCACCGGGACGAACACCCCCGGGCGCACAGACCCCAAGCGTGCCGTTTTGCGTTGCAATCGATACCGATCCTCACTCTCTAACTATCGGTATCTCAGACGTGTTTCTTTATGCCAACTTGAATCTTAATTTTCAACCGGATAACGGGCTTAAATGGTTTAGGTTGTGGGTCTTGCAAGATCGTTGAAGACGGCCTGCAGATACCCCAACAGGTCGTCGTGGGCAGGCAGTCGCAAAATCCCCGCCGGAGTGAACTGCGCGCCCGGCGCCGAGCGTACAAGAGCCATCAATTTGGCCGGTTCGATGCGCGCGGCTTGGTGTAGTTTGATGTTCAGCATGCCGGAGCGCTTCTCCACCAACTCCACGCCGATCTGTTGCGCCTTTGTTTTCAACAGCGAAAACTCCAGCAACGTCTTCAAGACCTCGGGTGCCGGGCCGTAGCGGTCTTCGGTTTCGCTCAGAATGCGGTTCGCCCCGTCGCGATCCTTCACGTCCGCAATGCGCTTATAGGCGCGCAGACGCTGGTTTTCGTCGGCGATGTATTCGGGGGGAATACGGATGTCCAGGCCAAGGTTCAGCGTGGAATGCACTTCCAGCGGCACCTCCTCGCCTTTCAATTCGCGCACGGCCTCTTCCAGCATTCGTACGTACATGTCGAAGCCAACCGCCTCGATCTGTCCGTGCTGTTCGCCGCCCAGCAGGTTGCCCGCGCCGCGCAGTTCCAGATCGAGTGCCGCGATTTTGAAACCGGCGCCCAGATCGCTGAACTCCCGCAGCGCCGCCAGCCGCTTCCGCGCAATCTCGCTAAGCTCTGTGTTTTCAGGCACCAGCAGATATGCATAGGCGCGGCGGTTGGAACGGCCCACGCGTCCGCGCAACTGGTAAAGTTCCGACAATCCGTAGCGTTCGGCGTTCTCAATCAGAATGGTGTTGGCCAACGGAATATCCAGGCCGTTTTCGGCGATCGTGGTGCAAACAAACACGTCGTACTCATGGCGCATGAAGCCAAGCAGCACGCGCTCCAACTCATCGTCGCCCATCTGGCCGTGGCCCACGCCGACGCGCGCCTGCGGCAACATCTCCTGAATTGACGACGCGCGCATGAAGATGGAATCCACCCGGTTGTGGATGAAATAGACCTGCCCGCCGCGGCCCAACTCCTGCTCAATCGCCGACCGGATCACATCGTTATTGAAGTGCGTCACCACGGTGTTGATCGCCATGCGATCCTTGGGCGGCGTCTCAATCACCGACAGATCACGCAGCCCCAACAGTGACATGTGCAGCGTTCGCGGAATCGGCGTGGCTGACATTGTCAGCACATCGACGTTCTTCTTGATCTGCTTCAACCGCTCTTTGTGACGGACGCCAAACCGCTGCTCTTCGTCGACAATCAGCAGCCCCAGATCTGCAAACTCCACATCCTTTGACAGGATGCGATGCGTACCGATAATAATGTCCGCCTTACCCGCCGCGATATTCTCCATCCCGGCTTTGATTTCCTTGGCCGTACGGAAGCGGCTCAACATCTCCAGGTTGACGGGAAACGGAGCGAACCGCCGCTTGAATGTCTCGAAGTGCTGGAATGCCAGCACCGTGGTTGGCGCCAGCAATGCCACCTGCTTACCGTCGCCCAAAGCCTTGAACGCCGCCCGCATGGCGACCTCGGTCTTGCCGAATCCGACGTCACCACACAGCAGCCTGTCCATCGGCTGGTCGCTTTCCATGTCGCGCTTAATGTCAACCATGGCGGCCAGCTGGTCTTTGGTCGCGTTGTATTCGAAGGCGTCTTCGAATTCGCGCTGCCAGTTGCTGTCGGGCGAAAATGCAAAACCTTCGGCGACGCGACGCGCGGCGTAGAGCTTCACCAGCTCATCGGCCATGTCGCGCATCTTGGCTTTGACGCGCGATTTCGTCTTGCTCCAAGTAGCCCCGCCCAGCCTGTCCATCGAGGGCGGGGAATCCCCCGACCCGCGAAATTTCTGGACCAGATCGAGCCGGGTGAGCGGAACATACAGCTTCGCTTCGCCCGCGTATTCCAGCACCATGAAGTCGCCCTTGGTGTCACCCTGGACGATCTCGCGCAGCCCCTGAAACTTGGCGATGCCGTGTGTTTCGTGCACCACGTAATCGCCGGCCTTCAGATCGGCCAGATCGGCGGCGAAGGCAGCGGCGGCTGACCGCGTGCCTGTGGGGCGCGCGACCAGGTCGGAGGAATCAAACAAATCCTCCGATCCATAAATGGCGATCTGCGCATCGGCAAAGTACGCCCCGCGCCGCACCGAACCTTTCATCAGAAACGTGCCGGCCAGCGCCCCGGCCATGTACGCGCGTTCAGCCAGATACTGCGGCGCGGTCTCGCTCGGGTCAAGCCCCAGTTGGAATGGCACCGAGTATTCCTGCAGAATGTCGGCCATGCGTTCCAGTTCGCCGCTCGAAGGCGCAAAGAACACCACTTTGCCGCCCCGTTCCACCGCGGTGCGTGCTTCGCTCACCGCCACTTTCATGTTGCCGTGGAACGTCATGGCGGGCCGCGTGGCGATGTGCGCACTCGCCGCTTCGGCGGTCATATCGAGTTCACGAATCTGCATCTGGCGCAGCTTGGCACTGGCTTCGACAATCTCTTCCCACGCGTAAAAAACGTTTTCCGGCGGACCGGCCATCTCGCGGCCCGGCTCATTCAGCCGCTTCCACATGCGCGTGGCCGCCGCCTGCACCTGCTCCGGCTCGTCCCAAACCAGCAGGCTACCGGCGGCCATCGAAAAGATCGACGATTCGAGCGGCTTTTCCAGCGCGTCCAAAAACTCCCAGCCAGGACCCGCGCCCGGCGGCCGCGAATGCTCCACCAGCGGCAGCACGGAGACTTCGGCAATCTTCAGCACGCTGCGCTGCGTGTCGACTTCGAACTGTCGCATCGATTCGATCAGATCGCCAAATGTCTCGATGCGCACCGGCCGCTCGGCCTCAGCGGGAAAGATGTCGACAATACCGCCGCGAATCGAAAACTCGCCCACCATCTCCACCGGTTCGCGCCGCTGGTAGCCTATCGAAACCAGATGCTCCACAAGCAGTTCCTGCGCGATCTCCTCACCCACGCGCAACGTCAGCGCCAGATGCCGGTAGGCGCCCGCGTCGCCTGTGCGCAGCAGTGCTGAGCCAACAGGCGTGATGACTATCGGTGCCTTCCCCGAGGCCATGCGCCACAGTCCGATGGCGCGCTGTTCACTGATCTGCGAGTGCGGCGAAAGGTCCTGAAACGGCAGTACGTCCAGCGCTGGAATCAGAATCGGATGCGCCGCATCGCGATCGGAGACCAGCAGATCGAAAAACGTCTGGACCAGTTCGAACAGCGTCTCGGCCTGCTTCGCGCCATCGGTCACAATCAGCAGCGGCTTCTCAGTTTGCTGCCACAAAAGCAGCAGATAGAGCGCCTTCGCCGTCGCCGTCAGGCCGGAAAGCGCCAGCGGTTCGTCGCCAGGCAGACGACGAATGAGCGACTGAAACGCTTCATGGCGTCCGAGGGAAACAAACAGATCGCGTATGGCTGGGTGGGTCAATCGCTCCCTAGCCGGGTCAAGATTTCTTTCTCAAGGTTGGTGGTGGAAAAGCCGGGTTCCAGCGGCAGCAGCATCACCTTGCCGCCGGCTGCTTCCACCTCTTCGCGCCCTGCCACAAAGTGCGACCAATCGGCGCCCTTCACCAGAATGTCAGGCAGCACGGCTGCGATCAGCTCGCGCGGCGTGTCTTCGTGAAAGAAGGTTACTGCGTCGATCGCCTCAAGCGCACAAGCCACGTGGGCCCGGTCCTCCTGGCTGATTAGCGGCCGCGTTGGGCCTTTCAATCGAGCCACGCTGTCATCGCTATTCAAGGCCAGAATCAGAATGTCGCCAAGCCCGCGCGATTTTTCCAGCAACCGGATGTGGCCTGGATGCAGCAGGTCGTAACAGCCATTGGTGAAGACCACCGTCTTGCCTTCGCTGCGCCATCGCGCGCGCGTGTCCACCAGGTCGGCGCGGCTGTAAAAAATCCCCATATTCTTAAGCTAACAGAAACTTCGCCGCCTCTGTCCACATGGCGTCCATTACATCGGTCAATTCGTGGCCGGACTGGAATTCCACCAGCCGCGCCTGCGGGTGCGTTGCCACGAAACGCCGGGAATTTTCCACCGGTACCACGTCGTCGTTCAGCCCGTGAAAAATCAGCGTGGGCGGTTGCGCGTCAGGATATTCGTCATATTGCGCGCCGTCTTCGATTAGTGCGTAGCCGACGCTGCGCATGCGCTGCTCCCCGTAATGGAAGAACTCCAGTTTGCCCTGTTTGCGCCACTCGTCCATCTTGTTTTCGCCCATCGCGTCAGGCCAGCGGCTCAGGAAACCGAACGCCGGCGCCATCAAAACAAGCTGCCGCACTTCGGGGTGACGGGCTGCGTACAAGGCCGCCAGATAGCCGCCCATGCTCGAGCCGATGATCGACACCGGCCGCCCTGCCGCCACCTCCGTAATCACTTCCAACTGTCCGCTCAGCGTCAGGTTTTCAAAGCCGTCACGCGCCAGGTCGGGCACATCGACACGCGCGCCGCCCTCTCGCAGCTTCGCTGCAAAAAACTGGGCCTTGCGCGAGCTTGGGCCGCTGGCGAAGCCGTGCAGGTAAATATAGTCCGTCACTATTTGGGCATCTCCGGCACTTCTGTGAATTTGATCTCCGTGCTGGCGGCGAACTTGCGGAACGGGGTGTACTCGTAGCGGTTTTCGGTCTTCAGGATTTTGTTCACAATCTCCTGATGCTTCACCGCCGCCGGCGCCAGAGTCCCAAACGGTGTCTGAATGTAATCGACACTGGCGGTATGCAGAGTCACCGTTTCGTCCTTCTTCTGTTCGCTGGAAAGAGAGATCTTCAGCGGAAGCAAATCACTTTTGCGCACCCATATTTCGCCGGTTAATTCTGCCTTATTCGCTGAATTTCCCTGATAAATGGTTAATTCCCCTGGGCCGGATTGTTGGCTGAAGCGGATTACCAGTGCTTCGTCCGGGCCGGATCGTGTTTCGCCCTTCAGTTCGAACTTGTACTTGGCCAGGTTGCGGCGGCGGAATTGCAAAATGATCTGTCCGAAATCAACCGCTGCGCCGATCAGGCCGTGCTTTTCGAAGTCCTGAATCAGCTTCCTCTTTGCCCGCTCGCTGTCGGACTTCAGGCCCAATGTCAAAGTTTCACGCGCTTTTTCCACGCTTTCCACTTTCTTTGTATCGACGCTGACCACGCGACGCATTTCCCTGACTACGCCCGGCGAGCCCTGCAGCGTAGCGAACGCATATTCTGAGACCAACACACGCTCCTGGTAAATCATCGGCGGAGGCTTCAGCGCCTCAGCCCCAATCCGCGGCCGGAAGCGCGCGTTCGAGCGAAGCGCACGCTGATGCAGGGTTTCGTCGCTAATCATGAGCGGCGCTTCACGCGCAAAGACCTCGGCTTCCTCGCTCAGCCGGTTCAGCGCGCGCGTGAGTGTGTCCTGCGGTTGGGCCGCACAAATGCCCAGCAAAAACGCCACCGCAATCACGAATTGTCCCATACAAGAATTGTAGCGTTACTGTGAAGCTATGCGATCCTCCGATCAGATTCTCGACACGCTGTGCGGCTTCCTGCGCATCCCCAGCGTGAGTACAGACCCGGCCCACGCGGCCGACGTCCGTCGCGCAGCGGAATTTGTACGCCAGCATCTGATAGGCTCGGGCCTCAGCGGCGCGCGCCTCATCGAACACACGGGCAACCATCCGCTGGTCTTCGGCGAATGGCTCGGCGCGGAAGGCAAGCCCACGCTCCTGCTCTACGGACACTACGATGTGCAGCCTCCAGACCCGCTGAATGAATGGACCACGCCGCCCTTCGAGCCTGCCATCCGCAATCAGAACATTTACGCCCGCGGAGCTTGCGACGATAAGGGCCAGACGCTGATTCTGCTCGAAGCCGTGCGCCGCTTGATGGACCGCGACGGCCGCCTGCCCATCAATGTGAAGTTCCTCATCGAAGGCGAAGAGGAAGTCGGCGGCGAGCACATCTCGGCGCTGGTCGAATCGAAGCCTGACTTTTTGAAAGCCGACGCCGCAGTCATCTGCGATACCGAAATGTTCGCCGCCGGCATTCCCACTCTATGCGTCGGGCTGCGCGGCATCGTCTACGGCGAACTCACCGTCACCGGCGCTGATCACGATCTGCACTCCGGCGTCTACGGCGGCGCCGCGCCGAACCCGATCATGGCGATTGCCGAAATTCTAACCGCGCTGAAGGACCGCGACGGCCACATTCTGATTCCGCGCTTCTACGACCACGTTGTGCCGCCCTCGCAGGATGAACTCGACGCCTGGCATTCGCTACCGTTCGATGAAAAGGAGTATCTGAAGACCGAGGTCGGCTCGACGACACTTACCGGCGAACCCGGTTTCAGCGTAATTGAGCGCACCTGGGCCCGGCCCACTGTGGAAGTGCACGGCATCCGCGGCGGCTTTATCGGCGAGGGTGCGAAGACCGTAATCCCCGCCCGCGCAGTGGCCAAGTTGAGCATGCGTCTGGTCGCCAATCAGGACCCGGCCGAATGCACGCGCCTGTTGCAGGAGGCGGTCGCCGAGGTCTGCCCGCGCGGCGTTACTGCCGAGTACAAAGCGATCCATTCCGGCGCGCCGTCGCTGGTGAATACCGATAACGAGTTCATCAGTAAGTCCGCCGCGGCCATGGCCGAAGTGTTCGGCCGCAAGACGGTCTTCATCCGCAGCGGCGGTTCAATTCCGATCACCGGGCTGTTCGATAAGCACCTGGGCATTCCCAGCGTGATGATGGGCTTCGGCCTGCCCGATGATAACCTCCACGCCCCGAATGAGAAGTTCCATCTGCCGAATTTGTATCTGGGGATTGACGCGATGGTAAAGTATTTTGAGTTACTGGGCCGTTAGTTCGTGGGTGGCGCAGGCGATTCGCCTGTGCAAAAACTAACTATTCACACTTTCAGTATTGCACGAGCTGATTGATTCAGCTCGGCATCGATCTGGCACCAATATAAATGTGGCGGGACGATTGTCTCTACGCTGTAGAGACAATCTGATTCTCGCTTCAATCCCCGAAAGAGTCTTTACGGGCTCCGTTTATCGAGGCTTCATCCCTCCCCCCCTACTTCAACTCCCCCTGCACATACGCCGACACCAAACTGGCATTCCCATCCTTATCGATCGCCTTGACTCCCAACACCACGTTATCGATCGAAAGATTCGGAATCGTATACTCACTCACATCTCCCACGTAAATCTCGCGCTCCCAAACCGGTGAAACGGTCGACCGCACCACCACCGCAAAGCCGGCCAGATCGGGCTCGCGATTCGTCACCGTCCACTTCATCACCGCGTCATAACCCGACTTACCCCGCGCCAGGTTGGCCGTGACGGTCGTCTTCCCCTCGCGTGTCCGCTCCCGCGTAACCACCGGCGGCCGAGGCGCCAGCGCCAGGCTCGCCAGCGCGGCCGCATTCACACGCGCCGCCAGCGCCGTATAAGGCACAGAAGCCCCGGCAAAAGTATCCTTCGGCGAATGCTGATTGGCGAAGAATTCGGCCGGTGTCGTCAACCGCACCCCGGCGAAGCCCTCCTCGTGAAATCCGGTCTGGTCGCCATTCCGCGCGAAGCGGTCCTGACGCAGCACCAGATCCACCCTCATATCCGGCACATAGCGCTCACCCGTCTCCTTCACATATCGCGCCAGCGACCGCGACGTGGAATCCAACGGATCGGGCGAAAAGACATGCAGCACATGATTCGCCGAATGCCCATTGCCCGAAACGTCACTGCCAATAATGTCGTTGTTCAGCACGGCCTCAATATCGAGCTTCTTTTCGCGCGCCATCTTCGCGTAATGGCGGCTGCCAACCAATCCCATCTCCTCGCCGCTGAAAGCAATAAATAAAATGGATTTATCGAACTCGTACCGGCTCAGCACGCGCGCCAGTTCCATCACCGCCGCCGTGCCGCTGCCATCATCCACCACCCCCGGAGCCACCGGCGTTTCAGCCGTGGCGACCCAGTCCACCGAATCCATATCGTCCGCCGACTTACCCGGCTTGCGCACCAGATTCAACGAATCGTAGTGCGCGGAGATCACAACATACCGGTCCTTATCTCGCTTGCCGGGCAGCAGCGCCACGATGTTTGTAAGCTCCGCGTCACGCACAATGCGCGGAGTCTTCTTCACCGGAAACGTGTCGAGCGAGATCTCCAATCGCGGACTGTAACTCTTAAATTCGTCAACAATCCATCGCCGTGCCGCGCCAATGCCTTTCGCCGGGTCGTCCTGCGGCGAAAGCACGTGGCGGCTGCCGAATGCCTCCAAACGTTTCATCGTCGCCGCGATGTGCTCCTCGCTTAGTGCGGCGACGATCTTTTCAATCATTGGATTCCGCGCCTCGGCGGAGTAGGCTTGCGCCATCCCGCCGATGCACAGCAGAGTAACTGCTAACTGAGAACGGTTCATATTAGAAAATCAGCTTAAGCCCTATTTGAATTTGCCGCGAACTGCCCAGATCGCCACGTGTAGTAGGCGTCGATGTAATCTGCCCAAACGTAGCAGCCGTCAACGACTTGGGTGGCTGGTTGAGTAACGTGAAACCGAACTTTAACAGATAGGATAACAGGAAATTGTGCGGTGGCCACAATGCAATCCATCCACCTGACCCGCGCTGCGGCCTTCATGCCACACTAAAGATGATGATGCCTTCCAACCTCGAGCGTGCGAATCTTCTACGTGAACAGGGCGAACAGGCCCGTGCCCGCAACGATCTGCCGCTGGCGCAAGACTGTTACGAAAAGGCGGTGGCCTTACTGAGAGACAGCGGCGATCCGCTGCGCTTCGCCCACACGATCCGCCACTTGGGCGATGTTCTGGCTGAGCAACATGCAAAGGAAGCAGAAGCATGTTTTATTGAAGCCCTGGTCCTCTACCGCGCCCATCGCCCATCGCTCCACACGGCCAACGCAATCCGCTCCTACGCCCTCCTGCTATCCGAGACCGGCCGACACACCGAAGCCCGCCCGCTGTGGCACGAAGCGGAGTTGTTGTACCAAGCCCATGCCATCGAAGCGGGTGTCGAAGAATGTCGCCAGCGACGTGGCGCAGAGTCCCACTCCAATGTCACTTACATTGACTAGAACGACACGTCGCATTTGGGGTCTGACACCTTTTTTCGGCCGTTTTCGCCGAAAATGGGCTGTCTGACCCCAATTGCCCCACACCGCAATTCCCCAATGAACCGCTCACCAAATCGGGGCCTCGCCACAAAAGTGCCTGCGCCACGCGAGCCCGCGCAGTCAATGTGAAGTTATTTTTGTGTGGTCCCTATGTGAGTAGTTCCGCCACTCTCCTTTCATGCGCCTTGCATCGCCAGGTTGTACAATATGACATGCTTCAATTCCTGGGTCTGTTGCTTACTGTGGTCTCCTACGCACAGGAAGTCACTGGTACAATCGGCGGACGAGTGCTCGATGCAAACAGCGCCGCCATCGCCAACGCCGAAGTCATCGCTACACATGTCGAAACCGGAGCTGTGCGCAAACTGCGTACGGATGCCAATGGCAGTTTCCTCATCCCTTCCATGCGAATCGGAGAGTATCAGCTGAGCGCCTCGCACACCGGCTTCAAGAGATCGGTGCGAAACGGCATCGACCTCCACATCAGCGATCACCTCGACATCGATCTGCAACTGCAAGTCGGCGATGTAACGCAGGAGGTCACCGTGAACGCCGGCGTCTCGCAGGTGGAGACGGAAACCTCCGAGCAGGGCGGCTTGATTTCCGGTGATCAGGTTCGCGAACTGCAGTTGAACGGCCGCTCCTTTATGACGCTGCTGGAACTGCTACCTGGCGTCGCCAGCGACATGGCGGACCGCACCGATCCCAACAGCACACCCTCGGTGTCCATCAATGGCGCGCGCAGTTCGTCCTCGAACTTCACCATCGATGGCGGCAGCAACTCTGACCTGATCGTGGGCAGCGGATCATTGAACACCTTCACTTCCGTCGAGACCATCGCCGAATTCAAAGTGATTACCTCCGCCTTTGCCGCCGAGTACGGCCGCGGCGGATTCTCGCAGGTGAACGTGGTGACGCGCGGCGGCGCCAAACAGTTCCACGGCTCAGTTTTCGAATTCGTGCGCAACGATGCGTTTGACGCGCACGACTTCATCACCCACCAGGTGCTTCCGTTGAAGCTCAACAACTTCGGATATACCTTTAGCGGCCCCGTGGTTTTGCCGCACTATAACTCCGGGCGTCAGAAGACCTTTTTCTTCTTCACGCAGGAATTCAATCTGCTTTCGACCCGCGGCGATGCCGTGAACACGCTGGTACCGACGCCGCAGAACAAGGCGGGGAATTTCGTCGGCAAGACCATCGTCGACCCGGACAACAAGAATCTGGCCTTTCCGGGTTCCATCATACCTGCTTCGCGCCTGGACCCGAATGCCGTAAAGCTGCTGGCGCTTTATCCGGATCCTAACTTCTTCAATTCGGCCGCACTCAATTACACTTCAGCCCAGGCCAGTCACCAGAACTGGCGCGAAGAGATGCTGCGCATCGATCACCAGTTTTCCCCTGGATGGAAGCTGTATGGCCGCTATTCGCAGGACAGCATCGCGTTGTTCAATCCCTACGGTGGCACCGCGACTTCCTCCATCACCACGCGCTTTCCCGGCATCTCCGCCACCAACGTCAGCCGCCCTGGCCAGAACGTGGTGCTCAATATGACCAACGTCTTCAGCCAGCGTTTGCTCAACGAACTCAGTTTCACCTACGCCAGCCGCATGACCGATGAGAAGCCAGCATCTGACTTCGCCAATCGCGACAAACTCGGAATCAAGATTCCCGAGCTGTTTCCCGAAAACGATGGCAATGTGATCCCTATCATCACGTTGAACTCCAGCTATGCCACCATGAGCGTCGCCCGTGTCTATTTGAAAAAGTTGTTCAACCTTGAGATGTCAGATAACATGACGTTTATCAAGGGCAAGCATCAGTTCAAGTTCGGCGGAATCTATTCCTTCGGTGGAAATCGCGAAAATCCCAACGGCCCCGCCACCAATGGCAATTTCGGCTTCACCACCGCCTTTTCGCGCGACCCGGTGGCCAACATGCTGCTGGGCTACGCCACCACTTACTCTGAGACTGAGCATTTTGTCGTGTCCCACGCTCGCTTCGGCATGGCTGAGTTGTATGCGCAGGACGATTTTCGGGCTACTTCTCGACTTACTCTGAACTATGGCCTGCGTTATTCGATGTATCTGAATCCTTACGATACTTCGAACATACTTACCAACTTCCTGCCCGCCGTATACAACCTGGCGACGGCCCCCAAGATCAATCCTGCGAACGGCCAGCGCGTAGCAGGTACTGGCGATCCGCTGGATGGTGTTGTAGTCGCGGGTCAGAACTCTCCCTTCGGCAAGCGCGTCACCGGCAACAACTACAATCTGTTTGGACCCCGTTTCGGCTTTGCCTGGGACATCTTTGGCGACCGCAAAACCTCGTTGCGTGGCGGCTACGGCATCTATTACACTCGGCCCTTCATCGGCACGTTTGTTAACAATTCGTTCGACAACCTGCCCTTTGCCCGCACGGTTACCATCAACAATCCGCTCTTTCGCGACCCCACCAACGGAGCGCTGGCACCGGAATCGACGCCCGCTTTAACCGCGCTGGGCGTTCCTATGAAGGCGCCGACCAATCAATCGTGGAGCATCGGAATCGATCGCGACCTGTTTAACCGCGCGGTGCTTCGCGTCAGCTATGTGGGCGCTGCTGGTACGCATCTGTTCCGTCCCAAGAACCTCAACGATCCGCCTCCGGGCCTTGCCGCCAAATTCGGGGTGAACGTGAATGCCGTGCGTCCGTTCCTGGGCTACGGCGCCATCACGGTGCGCGAAAGCACGGGCCAGAGCCACTATCATTCGCTGCAGGTAAGCCTGAACAAGCGCATGACGAAGACCTTCTCCATGGGTATGGCTTACACCTGGGCCAAGAGCATCGACAATGCTTCGAGCGAACGCGGCGGGTCCGACATCCCGCCAGACTCCCGCGATGCCCGGCTGGAGCGCGGGCCTTCCGACTTTGATCGCACGCACGTTCTCACGGCGAATTATATCTATATGTTGCCCAAGCCGATGCAGAAGAACAGCTTGTTTGCCCCGGTCGTCAACGGCTGGCAGATTTCAGGCATCACTCGCATGTACAGCGGCAAGCCCTACGACGTGCAGCTTTCGGCCGACGTGGCAGGCATCGGCGCCACGCAGAATCAACGGCCCAATATGATCGCCAATCCAGCCGGACCGCAAACCGCTGACCAATGGTGGAACCCCAATGCCTTTGGGCGTCCGGCCACAGGCACGTTCGGTAACATGGGACGCAACAGCCTGCGCGGGCCTGGGGTTCAGCGGTGGGATATTTCGTTGTTCAAGAATTTCGCCTTGAACGACAAGGGCCGTGTAGTGCAGTTCCGCGCCGAGGTTTTCAACGCGCTGAACCACCCGTCCTTCACGACCATCGGAACCGCTCTGACCACGACAGCCACCGGAGTAAATCCGAATGCCGCCAGCTTCGACGTAGTGACCGGCACCCGCGACGCACGCGAGATGCAATTCGCTGTTAAACTAACATTCTGATGTAGGGCAGAATGGTATTCTGCGGGCGAGTGGTACTCGCCCAGCCCAACTAACTTGAATTGAATCCACCATGCGACTAGCCACCATCCTCCTCCTAACCATCGCCACCGCTCAAGCCCAGCAAGCCGACCTGCTGCTCTACAACGGCAACATCATCACCGGCTGGGACGCCAAGCCACTAGCAAAATCGGTAGCCATCCGCGCCGGCCGCTTCGTTGCCGTCGGTCAGGACGTTCCGGCAAAGCAGCGCATCGACCTCAAAGGCCGCACCGTGCTACCCGGCCTCATCGATTCACACACCCATCCCATCAGCTCCGCCCTGAGCGAAAAAGACCGCCCCATCCCCATAATGGAATCGATCGCCGACGTGCAGAAATACATCCGTGCGCAAGCCGATACTCTCCCCAAAGAACAACTCATCATCGCCCTAAAGGTGTACTCCACGCGGCTCAAAGAGCATCGCTACCCCACACGCTGGGACCTCGATAAAGCCGCACCGGACCGCGCCGCGATGACCGACAACAGCTACGCGTCCGTGCTCAATTCATATCTGCTGAAGAAGCTCAACATCACCCGCGATACGCCCCAACCGGCCAACGGAAAAATCATCAAAGACGCCAACGGCGAGCCGACGGGCTTGATCCTCGGCGCGACGCAAATCCTCGGTCCTCTGCGCGCGTCGGCCAAGCCAACCACTGCGGATATGGCGTGGGCATTGAAGACCATGCAGCAGCACTACAACGCCGTGGGCATCACCAGCACTATCGACCGCGGCCAGTCCGCCGAAGGCTTCCGCGTCTATCAGCAACTGCACCAGCGCGGCGAACTCACGGTGCGCAGTTATGTCACGCAACTGATCTCCGCGCAGGGTACACCGAAGGACGTCCGCCAGGAGATCGAACGTCTGCCCTTTGTTACGGGTTTTGGCGACGACATGCTTCGCGTTGGTTCACTGAAAGTAGTGCTCGATGGCGGCATCCTCATTGGCACTGCGCTATTGCGCGAACCATATGGCGATCACACGGATATCTACGGCTACAAGGACACGGAGTATCGCGGCGTGCAGGCTGTGCCGCGTGAAAACCTGTATGAGATGGCGCGCGTGGCCAACGAACTCGGATGGCAGATGACCGCCCACACAGCAGGTGGCGGCGCCACCGATCTGCTGATTGACGCGTACGACAACGCCAATCGTGAAAAGTCCATTCGCGATCGCCGCTTTACAGTAACCCACGGCAACTTCCCCGACGCGCGGGCCATCGCGCGGTCGAAGGAACTGGGCATCGTCTACGATTGCCAGCCCGCGTGGCACCACTTCGATGGGCAATCGATCGCCCCTGCGTTCGGCGAAGAGCGCATGAAAGATTTTCTGCCGTTGCGCTCGCTGTTCAACGCGGGCATCGTCGTGGCCGGCGGCTCAGATCACATGATCCGTCTCGATTCGCGCCTCGCGATCAATCCCTACAATCCATTTTTCGGCATGTGGATGGCGATCACCCGGCGCACCTCCGATGGCCGCGTTCTTGGCCCGGAGCAGGCGCTGACGCGCGAACAAGCCCTGAAAATGTGGACCTGGAACGCCGCGTATCTTTCGTTTGAAGAGAAATCCAAGGGCTCGATTGAGTCCGGCAAGCTGGCCGATTTGGTGGTGGTTTCGAAAGACTTTCTGCACTGCGCCGTCGACGAGATTCGCGATATGGAAGCGATCGCAACGATGGTTGGCGGCAAGATTGTATGTGGAAAGCTCTAGATCTTCTGCTTGCGCAACAACGAAGCACGATAGTAATAGAAGATAACGAAGCTTAATGGCAACACCGGCAGCGGAAGTTTCCAATCATCGATTCGTTGGTCGACGCTGAGAATGATCGCTACCGTGGATCCCAGTAAGTGGTACCCGAACGTGTTCATTAACCATTTGTCCCATGTCTTGAAGAATGGCTCCTTGTCTTTTAAGTAGGACAGGCCGCACAACTGGAATGTGTATGCAAGGTAGATGAGCCCCGACGAAATGGTGAGCGCCAATGGCAGCAGCACTCGAAGATTCGGGTTCAGCATTAGGTAGGCTGGGTAATAAGCTGCTGTAAGTGCGACAACCATGGCGCTGGCGTTGAAGAGGACGCGCAATAAATCGCGTCTACTCCCGGTCATGACACCGGATTCCACGGCCACCGATACAAAGCCTATAACCGCCAATTCGCTGAAGCTGCACACTGCCATGGCCAGCAAAAAGTATATGCTTGCCAGCGAGTAGGACCCTTTGCGGTCGGGTGTCCAGATTCGCATCAGCCCGGCCGCCGATGCCGACGCGAGGTAGGCGAGAAAGCGGTATAGGTTATTCGACTCCCATGCGACTCCCGCGTATGCCAACAGCGCGGCGCCAGCCATCATTACGCCTATCGCATAGGCGCTTGACGTTGAGATTAACAAGCTTCCCTTTTGGGACTTCTGGACTGACACAGCTGTAGTTTGCTCGAGCATTTCCATTTCCATAGTAGTGAAGGGAGACGGAAAGTCGTATCAGGAAAGGAGATAGTTAACTTGTAAATACTTCAGATAGCGGCAAAATGTCCCAACTCGGGCGAACTGTCCCTATGTGAGTGACAAAAATTGCCTTACCAGATGTGGTCCTTGGCGGTTTCGCGCCGTAAGTGGCTATCCAGCACATGCACAACGCGCAGTTTCTTAAGTTTTGCAGGAGAAAGCGAACCGATCGGTATATATAAAATGGAGCGTCCCAGGCGGGCCGCCATGCCGCGGAAAATCGATCTTGGCGGCTTGGCGGCAACATACACCACATGCCGCTCAACGGAATAGTCGAGGCCTGCCATCAGCAGCACTTCCGATTTCGATTCGGCGCCATAGTAGTCATCGTCCTGCCAAACATCGAACATGCGCCGTGGCGGCAGCGTCATCAAAAAGCCGCCGTACTCGGCGCGCCCGATGCCAGGGCCGATCATGTGTTCAAAGGGCAAGGTTGAGTAGAACGCCATGTCGGACTCGTTCTGATTTTCCCCCAGCCACGTGGTGGTGTATGGATAATCATTCCCGCGGTCCTCGTCGAATATGACCACCACCGAACCTACTTCGCCGGCGATCTTGCTGAACTCGCGGACGTAGATTTTGCCTTCGTGCCAGTTGCGGATGGTCTCGCGGAGATCGATGCCGTCGAGTAACGACGTGGTGAACTCCTGTGTGCGTGTGCGATCGGCGGAGAGTATGCTCTTGGCGCGCTGCTTCAGGAAGCGCCCGTAGTCTTCGATCAGCAGGTCTTCCGGCGGGTACGAGCAGATGGAATTGCCGTTCAGTTCCTGTGCCCATTCGCCGGGCTTCTTTTCCCGTTTGCGGTCCTTCAAGCCGCGCGGTTTCATCAATTGCTTGGGGCGGGGAAGCCGGCGGCGCAGGCGGATGCGGCGCGTGTCGTCCCACATCTCTTCGCCTGAGATGCTGACTGTTGGCCAGTCGCTTTCCGGTTTTTGGACCGGGTATTTGTTGGCCAGATCCCAAACTTCCCAGGCGTAGTTATCATCGACGATGGACCGCGCGGCCACGGTCAGGTCGAACAAACCAGGGACCAGTTCGTGGTTCATTGCGGCGAGGTTTCGCAGATAGCGCGCCAGGTTGCGGCGGTGCCACTGCTCGATCTTGTCGCCGGTGGACTCGATATATTGCTTCTCCGCATCCCGCATCAGTTCCGCATTGGAGACGCGCCGGTCGATCAGCCGGTCTTCGGACATGGTTGTACGAAAGGCTTCGTAGCGCAGCTGCAGGTATGGATACTCGGCGAGGATTTCGGCCAGGCAATCCGGATGCGGATTCACTCTCTCCACTGCGGCGCGCGACTTGCGTGGCGGCGGTTCATCCTGCGGTTCCTGCATCGCGTCGAGCAATGGATCCAGCAGGTTCAGCGAGACAACCACGAAGCCCGCTGCCATTGGGTCGACGCCTTGCAGCTTCCATGCCATGGCCGCCGCATGCTTCTGCGTCTCGTCATTGCGGGGTTGCGGATAGACGCGATAGGCTTCGATGAACTTTTCCAGGCCGGTGTAGCGAAGGGCGTAGGAATCGGGATAGGTGTCGGGAAGATGAGGCCGCGCGCCGGTGGCCGGTTCCAGCAGCACGATCTCAGCGCCGATTTCGATGGCCGTGCGCATCGCCTCGATGAACGGGTCGCACGGCTCAACAGGTATGTACACGGCTCGGTCGTCTTCGTCTTTTTCGGGATATACCAGCGCGGAGATCTGAGGCAGGCGTGCCAGGGCCGCGACGTAGTCGTCCAGCAGTTCGGACGGCAGTTCGAGGGCGACGAATGCAGGCCGCTCGGTGAGCAGAGTGCGGCGCAGTTCCACAGTAAACTCCAGGCGGCCGGGGATTACCGGGAAGTAGCGCAAATTGGCGCGGCGAAGGCTGCCGGCTTGTTCAGGGGCGCCGGGCATAGCGCATCGCCTCCTGGCCCAGCGTTTGCAAAATCGCCACCTGTAGCGATTGGTCTGTATCGCGGCGGTCTCGCGCCATGTGGCGAAGCTTCAGTGCGAAGCGGGCGATGTTGAGACCGTCGCGCACGGTGTAGCGTTCGTCGTTAGCGTGCGCCTGCTGCAGGAATTCGGTGACGTATTCCAGAATGTCGTCGCCAGCGAATGGCAGGTTCTCTTTCAGAATCGCCAGTTCTTCTTCGTAGGCTGGGAAGTCAATGAGAATCTGCGGTTGCAGGCGGGAGTGGATGTATTCGGGCAGATCGAAGGTGGAGGCGTCGTCGTTCATTGTGGCCACCAGACGGAACAAGGGATGGGCTTTGATCTTGATGCCGGCGACGATGGATTCCACGTAACGGCGGCTATCGAGCAGGGGGGCGAGCGATGCCCAGCTCTTTTCACCCATACGGTTGCCTTCGTCCAGGATGCAGATGCCGCCGCGCAGCATGGCCGACACAAGTGCCGATGCGACGTAGCGCAGCTTGCCTGCGCCCTCTACTACCGGCGTTACCAGAAGGTCTTCCGGGCGCGTATCGACAGTGGCCTGCATGATGTAGATCTCGCGTCCCAGGCGGCGCGCGGCGGCATAGGCAAGAGTGGTTTTGCCTACGCCGGGCTTGCCGATCAGGCGCGGATTCATGGGCAGGTCGCCTTCGTGAATCACCAGCCACGCGGCCAGTAATTGGCGCATCACTTCTTCCTGGCCCACCCAATCTCCGCTCAACTCGTCCGGGTGGGACAAGTGCAACTGTACGCCTTCAATGTCAACGGTCATATATGTATTCTAACTGCTGTTAGAAGTTCAGCTTCAGTCCAAGCGATATGGTGCGGCCGGGATTGTTGTTGTTCATGTTGAAGACGCCGAAGTTGGTGTTGTACTTCTGGGCGACGTAATACTCGCGAGTGCCTACCGCGAAGTTCGGAGTAGTAGGTCCGAACATGTAGGGGATCTGGCCGGCGAGCGAAAGTCCTGTTCGGCTGATGGTCGGTGCGCCGGTGAACACCGCCATGCTGGAGTTGGGGTTGGTGGTGAACCAAGTGTGATTCAATGCGTTGAAGGCTTCAAAGCGGAGCTGGGCGTTGCGGCGGCGGTTTTCAAACGGGTAGAAGTTCTTGACCAGCGACGCATTCAGGCCGGGCTGCCACGGTGTGCGCATCCAGTCGAGCGTGCGCGGTGAATTGCCGAGCTTGCCATAGGCCGGACGGGCGAAGGCGAGCGGGTTGAAGTACGGGATATTGCTGGCGCCTTCCTTGGTCCACAGCGGATTGATGGCCGGTACGCCGGGAACCAGATCAGGCCGCACTACGACGACGCCTGCGACGGACGGAATGCCATTGGCATCGCCAAGTGTCGGCGGGAAGGGCCTCCCGCTGTACAGGCTGCCGACGGCGTTGAAGCTCCAGCCTCCTACGAGATGATTCACCCAGCCGCCTTGATTGAGGTACGTCTTGCCTTTGCCGAAGGGAAGTTCGGAGTTCATGGTGACATTGAAGCGGTGGCGCGAATCGAACATGGAGACGGATCGGTTCATCTTTAGATTGCCCGGGTCCTGCACCTTGGTGAAGCCCCAGTTGAACTGGTTTTGCTGATCGTTAGTGGAATCGGAGCCGGTGTCTATCGACTTGGAATAGGTGTAGTTGAAACGTGCGCCGATGCCGCTTGCGAAGCGACGCTCCAGTGAGCCGGTGCCGGCGTGATAGATGCTGCTATCGTTGGTGACGCCCAACACCTGCACGTCGCCCACGGTCGGCCACGGGCGCATCAGGTCCTGCAATGTGACGTTGCGCAGAATGCCACGCGCGTCGACACGGCCGTAAGGGTCGGGAACGGATTGCGTGGGGTCAATGCCTTGATCGAGCGCTTGCGCGAACTTGTTCGGGTCAGGCGCATTGATGTTGAACTTGGGGGAGGGAAGATGCGTGCCTTTCTGGCCCATATAGCCGATGGTTCCAACCATGCCCCACTTCATTTGGCCTTGCATGGTGAGGTTCCAGGTTTGAATGTAAGGGGCGTTGTTGCGCTTCACGAAGGTGAAGTTGGTGATGCCGGAGACGCGCGGATCGGCGGGGACGCAGCCGACGCAGATCTTGCCGTCAGTCGGAAGCTGGCTCACCGTGGGGTCGCCGATAACCAACGGAATGTTGCGTCCGATGGAGACTACCTGGTTCGGATTCTTGGTTTGCGAGATGGGCGCGGCGCCCGTGCCTGTCCACTGAGTGTAGTTCCATGCGGTGGTGGTTCCCAGGCCAAAGGCCGGGTACGGAGTTGCGCCGTTGGCGGCGTTGGAGTTGGTGTGGCTGATGCCATAGCCGCCGCGGATGACGAATGAGTTCTTATGGGTCCACGGCGTATCGGGCGTCCAGGCAAAGCCGATGCGTGGCTCGAAGTTCTTCTCGTGTGGCGGTTCCAGATACTTTGAGCCGGTGCCAGTTCCGGTGAACACGTAATTGAACGCCGAGACGGTGCCGTTGAAGGCGCCGGTGGCGGTGGTGGTGTTGACTTGAAATGGATGATCGATGTCGAGGCTGGCCTGGCGGTTATACTTTTCCGAGCGCGGGCTGACATACTGCCAGCGGATCCCTATGTTGAGGGTCAGATTGGATGATACTTTGTAGTCATCCTGAAAGTAAGTGGCGGCCGTTTTGTAGCGGTAGTAATAGGGGATGCTTGCTCCTGCCAATGTAATTGCATTGGGGGTGCCGAGCAGGAAGCTGGCAAACGGATAGCCGCCTGAGCCGGTGGCTATGTTGGCGTTCCCTGACGAAGTAGGATTCACGTTGGTGAAATCATAGGTTCCGCAGCAGGAAAACAGCAGTCCCGAAGAGAGCGTGTTCTGCTGCATCATGCGCATGTCCATGCCGATTTGAATGTTGTGACGTCCGGCGACGATAGTGAGATCGTCCGAGGCCTGATACTGGTTTTCAAAGTTGTTCTGCATGTCCTGCAGCGGTCCGAGGCTGATCATGCTGGTAAGCACTTTGGGGAAGCCCCAACCGGTGGAGTTGGGCAGGCCGAAGGTGTCTTTGGTGTAGTTAACAGTAGAGAGGTCGCCCGGATTGCGGCGCGTGTAGTTGGAGTGGGTCACGCTGAGCCGCGATTCATTGACGATGCGCGATGACAGGGTCTGCGTGTCGCTTAGATATGCCTGGCGTGTAATGGCCTGGTCAGAGGGCGGCGCCTGGGCGAGGAAGTAATCGCGAATCAGGTTGTAGCGGTCTGACATGTTGGGAATGTCCGTGAAGCGGCCGCTCATTTGGTTGCGGTCGGTCAGCTTGTGGTCGAGCTTGATGTTCCAGCGGTCGTCTGTGGATGCTACACCTTGAACCCCAATGAAATTGCGGCCCTGGCTGTCATATGGCATGTTGGGCAGCGGCACGTAAGAGAGGAACTTCTGTGCCGTTGGGTCGAGCATGTTTTTGGGGATGACGTGCCCCACCTGATCGCCCGGGCAGCCTGCGCAGTAGAGGGGATACACGGTAGTGTTCGTGGCGCGGTTCAGCCATTTCAAGCCGCTGCAGGACGGATCGGTGCACTCGACCTGCTGGTAGAGCAGGGGATTGGAAGAGCCTGGGGCGACCCAGGAATTGCGGAAATCGCCGCCGCGCTCGGCGACGGTGGGGACGTGCTGCCATTGAGCGTTTTCGTCGCGGCGGCGCTTCGGTTCATAGCTGGCAAAGAAGAAGGTGCGCTGCTTGCTCTTGTAGATTTTGGGGATAATGACTGGTCCGCCGATGGTGACGCCGAACTCATTACGGCGCATGCCCGATGAGGTGGGTTGATAGAAAGTGCGGGCGGTGAGGGCTGGATTGCGCGTGAACCAGAACACGCTGCCGTGCACTTCCTGCTCACCGCTTTTGCTGACGGTGCTGATAACGCCGCCGCCAGTTACTCCGTATTTGGCGGAGAAGGTAGAGGAGATAACCTTGAACTCGGCGATGTTATCCGGGGAAAAGGTGACGGTGGCGCGGGAGTAGGCGATGCTGGTGGCGTTCATGCCGTCGGCCATGATGCCGACCATGCCGGGGCGGCCGCCATTGATACTGAGTCCAGAGCCGGGGGACGGAACGTTGTAGCCGATGCCCGCTTCGTCGGAGCCCATTTCGCCTTGCACGCCGGCGACGGTCATGGCCAGTTCCAGGGTGTTGCGGCCGTTCAGCGGCAGGTCGGTGAGTTCTTTGCCGGAGACGGTGTCGCCGGTCATGGAGGATTCGGTCTCAAGCGCCGGAGGGCGGGCGCTGACCTGGATGGATTCCTTGGAGTCCTGCGGCGAGAGCATGACGTCGACGCGCACGGTGGCCGTGGTGTCGACCTTGGCTGATGCGGATGTGGCAGGCTTGAAGCCGGTCATTTCGACGATGACCGTGTAGTTGGCCGGGGGGAGCGCCGGCATGAGGAAATGACCGTCGGATGTGGTGGTGGTGGGCCGCTTCACGCCGGTTTCGACGCTGGTGACGACGACCTTCGCGCCGGGTATGACTGCGCCCGATCCGTCGGTGACTGTTCCGATGATGGAGCCTGTGCTTTGCCCGAAGCTCGCAGCGGCGGCGAGGAGGCATAAAATGACGAGTTTATATAAAGAGGTATACATAGAGAGGCAATCCGTTGATTGGATTGTATCAGAAAGCGTATTACTGCTCGTTGACTTCGGGGTTTTCTGCGGCGAGGCCTTCGGCGATAGCTACTTCGACGAGTAGTTTGTCGGCGACTACGAATACTTCGGTCAATCCTCGGCGGTGCAGGTCGAGGGCCACGGCTAGCTGGAGTGCGTCGAGGGTGCGAAGCCGCCGAGTATAGCCGTACTTTGCGACGAGGGATCTGGCGCAATCCATGTGGCTTTGATTCAGTTCATTTACAGATAACCGATTGATGGCAAGATCATCAAAGACCCTGTTCATATTCCAATCGGCCCATTGCTGATTGATAATCCCCGTCCGAACTTTCATCGCAAACGCGGATTGCACTTCGACAATCGCGAGATTTGAAATCCTGATGATGGCGCCCTTTTCATTGAATATCTCGATTGCGCGGCGAGAACCGAGTTCATGATGGTAGACCTTCGTTAGGGCGCTGGTGTCGAATGAGTAGTTCACTCAGTATTCGCCGCGCTCCGCCAGGATCAACTCCGACATGGATTCCTTAATTACTGAGAGACTCTCACGAACCTCCTCATGTGTGGGAATCCGGTCCGCTTCAGCAACGCGTTTTCGCGCGTATGCAAGCATTGTGTGATCGATCGAATCATCTTCTTCCGCCGCGGTCCCGGTTGACACCACCAAGCGGACCTGCTCCGCGTCTTTCAAATCCAACGGCTGCAAGGGGCGCAGGACGCCGTTTTCGTAAACTGCTTCTACGCGTTGTACCATAGCACCTCCATTCTAGCGGACTCCAAATAAAAACGCCGGACCTTTCGGTCCGGCGTCTTGTTTAACGGAAAGGAGCGGTTATCGACTAGTCGCCGAAGCTGCCCACTTCCTTGTTTTCTGTTTCGGTCTTGGGCGCAGCGGGGGCGGCGGGAGCGATGCCACCGATCTGGCCGAGCGGCACAAAGCCTGCATCCTGCTTTTCACCGAGCACATGTTCGCGGTACAACTTTGCCATGCTGGCGTTATGAGCCGCTTGCTTCAGCTTTTCGTCGCGTGCGGCGACCTTTTCCTGACGGGCGTTCTTGGCGATGCCTGCATCGTCGAGATCGGTCTGCTTCTTGTGGTCAACGTCGATCTGGTTCAGAACCAGCTTGTGGACCGTGGTGTCGAGCTTTACGTTCTTACCACCGGCGATGATTTCATGGCGGCCGTGCTCGTCATACCACTTGGTGAGCGTAGCGGTCATGTGCATCTTTTCGATGATGTTGCGCCAGCCGATGCCCGTGTTGTAGGCGCAGAAGCTGATTTCGCCTTCCTGTGTGGCGTAGGGGATGATGCACTGTTCGGTACGGCGGAAGTCGTAGTTGAACAGATCCTGGAACCACATGCCGGCGATAAAGAGGAAGTTCCAACGATCGGCGCGACGCTTTTGGATGTCGTCCATGGTGCGGTCAGCGGTCACCTTGCCATACTTGCGGCCGGTTGCGCCGAAGCACTTGTCGAACTTCATCAGAAGGTCGAGCATTCTGAAGTGGCGGGGCGATTTGAATGAGTTGTAATTGCGGAGCAGGGCGAGAGTTACGCCGAGCACCGAGAGCTTCTTGCCGCGGGCGGCGTCGTTGATCTTGGCGATGTCCTTAGCCAGACGGTCAGCGTTGAGGAACGCAGTAACAGCCGAAGCTTCCTTGGTTTCCTTGTCGACCATGAGGGCGAGGCCGATACCGCAGTTCGGGTGGCAACCGCAGCTGAGCTGGCCCCATTCGGCGGAGGGCCCGTGAACGAGATCGGCCCAATCGCTGAAGGTGCTCATGAAGCTGATTGGATACCAATCCTTAGCCGGTTCGCCGAGGCCAACCTGATTCTTCACGTCGTGCGCGAGATGGCTCAAGGTGTAACGCTGAGCGGCGCGGCGTTCGGGGGTGACTTCTTCGTCACGGCCGGTGAAGCTGACGGGCTGGAAGCTGAGGAATGAGATGATCTTCGGATTGTCGAGTGCGAAGCGGATGACCGCGCCGACCTGCTCATTGTTGATGCCGTTGATGATGGTGATAACAGGGACGATGTCAACGCCGGCGTTGTGCAGGTTGTGGATGGCCTGGAGCTTCACGTCGAACAGGTTGCCGACGAGGCGGTGCGAGTTGGCTTCGTTGCCGATACCATCGAACTGGAGGTAGGCATAACGGAGGCCAGCTTCGGCGGCCTGCTTGCAGAACTCGGTGCTCTTTGCGAATTCGATACCGTTGGTGGCGGCCTGGATGGAGTTGTAGCCGACTTTACGGGCGTAGCGGACGGCGTCAAGGAAGTAGGGGGACAGGGTGGGCTCACCGCCGGAGAACTGCACCGACATCTGGCGGCGCGGCTTAATGGTGATGGCGTTGTCGAGCATCGTTTTGATGTCGAGCCAGCTGAGTTCGTGGACGAAGCCGACCTGGTTGGCATCCATGAAGCAGGGGTCGCACATCATGTTGCAGCGGTTGGTGAGATCGATGGTGAGCACCGAGCCGCGGCCGTGGGTGATGGTTGAGGAGCCGTGGTTGTGGAGCTTTTCGTCGTTGTGGGAGCGGATGTCGCGGCCGGGGAAGACGTCTTCGAGGTGCTTCATGAAGACCGGATCCATTGCCATGAGATCTTCGAAGTGGCCGTGGATGGGGCAGTCCTTGACCATGAGGATTTTGCCGTCGCGCTCGATGATCTGCGCTTTGATTTCGCCGACCTTTTCGGTGAGGAGGTCTTTCACGTCCTTCTTGCCGTCGATGATGGCGGTGCGGGCTTCGCGGACGCAGGTGGGGCAGAGGGAGTCAGTGGTGCGGGGCCAGCCGAGGGTGGGCTTCTGTTTTTCGTACGACTTCAGGAGTGGTTTATCGGACCACTTCGGGGTAAAGGAGGGGTTCTGGTTGATGCTGTTGAGGCGGTCAAAGACCTGCCAGGCGACGTTGGCGCTGACGGTGACCAGCTTCTCTACATATTTAATAGGTTTGTGCATAGTTTGAAATACCTCTTTCCCGTTGTTTAGTCAGTCTCCGACTACCTTTTTACGACATATAGTACGGAAGGTTCAGTATAGGGCCATACTCCGTTGTATCCAAGGGCCTTAGATCGGAATGCGAGGTTTTGAGGCTGATTGGTAATTTTCGGGGTTGAATGGAGGGCGGGTTGGGTGAGCGGAGGTGTCGCGCGGTGCTTGGGAGGGAGGCCGGGCGACGCCGGGAACCCAAGAGGTCAAAATAACCCAAGAACCCAAGAAGCCGGTTTTTTCCACAGGCTAGCCATATGTGGTAGAAGGGGTTGTTGGCGCTTGGGTTGGTCTTGGGTAAGCCAAGGATTTGGGGGTGTTGGCGGACGCTGAAATATGTGTGCTCATAAGAGCCTCCTTGAACGAGTTTTAGCATACGGTGGTGGGCGGTGATTGGGCGGATTTGAACAAGTCGTGTGTTTTGTGCAGAATAAAAAATTCAATTGGGCGTGACTGGCAGGGAGGGGGCTTGGAATTCGTTGGACAGCGGCCGCTTCCAGGCATATAGTATCCAAATAGTTGAGAGAATGGATTGAGCGGCAATTTATGACGATCACACTCCGGCCAGAGCAAGAGAAGTTCATTGCCCAAGCGATGCAAAGCGGGGCCTACCAGTCAGCTGATGAAGTAGTGGAGCGGGCGCTTGAGATGTTACGTTCCGAAGACGCCTGGCTTCTGGACGAGAAATCTGAAATTGCGGCAAAAATTGAGAGGGCGTTCGGGCAATTTGAGCGCGGGGAGTTCTTTTCCGCAGAAGCGTCCAAAGCAGACATGGAGAAGCGCAAGGCGGCGTGGCTGCGTGAGCAGCGTGGATGATGGGTCCGTTGTATGATGTTTCCAGCGAAGCGTAAGAGGATCTGTTTGAGATTTGGCGCCGGATCGCTTTGGATAGAGTGGAACTCGCCGATAGGATCGAAGCTGAATTTCACCAATTGTTCGATTCCTTGAGCCGAATGCCTCGCCAAGGGCACTCGCGCAGAGACCTGACCAAGCGTCCAGTTCTGTTCATTTCGTTGTATTCGTTCGTGATTGTATACGAGCCGGATTTGAATCCCATCAGGATTATGGCTGTCGTTCGTGGGAAGCGAGATGTGAAGCGGATTCTGCGGGAGCGTGTGGAATGATTACCGGATTCTGAACATTGCGCGCCGCGAAATGCGCCGGGCGACGCGGCTGACTGCGCGGCGTCGATACAGGGATGGCGTTTTGAGGGGCCAGTCCTAATAGTGTTAAAAAATATCACGCAAAGGCGCGAAGACGCAAAGAACACCAAGAAAACTTAGAGAATGGGGGCTTGCGGCATTTCCAATGATGGGCGGGATTGCAGATCGGGTCTTGGATTTCTGCCGCGGGGAATAGTTCTGGGCCAGATACCGGTTTCACACAGCGACTTCCACGATTAGGAGATTAGACTCCGGGTGAGTTCCTTGCTCTTTCATCACTTCAAGCACTCCGGCAATCGCTTCGCGAACATTCACCATCAGTTCGTCGATCGATTCGCCTTGCGAATAGCAGCCTGGGAGCGCGGGCACCTCCGCCCAATAACCGCTTTTGGGGGCTTCATGGACCAATACGGCGTATGTTTCCATGCCTGGATTTTCGCATAGTTCTTGGGTGGCGTTTCGTGAGAGTCTTCGCCTTTGCCAGATGAACTAACGCTTGCCGACCAGCTGTTCGAGGCGCTCTGTGGCTCTGCGGATCTCTTCCGCTTCCATGCGCTTGAGAAATGGGCCGAGGATGGCGTCGTTACGTACTCGCTCATCTTGCATTCGGTGCGCCTCTTCCGGCCCAAGAAGGCGCTCTTCCTCCAGCAGTTTCTGCTGGATGTCCCACTTCATTTTTACGCAATCAAAATCTTTTTCTGGCTTCATAGATCAATTACCTCATTGGGAGAGTAGATCCGCGGACTTGGATAGCCATGGGCAGTATTGATCCCTTCATATCCCGCTATCTTTTCATAGTGTACGATATGTTTGAAATTCCAGCTAACAATCAGGTCCGCCAAAGCAAGAGTGGCCACGGCAATGTGTGCCGCATCGTTTGCCGAGGCTGGTCCGACAACTGCGGCTGTCAGATAAGCGGACTGTAGCATTCTGGCACTGGCGGTAGAGACGACTCTCTCTATGTTCGCCTCCGGGATTGTATCCAGCAATGACCTCACGAATATTGGAGCAGGATCGAGTTCCCGAAACGTGATATCGGAGATGACCAAAACAAAAGTCCCTTCGCGGACCTGCTCAAAGAAACGGAGGCTGGCTTCGCTGAATTTCTGTTCGAAGCAGCCGCCGAAGACCGAGGTGTCGGCGTACACGCGCAATGGCGTCTTCATACAACGAGGATATCATCCGGGGCCGATAGCAGACCAGACGCGCCCTCTGTTTCCTGACTAAGACACGGATTATCCCGAAATCGGTAATTATCCGGCCACACAAGACTGCAAACAAATGAAACAATACGAATGACAACATCGCATGCGCCAGACCGCATTGCAGGACATTGAAAAGCTGGAAGACAGTCTGTGGGCCGCCGCTGACAACTTACGCGCTAACGCGAAATTATCGTCGTCGGAGTATTGCATGCCGGTGTTGGGCATTATTTTCCTGCGCCACGCTACTAACCGGTTCGACGAGGCGAATATCCAGATCACGGAATAGGAGGCGGCGGGTCGCATGCCCAAACGCGTTAGGGTGAAGGGCGACTATCTGAAGCGGCGGGCGCTGCTGCTGCCGGAAGAGGCGCGATACGACAGCTTGATGCGGCTGCCAAAGGGCACCAATCTGGGGGGCGGCGCTGGTGGACGCGATGAACCTGATTGAGCGGGACTTCGAACCGCTGGCGAACCAACTTCCGAAGGACTACGGCAAGTTCGAGAATCAGGTTTGGGAAGACCTGTTGCGGGTGTTGGATAGCGCCACGTTGCGCGCGGCCAGCGGCGACGTTTTTGGGCGCATCTTCTGAATACTTCCTGATGAAGTTCGCCATCCAGGGCGCGCAGGATAACGGCGAGTTCTTCACGCCTCCATCCGCTGGTGCAGACCATCGTGAACATCATTGAGCCGGACCACGGGGTGATCTTCGACCCGGCGTGCGGATCGGGGGCATGTTCGTGCAGTCGAGCCACTTTATTGAGCGTATGGGCGGGTTCTCGTAGAACTTGGAAATATGCGCCAGCTTGGGTGGGCCATAAATATGTAACAGTTCAGGTACCTCGGTCGAACTAGCTGAACAAATCCTGCAGGATCGTTTATCGTATGGTGTATGAGTGCGGAGCCAACTCGCGGCATACGACAACCCAAGCCGGTAGCAAATCGCGGATGCTCAAAGGCAGATCGCAGACCTGGAACGCCAACTGGCCCGACGCAAGCGCAACTCCACGAACCCCTCCAAGCCGCCTTTTTCCGACGGTTTGGCCGGTTTCGAGAGACCGCGCGGTCGTAAGAACAAAAGCAAACGGAAACCGGGAGGCCAACCCGGCCACGCCGGGAGCCTGCGCCCGTTGCTGCCTACCGCTGAGGTGGACAAAGTCGAAGTAATGCTGCCGCACGAATGCATGCACTGCTTGCTACCTCTGTCGCAAGATCCCGGCAAGTTGACCACGCAAGGAGAGCCGCGGCGTCATCAAGTGACCGAAGTGCCGCCAGTCAAGGCGTACGTCACTGAATATCAGTTTCCAGTGTAGTCTGTGACGGCTGCGGAAAAGCGACGTGCCTGCAACTGCCAGTGGAAATCGCGGGAAACTTTGGGCCACAATTGACAGCTCTTATCGCCAATATGACGGTGAAATGCCGGCTGCCGCGGCGGGCAGTGGAAGCCATGCAGTCCGACTTGCTGGGCATCGGGATTAGTCTGGGGAGGACACAGAAAGCCTGGCAGGAAGTCAGCCAGGCCGGTGATGGCTCTGTTGGCGAATTTCAACAGCGGTTGGCGCACCCGGCCGTACTGAATATGGTTGAGACCAGTTGGCGCACCAATGGGGCCAAGCGCTGGATCTGGGCACTGGTGGCGAGCCAGTTTGTGTACTACACCGTCGCCCTCCATCGAAACACAGCAGTTCTGATTTCGTTGTTAGCTGCGGTCTTCCAGGGGATTGTTTGCAGCGACCGGTTTTCGGCCTATCTGAAATACCATTCTTCCGGCAAAATGCAATATTGTTGGGCTCACTTAAAGCGCGACCTGCAGGGCATTCTCGACCGGTCGCAAAGCCTGGAGGCCAAGCGTTTCGCCCGGGATGCTTTAGCGCAGTATGGAAAGCTGTTTCTATTATGGTGGAAGTTTCGCGCCGGCCTTATCGATCGCAACCAGTTGATGGACCGGTGCAAGCCAATCAAAAGCAAATTCCGCTCTTTGGCGGTGTCCTATTGGGATGGCTGTGACCGTGAGACAGCCAATTTAGCCAATGTTTTCGGGGAGCACCCTGCGCGGCTGTTCACCTTCCTGGAAGAACCGGGCGTGGAGCCTACCAATCAATGCAGCGGAACGGGCGTTGCGAACTGCTGTCCAGTGGCGCAAAATCAGTTTCGGTAATCGCAGCAGCCAAGGTGAACTCGCCGTCGCCTGCTTGTTAACAGCGGTGCAGACTTGCAGAATGCAGAACCGTCATGTGTTGGGGTACCTTACTTCAGCCGTGGTTTGCCACCGCCATCGAATTCCGGGCCCCACGCTGTTGCCGCAGGAACCTACCAGCTGAACTGTTACCTTGTATTTGGGTGTGCTGTTTCTTGATATGCTGTCTGAGAAAATGCGCGCACTTCGACCTTGGATGTTTGTCTTCTCTCTGCTCACTGCGGCTAATGGCAGAGCCGGTGATTTTGAGTGGGCGCGGGTTGGGCACGCAGGAAATGTAGCGGATAAGACTGGATTCGGAGCGGTGAGCTACGAGTTTGAGATTTCCCGGCATGAGGTGACCAATGCGCAGTATGCGGAGTATCTGAATGCGGTGGCCAAGCGGGATGATGGGCGGCATATCTGGGCGCAGAGCATGGCCGAACCGCTGATATCGGATGGCGGGCAGGGCGGCATTATGGAGAATCTGCCCGTGTTTATGAAGCGCAAACCTACAGCGATGGGATTCCGTTATGAGTGCCTGGCGGGGTGGGAGACGAAGCCGGTGGTGTATGTTTCGTTTGTGGATGCCATGCGGTTCGCCAATTGGCTGCACAATGGCAAAGGCGATACGGAAAATGGGGCCTACGATCTGCGCAAAGGGGGGCTGGCGATGCGGTCGGCCAATGCGCGTTACTGGATTCCTTCAGAGGACGAGTGGTACAAGGCGGCCTATTACGAACAGACGGCTGATGGCGGGCGGTATTGGAAGTTCGCGACGCGGAGTGACGTGATGCCAACGCAGAGCAAGAAGCCTTCCGATAAAGCCAACGTTGCAAACTTTGAACAGACACATGAATACCGGTATACGGTGGCGGTGGGGAGCTACCCGAATGCAGCGAGCTTTTATGGAACACTGGACCAGAATGGAAACGCCTGGGAGTGGACCGAGGGGTTAATTTTCGGTGCCAAGAGGGTGATTCGCGGCGGTAGCGTGGCACATGTTGGGCTCATGATGGAATCGAAGACACGGATGAATGCGAGCCCCGAAAAGAACTATCCGGATACTGGCTTCCGGATGGCGAGGAGGAGCAGCGATGCGCGCTAGTTTTCTGCTGGCGGCGCTGGCGGTTGCGCAGGCCGAGGTAGCGACGAAGCCGCTCTTTGAAAAGTCGTGCAACGGGTGCCACAACGAGGGAGCGAAGGCCGGTGGCTTGAACCTTGGGGCGCTGCCGTGGCAGCCGGCGAATGAGGCGAATTTTCAGACGTGGGTTAAGGTCTTCGACAAGGTAAGGAAAGAAGAGATGCCGCCGCGGGGAGTTCCGCGCCCTGCCAAGGAGGTAGCGGAGGGCTTCTTGCGCGATCTGGGACAGGAGTTGCAGCGGCATTCGCTGGGTGAGCAGAGGCGGGAGGGAAGAACGCGCTACAGGCGGCTGAACCGGGCGGAGTATGAGAACACGCTGCGGGATCTGCTTGGAATCGATACCCAACTGATGGGCATGCTTCCAGAGGATACTACGGCGGATGGGTTCGACACGATTGGTTCCTCACTGAACCTTTCGACCGAGCACCTGGAGGCTTACCTGAAGGCTGCCAATGAGGCGTTGAAGGATTGGATGGGGGCCAAGCGGCCGGCAGTTGTCCAGAAGGTTCGTGTAGATTATTCCGAGACCTGGCATGACTGGAATCATGGTTTTTTTCAGACTAACCAGTGGACAGTTTCGCCGGAAGGATTTCTGACCATCCTGTGGAACGGCGGGGGCGTGGCGCATGGTGACCTTGGATCCTGGTCGCCGCCGGTACCGGGAGCGCGATATCGTTTCCGGATTCGTGCAAAAGGGATGCTAAACAAGAACCCACCGATGGCGCGGCCGGGCGATGAGAAGCGGCCGGACAGGCGCATGATGTTGAAGATTGGGCTGGCGCCTTGGCCGCATAAGGGTGTGACGTCAAATGAGACGTTCCGCGAGATGAGTCCGGCCGAGTTCCGCGAGTTTACCTACGAAGCGCACGTGCCGGCGGGGCAGACGCTTTACCTATCGCCACACCGCATTGTGAAAGAGGCGGCGGACGAAGCGCCCATGCCAAGGGGAATGGGCGCGGTGGTGGAGTGGGTGGATATTGAGGGTCCGCTGCCGCAGCCGGGTGCGCAGCAGACGCTCAGCAAGTTTCTAAGCGGAGCGCCGCGGGCGGCTGTGGGGCGGTTTCTTTCGAGCGCATTCCGACGCCCTGCCACAAGGGCTGAAGTGAGCGAATACGAGGCCTATTTTCAATCGGCGGTGCAGCGGGGCATGGGACGGGAGCAGGCGCTGGTTTCCGCATTTAAGATGGCGCTGGTTTCTCCGTCGTTTCTCTTTCTGGAGGAGCGGCCAGGGAAGTTGACTGACTATGCGCTGGCTTCGCGATTGAGTTATGGTTTTTGGAGCAGCCTGCCGGATGAGCCGCTGCTTACGCTGGCGGCTAAGGGTGTGCTGGCGAAGCCGGAGGTGTTACACGGGCAGGTAGAGCGAATGTTGCAATCGCCGAAATCGGAGCGCTTTGTGCGGCATTTTCTGGACAGTTGGTTGAACCTGCGGTCGATTGACTTTACGCAGCCAGATACGAAGCTGTATCCGGAGTTTGAGCAGTATTTGCAGCTGAGCATGGTGCAAGAGTCCGAGGAGTTTCTACGCGAATTGATGAGGCAGGATTTGGGCATCGAGAGCGTCGTCCAGAGCGATTTCGCGATGTTAAATGAGCGACTGGCGGAGCACTATGGAATCAGCGGCGTGAAGGGCGAGGAGCTACGCAAGGTAAAGTTGGATGCAGCGTGGCACCGGGGCGGCTTTCTTACGCAGGGGGCGATTCTGAAGGTTTCAGCGAATGGAACGGCAACCTCTCCCGTTGTGCGCGGAGCGTTTATTATGGACCGGATTCTGGGACAGCGGCCAGATCCTCCGCCGCCGAATGTAGCATCGATAGAGCCGGACATTCGCGGGGCGACCACAATTCGCGAACAGTTGGCGAAGCACCGCAGCCAAGCCAGTTGCGCGGCGTGCCATGCAAAGATTGATCCTCCGGGGTTTGCCTTGGAATCGTTTGATGTGACTGGCCGCTGGCGTACGCATTACCGGGTTGTGCCCGAGGCGGCAAAGGACAAGGTGGTTTCGACGCAGGGGATCGATACGAAGTTGTACAAACAGGGTCTTCCGGTAGACCCGAGTTATGCGATGGCCGATGGGCGTAAATTCACGGACATTGATAGTTACAAGAAATTGATTGCGGCGGACAGGGAGCAGTTGGCACGGGGATTTGCTGCGAAGCTGATCCCGTTTTTGACAGGCGAGACTGTGCAGTTTGCGGATCGTGAAGTAGTGGAGCAGATTGTGGCAAGATCAAGAGACAAGCAATTTGGTATTCGTACGCTGATCCATGAGACGGTAGAGAGCCGGCTGTTCCGGAACAAGTAGGGGAGCAAGAACAATGAACATCCTGCAACGCAAGTTACTTTCGCGGCGGACGCTGTTGCGGCAGAGCGGTGTGGCACTGGCACTGCCCTTGTTGGAATCCATGCAAGTTGGTACGGCGGCAGAAAAGCCCGCCCCGCAGCGTTTTTTGGGGATACTGAACTACTTCAGCTTCCATGCACCGAACCTGTTTCCGGCAGAGCAGGGTAAGGGATATACCTCTACCCCTTATCTAAAGCTGATTGAAGAGCATCGTGATGATTTCACGATCATTTCCGGCTTGAACAATCCAGACGTGCGCGATGGCCACGCCTCTGACAAGTCGTTTTTCACAGGAGCGGCGCACCCTTCGTCGCCGGCCTTTCGCAATACGATTTCCGTTGACCAGGTGGTGGCGGAGCAGTTGGGAAGAAAGACAAGGATAGGTTCCCTGCACCTGGCAACGAGCGCGGGGTTCAGTTGCAGCTATACTCGCAATGGCGTGGCCATTCCTTCTGATTCGAGTCCAGCGAAGGTGTTTGCCAAACTCTTCATCGATGGGACGCAACAGGAGGTGGCCGCGGAGGTGGAGCGGATTCGCGAGGGTAAGTCCATTTTAGACAGGGTGCGCGGACAGGCGAAGAGCCTGGAGGGCAGTTTGACGCCGGGTGACCGGGAAAAGATGGACCAGTATTTCACGAGCGTACGGGAGTTGGAGCAGCGCCTAAAACAGGCCGAAGAGTATGCTCGGCTGCCGAAGCCCAAACCAGGGACTAAACTGATTGAGGATCCGGGGCCGGGCGAAGAACTGGTGCGATTTGGAAATCTGTTAGATGTTGCACGGCTGGCGTTGGCAACGGACCTGACAAGGATTGTGACGATGTATTATGTTGGCACGAGCAAGACGCCATCACAACCTGGTACGAGCTTTCCATATCACGAGTTGAGCCACCACGGACAGGACGCGGGCAAACTGGAGCGGTTGGCGATTCTGGAGCGCGATCTGATCAGCCAGTGGGGCCTGTTTGTAGGCCGGATGAAGGAGACGCGCGAGGGCAATGCACGGTTGCTAGACCGGACCATGGTGGTGTTTGGGGCTGCGATGGGGAATGCGTCGAGCCATGATGCAACGAATCTGCCGATTCTGGTGGCAGGAGGCGGCTTCCGGCATGGCCAGCATGTGCAGCATGATGTAAAGAATCCTCCACCGCTGTGCAACCTGTGGGTGCAGGTTTTAAACCATATGGGAGTGCCGGCGGAGCGGTTTGGAAGCAGCCGGGGTAGCGGGATTCCAGGCCTGGAAGCCCGGGCTTAAGCTTACAGGCTTGGCTTTCATGAATGCAACCGAATTATCATCTGGCTGAAAGTTGTTATTCATACAAGGTAGTTACTCTCTAGAAATACGGATTACAGTCCGATTTCAGGGAGTTTCCATTGTTCAGATACCTCACACTTCTATGCACCATTTCGTCCGCTCTGCTGGCACAGTCCGAGAGCGGCAGGGCAGTTCTTGAAGGCAAGATCTTCGACCAGTCAGGCAAGACCATTGCCTCGGCTGCCATCACCGTTGTTTCCACCCAGACGGGTGCGACGCGAACGACAACCACAGGAGAGGACTGCAAGTTTCGCATCAGCGCACTACCGGTTGGTACCTACGACCTGCAGGCAGCAGCGAGCAGCTTTGGCGTCTCCAAGGCGGAAGGGATCCTGTTGACGGTTGGCGAGACAAAATCGGTTAGCATTTCGCTGGCGGTGAGTTCGGTAAGCACGCAGATGACGGTAGAGGCGGTGGCGAGCGTGGTTAACCCAGCAAAGAGCAGTTGAGGTGGCGTTGATGAAGCGATCTGCCCCATTTG
>CAIRSA010000195.1 GCA_903881085.1 uncultured Acidobacteriia bacterium
AATCTAAAATTAGTTAGTATTTGGACAGGCGGATCGCCGGTCCAACCCATGGAAGTGCAACGGGTTCAAGGGTAGGACAGGCGATCCGCCTGTCCGGTTTAAAATACAAAAGCCTGCTGTTTCCAGCAGGCTTCTGTACAAAACCAAACCCTAAAGGCTAAGCAATTAAGCGTTGCGCTTGCGGGCGAAAGCGGCCAAAGCGAGCAAACCGCCGCCGATCATGGCGAAGGAAGCCGGCTCAGGAGCGACTGCCGGGGAGTAGTCATAGACAACCTGGACATAACCGGTTGCTGCGAGAACGGATCCAGTGCCGACTACGTTGTTGTAGGTAATGTTGAATGCATTGCCCTGGCCCGACGTTACATTCTGGTAGAAACCAGCGAGTACGGGAGCAGCAGTGGCATTGTAGGTCCAGCCCAAAAAGCTAACAGGGGTGTTGGAGTTGCCGGTACCCGAGGTGGTAACGAGATCGTTGACCAAGCCGAAGCCAGACTGAAATACGAAAGTCGTGGTTTCGCTAACGGGAGTGCTGATACCGTTGGAATAGTCACTAACGTAAACAATCTTTTCAGAGTTAACCGTGGCTCCGGGGATACCAAGGATAGTGGTCAGGGAGTTGCAAGACCAGGTGCCACTGCTACCGGTCGACGGATTGCTGAAAGAGCCGCATACCGATGTAACTGTCGTTGCCGAGGCAACCATGCTGGACGCCACGAAAGCGGAAGCCAGCAAAAGAGATTTCATTGAAAACATGTTTGAGTTTCCCTCCTAGAATTTGAACGGCTTCAACGATCACCCCAATTTAAGATATGCCGAAAGGCAACACATCCAACTTCAGTTAGAGCTCCTGCTATAGCCGACATCTCATTCTACGAAGGTCTACGGTCTTTGTCAATAAAAAAACAAAAACTTTCGGTGGGATTAGCGGCTTGGCGGTACTGGTACTATTTTCTGTTTAACGCATTGAAAAAGAATGGCTTAGCCAGGCGAAGGCGAGGCGCCCCGGGTGTCTGGTACCGGCTGTAAGGGGGGGCTGGACCTTAGCCCTAGTTCGTACGTTTCCAAATGTTTGACTTCTGGAGGGCTATCCCATTACACTAGATATCGTAAAACCATAATATCAAGGATGCTTCTTCCCAAGGAACTAATCGCATATCTGGCCAAGCAACTGGTGGGTCGTCTTTCGCCAGGTTGCCTGGACATTTCCAGTCCGCAGGCAGCGGCCGACATTGTTACAACGGTCATCTTCGAAGAACTCGAGGTCGAGGACAAGTTGAATGACGAAGTGCGCGAAATCCTTTCGCAGTACAGCGACTACATGCGCAAGGAAGGCGTCAGCTATCAGGAGATGTTCCGCCGCATCAAGAATACGTTGATCTCGCAGCGCAAGGTGATCAAAGCCTCCGGTCGCGATACCGGTGACCCTATGAAGCTCTCCCGCGACAAGATCACCGATATCAGCCATAAGCTGGTTACTGTCTTTCGCAAATCCCGGGAGATTCGCATAAAGAAGGAACCGAATGAGATCCGTTTGGAGATCGTGAAGGGCTTCACTGAGATTCTGACCTTGGAAGAAAAAGTTGATAAAGCGGCCCGCACGAAGATCCGGTCACAGAAACGCGAAATCGGCGAGGGTACCGAAGAATACGACCTGCTGCACAAGCGGTATTATGCGGAAGAGTTGAAACGGTTTGGGATTGATTTAAGGTAGGCGATCCGTTGTTTTTCCGCTTCCATTCTGCTTTGGCCGGATGAAAATCCATTCGTAGGCAGCGTGTCAGGCAGGGCGCGTTTCACACTTTTTCCAGGAACCCTGGTCCAAGGGTTTTGGGGACATCAATCATTGCACAAATCACCTTTTCCGCCAGCTTGTTGAAAACAAGCATGGAGTGAACCCCTGGATAGGTGTGTTATAATCTATCTAACTTGTTGAAAAAAACGAGAGATAGGAGCTTATGGCGAGGCACTTGCTGAATAGAATTGCAGTAACAATCGGAGTGGCAATATTTCCATTACTTTCGGTGATGGGGCAAGCCCAGACGGTGATCGACAGCGACGGCAATATCTACGCAGCCGTGAAAGGCAGCGCAGTTGTTACCAAGAGAAGCGCGGGAACCGAGATGTACCAGGTCAACCTCGGACGGAGCGCAAACGACGCAGTGCTAGCACTAGCGCTTGGGCCGGATGGCAGTCTCTATGCTGCGGGAGCGATGGCAAGACGCGGATTTGTTACCAGGTTGAATGCAAGCGGTGAGCAAACTGGCTCCGTGCAACTCGATGCATCGGTAGGTGCAATTGCCGTGAATGGCGCAGGCGCGCTTTTCGCCGCCGGCGATCGTTACGTCATGAAGCTGGATGCGCAGTTCAAACCTTTATATAAGATAAGATCGCCAGGGCATGTCGCCGCGATTGCGGCCACTGCATCGGGCGTCTTATTTGCTGCCATCAATGAATCTATTTACCGGCTAAGCCCCGACGGCAGCACCTGGACCGAGGGCCTAAGCCTGGGACGCGGGACATCGACTGTGGCCATAACGACGGATGCCGCTGGCGCAGCCTACATCACAGGCACAACGACTTCGCTCGATTTCCCGATGGCGCAGGCTGCGCAGCAGCGGCTGAACGGTCCTTCCGACGCCTTTGCCGCAAAGCTCAATGCAGAGGGCACCGCGCTGGAATGGTCAACTTATTTGGGTGGCCTGGGGGACGACGTGGGAAACGCCATCGCGGTCGACAGCCACGGTAACCTCTCCATAGCGGGCTTCACGACTTCTCCCGACTTGCCTGGCGTGGGAGATGGTACCTCATGGCACGGTGGAGAAGACGGCTTCGTCACGCAAATGGACGCCCAGGGCCGAATTTTGAAGACTACCTACCTTGGCAGTGCGGGAAATGACCGCGTGGTAGCGATGGCTTTGGATGCATCAGGACAAGCGCGTGTCTCGGGCTGGTCAGATCAAGGCGGGATTCAGGAATGGAGTGTGATCCCCTCGCAGCCTGCGGTTCCCGAAACGGCAAGCCTGCCGGTGCACCGTGCCGCAAGTTCGAGTGGCCCAAGACTGGCTGGCGGAAGTTTGGGGCTGCCTGGAGGCCTCACCATAGGCAGTTCAGCGGGCAGCTATTCGGTAGTAATGACCACCACCGGGCCCTGGACTGCCGCGGCCAATGACTCTTTTCTGCACATTTCGGCCGGTAGCGCGAGCGGCACCGGTAGCTCACTGGTTCTTTTTACGGCCGATGCGTTCGCAGGCACGGGGACGCGGGTTGGGACGCTCACTATTGCGGGTTCAACATTGACTGTCACGCAAGTGGGCACCAATTATGCTGCGGTGAGCTCGATCACGACGCTTGTGTCATCGGGCCTGAATGCCCCGGCAGGTTTGGCCGTTGACCAGTCCGGTAATGTCTACTTTGCCGACTACGCAAACAATGCGATCAAGAAGTGGAGTAGCAGTACCCAACAAGTAACTACGCTCGTGACCACTGGCGTGGGAAATATCAATCCTTATGGAGTGGCATTGGACAGTGCCGGTAACATTTACTTCTCGATTCCCAACAACAACACGATTCAGAAGTGGAACGCATCTACGCAGCAAGTGACCACGTTGGTATCTACCGGCTTGAATTCCCCTCGTGGAGTGGCTGTAGACGGATCCGGCAACATCTATATTGCCGATTCGCACAATAACTCGATCAAGGTGTGGACCGCATCTTCGCAACTGGTGACGACGCTGGTGGCTACGGGGGCCAATACCCCAGATGGAGTGGCGGTCGACGGTTCAGCAAATGTCTATTATACGGATTCCAGTGGGGCGGTAAAGAAGTGGACCGCCGCGACGCAGCAAGTCACCACTCTTTTGACGCTGTGGATTGAGTCCTATTCCGTGGCGGTGGACGGCGCCGGCAACGTATATCTTGTGGATGCCAACAACACGGTGATGAAATGGACTGCGGCTACTCAGCAACTAACGACGCTGGCGTCGCTGGGGGTGAGCGGATCAAGCAGCGTGAACACTCCATACGGAGCGGCCTGGGATGCCTCCGGCAATGTCTACATCGCGGATCTTTCGAATAAGGCCGTAAAGAAACTGAATATTTCCTTCGAAGCACTTGGGGCATCCGCTCTTACCGTTGGTAACGCGGCGGGCAGCGGTTCCGTCAGCGTGGGCTTTTTGCCCTCGAACTCCACCGCGACCTGGACCGCTTCGACCGCCACTTCCTGGCTGCATATCACGGCGGGAAGCACCAGCGGGGCAGGTGGAGCCGTCATCCAATTCACTTATGACGTCAACTCCTCTGGTTCCTCACGCAACGGTACAATCACTCTGGACAGCGGTCTTGCGTTGACTGTAACGCAATTGGCGACTGGCGTGACATTTGCCATATCGGGCCAAGTGACAGTGGGCGGAGCCGCCCTCCCCGGAGTGACGATCACGTTGGCCGGCGGTCCTGGTGGTACGACCACCACTAACGGGACGGGTAACTACTCATTTTCAGGTCTGCCCTCCGGTTCGAACTACACTGTGACGCCAACTCTCGCCGGGTACAGCTTTACGCCTTTAAGCACGGCATTCACCAGTCTCGGCGCTAACCAGACCGCCAACTTCTCTGGCTCAGTCATCCATAACCCCACGGTGGTCTCGCTCTCCCCGGTTATCAGCTCGGGTGCGAACCAGGTTTACACCTTCCAGTTTGCCGACACTGCAGGCGTGTCGGATCTGGCGGTGCTTAATGTGCTGATCAATAGCGCACTGGATGGGCGTGTGGCCTGTTACCTGGCCTACGCAGTGCAGAGTAATACACTCCTCCTTGTGAATGACGCAGGCGCTGCAGGCGGACCTTTCGCTGGGGGCATGGTATTAAATGGCACAGGCAGCATCAACAACAGCCAATGCACCGTAACGGGCGCGGGATCATCGGCGAGCACCAGCGGCAATACGTTGACGCTTATCTTGAACATGAGCTTCAGCACCGCGTTTGGCGGCAATCAAGTGGTCTACATGGCGGCGCGGGACTCTGTCAACAATTCGGGATGGCAAGTCATGGGTATGCACGGCGTGCCGCCGCTGCCTGCAACATTCCCACTGCCGGGCGGGATGAGCCCATCTTCAGGCTCGACGGCAAATCCGACGTTGACCTTTACGTTCAACGATGCCACGAACGCGAACAATCTGCAGACGGGTTGGGCGTTGTTCAACACGGCAATCGACGGACGCGCTGCCTGCTACCTGGCATACTTCCGGCCGGCCAATCAGGTCTACCTGTATCCCGATAACGGAGACGGGTCACAGGCAACCAATATCGTCCTGACGGGCACCAACACGATCAGCAACAGCCAGTGTACTATCTCGGCGCAAGGTAGCAGCGTGACAACCAACGGAGCGCAGTTGACGGTGAATCTGAACATCACGTTCAATCACTCGTTTGCCGGTCCGAAGGGCGTGTGGATGGCGGACCAGACGATGGGCGGGGCGCAAACCAGCGCCTGGCAGGCGTTGGGCGCTTGGGTGGTGCCTTAGGGCAAGATAAAGCGGCGACGCTAAACTCGACACTTTGGTGTTTTCAAGGGTGGGGCAGGCAATTTGCCTGCCCTGACTAATTTTAAAGCAACCTCTCCCTACTTCCGGCTACGCAAGCAGCCGGAAGAACTGCACAGCTCGCCCGGCATCGGACAATATCTGTGCCTTGAGTGCCTCTGCCGAAGCAAATTTTTGCTCTGGCCTTAACCGATGCAGGAACTCCACCCGGATCCTCCGCGGAGTCTCTCCGGTTAAGGGCTCCAGTAGAAACGTCTCAATGGAAAGTGCCGTGCTGTCGTCAAACGTCGGGCGGTAGCCGACATTCGTCACCGACTGCCATATACGCGCAGACTCCAAATCCCACGTCCTCGTCACATAAACCCCGTTAGCGGGAATCACTTCGCCGTTGGTAGCCAGGTTCAGTGTCGGCACCGTCTGCTTGCTGCCCACGCCGCGTCCGGAAACCACCAGGCCTTCCAATGCATACGCCCGCGACAGCATGCGCGCCGCCAGGCTCACGTTGCCTTCCTGAATCAACTTCCGCACCTCGGTGGACGAGACAGGATGATGGCGGTAACAGATCGCATCCACAATCTCAACCGTAAAACCGAAGCGTTCGCCCATTTGGCGCAGCAGCGAGGTATCGCCCGCTTGGCGGTTGCCGAAGCGAAAGTTGTCGCCCACCAGCACAGCCCGTGCGTCCAGGGTGTCAACCAGGATTGTCCGTACAAACGCTTCCGGCGTCAGTTGTGAAAACGTCTCGTCAAACGGCAGCACGCACACCTGCGCAATGCCTTCGGACATCATCCACACGCGGCGGTGATCCAGATCGCTCAACAAAAGCGGAGCCTTGGCGGGTGCCACCACGCGTGCCGGATGCGGATCGAAGGTCAGCACCGTGGGGGTCCAGCCATTGCTGCGGGCAATTTCTACCACTCGCCGGAAGATCCTCTGATGCCCAATGTGAACGCCATCGAAGTTTCCGATGGTAACGGCCGAAGGTATCACTCCCTGCCTCCGGCATCGATCTCCAGGCCGTCATAAGCCAGGCGCACATGCGGCGGCAGCATGCTTTCGGCGCGCTCGTGCCCCAGGTCGTGACAGAGGTGGGTGAAGTAAGTCATACGCGGAGCCAGTTGCTCCACATATTTCAACGACCGCTCCACGGTGGAATGTGTCGGGTGTGGTTTGTAGCGCAGCGCGTCCAGGAACAGCACGTCGAGGCCGTGCAGTTTTTCCAGCGACTCATCGGGTATCTCGCTGTGGTCGGTCAGATACGCGGAATTGTCGATGCGGAATCCCAGCACCTCAAAATGCTTCCCGTGCTGCAGTTTCACTGGCACCACGGTGGAGCCGAACAGCTCAAACGGCTCATCGTTCACGGTGTGCAGATCGATCTTCGGGATGGCCGAGCCATAATCCTTGCCTGTAAATATGTATGGGAAGATGCGCCGGATGGCGGTTAGCGTCTCCTCGGAACCAAACATCGGAATGGCGCCCGATTGGCGGAAGTTATATGGACGCACGTCATCCAGCCCCAGAATATGATCCGCATGGGGGTGCGTGAACAATACGGCGTCCAGACGTTGCACCTTCGCCCGCAGCATCTGCGTGCGGAAGTCGGGCGTCGTGTCGACCACCACGTTCTTGCCCGCGAAGGTGAACATCACGCTGGGCCGCAGCCGGTTATCGCGCGCGTCGGTCGAGGTGCATACATCGCAATGGCAGCCGATGGTGGGAACGCCTGTGCTTGTGCCCGAACCGAGCACGGTGATTTTCACTTCTTTTCGCTTTCCTGCACGAACCGGAAGCGCAGTTCCGTTAGCGAATTCTCCAGCAGGCGGTGTTCTTCCATGCTCAGATTGCCTTTGGTCTTTTCGGCCAGCACGCTCAGCGAGTCAATGAAATGGCGCGCCAGCGGCATGTTCGGCTTGGGCCGCTCGCTCTCTTCTCCGAAGTGGAGCAGGCCCATTTGCATCTCTGCCTGCATCTTCAGGCTCATCACTAAAAATTCAAATGTTGCTGGGGGAATGGGGGTATCTATGTCGCTCATCAAAAACTATTGTATCCTTGAAAACTATGGCTTCGCGCGCGCGTCTTGATTCGGTTGACATTGTCCGGGGCGCGGTTATGGTGATCATGGCGCTCGATCACACGCGCGGCGCATGGTCCGGCGCTACGATCGACATTATGGACGTCCACGTGACCACGGTGGCGCTGTTTCTCACGCGCTGGATCACGCACTTCTGCGCGCCGGTATTCGTCTTTCTCGCAGGCACGGGCGCCTTTCTTTCCAGCAAGCCCAAGCCCGAGCTCTCGCGTTTCCTGGTCACGCGCGGATTGTGGCTGATCTTCCTGGAAGCCACCTGGGTGCACTTCGGCTTCTACCTGAACTTCGATCCGACGTACATTTTTGCGCAGGTGTTCTGGGCTCTTGGTTGTTCCATGATTGTGCTGGCCGCGCTGATTCACTTGCCGTTGCGCGCCATCGCCGCGTTCGGCATTCTGATGGTGCTGACGCACAACGCCTTCGATGGCATGCAGGGCAACTGGTTCTGGTCCGTGCTGCATGTGAAAAAGCGCATGTATCCGATGGAGGGCGTCACGTTCTATAACATGTATCCGCTGGTGCCGTGGCTCGGCGTGATGGCCGCTGGATACGCCTTTGGGGCGATTCTCCGCAATAAAACATTACTGCTGCGGATTGGTTTTGGCATGCTGACGTTGTTCGCTGCCCTACGCGCGTTCAATATTTACGGCGATGACCGTCCGTGGAGCGTGCAGCCATCGCTTGTGATGAGCATCCTGTCGTTCGTGAACACGGAAAAATATCCGCCCAGTTTGCAATTTCTGTTGATGACCATCGGCCCCGCGATCATTGCGATTGCTTTGTTTGAAAAAATTAAGGGTGGGCCACTTGTCACGTTCGGCCGCGTGCCGCTCTTCTTTTACCTGCTGCATACGCCGCTGATCCATGGCTCCGCCGCCGTCGCCGCCTTCATCCGCTATGGCGACTGCGCGTTCCTGTTTCGTAACCCAACCTCTACCGGAAAGTACCTTCTGCCGCCGGGCTACGGCTATTCGCTGCCGGTTGTTTATCTGGTGTGGGCTTGCGTGATTGTGGTGCTTTATTTCGCCTGCGGATGGTTCGCCGCGCTGAAACAGCGCCGCAGCGACTGGTGGCTTTCCTATCTCTAACTGGCCCTCCATGTTAAAGTAGAAAAATCAGCCCTTCCGTGGATACTACTACAACAGCAGGTCAAAAATTTGAGCGCCTGGTCGCTATCATGGCGCAACTTCGTGCGCCCGGCGGCTGCCCGTGGGACCGCGAACAGACCTTCGACACTATCAAAAAATATCTGCTCGAAGAGACTTACGAAGTAATGGATTCGATCGATGAGCGCGATTGGCCCGCCGTCGCGGAAGAACTCGGCGACTTGATGTTGCAGCCGGTCTTCTTTGCGCAGATGGCTTCGGAAGAGGGCCTGTTCAAAATCGAAGATTCGCTGGACGCGATCAACGAAAAGCTGGTCCGCCGTCATCCGCACATCTTCGGCGAAGTAGTAGCCGACACCGCCGACGAAGTTCTAAAAAACTGGAACGAGATCAAGAAGGCTGAGAAGAAGAACAAGCCCGCATTCATGCTCGATACTATCTCGCGCAAGCAGCCCGCTTTGGCCGAAGCCCGCGACATCAGTTCCAAAGCTGCCGGCGTTGGCTTCGATTGGGAGAACTCCGATCAGGTTTTGGACAAGTTGCGCGAAGAGCTCGACGAGCTTGCGCGTGCCGGAACACAAGCCGAAAAAGAAGACGAAATGGGCGACCTTTTTTTCGTTCTGGTCAACTTGGCGCGCTTCTATAAAGTGGATCCAGAGCAGGCACTGCGCAAGTGCAACGCCAAATTCCGCTCGCGATTCGGGTATGTGGAACAAAAACTCGCCGCCGATGGCCGCCCTCTTCCCGGCGCCACCATTGCGGAGATGGAGGCTCTGTGGCAGGAAGCGAAGAAGCGATGATTGAAATCCGCGCGCTGCATGAACAGTCTGAATTTGCGGAAGCCGTGCGCCTGCAGAAAATCATCTGGGGCTTTGAGGACCTGGAATTGCTGCCGGTGCGATTCTTCGTTGTGGCCAATAAAGTGGGCGGGCAGACCATCGGCGCCTTCGATGGTAATCGCATGGTCGGCTTTCTGCTTGGCATCCCCGGACTGAAACCCGGCGGCGTGGTCTACATGCACAGCCACATGATGGGTGTGCTTGAGGCATACAGAAACGCCGGCGTCGGCCGATTGTTGAAACTCGCGCAGAAAGAAGACGCGCTTGCGAATGGCCTCAACCTGATCGAATGGACTTTCGACCCGCTGGAAATCAAGAACGCCTTTTTCAATATTGAACGCCTCGGGGCCATCATTCGCCGCTACGTGCTCAACCAGTACGGGACAACCACCAGCGCTCTGCACGGCGGCTTGCCGACCGACCGCTGCATCGCCGAATGGTGGATTCGCAAGCCGAAGCCCGTTGTCGCCGAATACGCCGCGCGCATTGCCGTGCCATCGGACATCGCCATGATCCGATCGCAGGATCCGTTGCAAGCGCGCGACATTCAGCAGCGCGTGAGCGCGCAGTTCCTGGAACATTTCGCCAAGGGCCTCGCCGTTGTAGGATTCGAGCGTAGCGAAAAGGCCGGAACCTATTTATTAGTGCCATGGGAATCATAATCGACAAAATCAATCTGCGGCACGTTCGCATGCCCTTGAAGAGCTTCTTTGAGACCAGCTTCGGACGCACCTACGCGCGCGACATCGTGTTGGTGGAAGTAATCAGTGATGGACTCTCCGGTTGGGGCGAAGTCACTGCCGGTGAAAATCCTTTCTACAACGAAGAGTGGACCGGCAGCATCTGGCCGCTCATCTGCAACTACATCGCTCCGCGCATTCTGAACTTTGAATTGGATGGGCCGGAAGCCGTGGGTCCGCGCACCGCTCATATCCGCGGACACATGATGACGCGTGGCGGTGTGGAAGCTGCGGTATGGGATCTGGAAGCCCGCCGCAACAATGTTCCGCTGTGGAAACAGATCGGAGGCGGGGCGCACAAAGAGATCGCTTGCGGCGTCTCCATTGGCATTCAGGACACGGTGGATGGCCTGCTGAAAAAGATCGAAAGCGAACTGGCCGATGGCTATCAGCGCATCAAAATGAAGATCAAGCCCGGTCGCGATGTGGAAGATATTCGCGCCGTGCGCAAAGAATTTCCGTTGGTCAAATTGATGGCTGATGCCAACTCAGCATACACGCTGGCCGACACCGATCACCTGCGCCGTCTCGACGAATTTTACCTGATGATGATTGAGCAGCCGCTGGCGCACGATGAGATCATCGATCACGCCCTGCTGCAGGCCAAGCTCGATACGCCTATCTGTCTGGATGAGTGCATCCGTTCCGCGCATCACGCCGAGCAGGCGATCCGGCTGAACGCCGGCCGCATCATCAATATCAAGCTCGGCCGTGTGGGCGGCTTCGCCGAAGCAAAACGTGTGCACGATGTGGCGCAGAAGGCCGGCATTCCGGTGTGGTGCGGCGGCATGCTTGAATCAGGCATCGGCCGCGCGCACAACGTTGCCTTGGCTTCGCTGCCCAACTTCGTATTGCCCGGAGATGTTTCGGCCAGCAAGCGTTACTGGGCTCGCGACATCATTCAGCCGGAAGTGGAAACCACGCCTAACGGCACAATCGCGCTGCGCGATGGCGTTGGTTTTGGATACGACATCGACATGGACTTCCTCGATTCGATAACCGTTCGCCGGGAGTCGTTAAGTTGAGAGCTTGTAACGTGGGGCAGATTGGCAATCTGCAGCCGAGTGGCACTCGGCCTTCCGGACCTGAATTGGTGCTCTGTTGAAGGAATCCGGCAAATCTCACGCCACGATCTACGCCCTGCTCGGCTTCATGATCGTCCTCTGGTCAGCGAATTTCCTGTTCGTAAAAATGACCGTCGCCCGCATGCCGGTGTTAATGGTCGCCTGCTTTCGCACCTCCATCGCCGGCTTGCTCATGATCCCTGTCTACCACTGGGATCGCAGCCGCGGTTCTCGCGCACTGGAATGGTCTGAACTGCCCAAGTTGCTCATCACGGGTGTCTGCGGCATTGCGTTCAATCAAATCTTTTTCACGCTGGGAGTCTCGCGAACAAGCGTCTCCCACGCCGCCGTATTGATGGGTCTCACGCCTCTGGTCGTGCTAATGATGGTGGCTATCGCCGGACATGAAAAGCTGTCGCCGATTCGATTGGCGGGCGTGCTAATTGCGCTGGGCGGAGTCGCCGTTCTCCAACTCTCCACCTCGCGCACCACCGGTGCAACTTATTTGGGAGACCTGCTCGTCTTTATTTCGGGCCTCTCCTGGGCGCTCTACACCTACGTCAGCAAGCAGCTCACCAAGTCGCGCGATGCCATCGCCGTCACCGCGCTCAGCTACATGATCGCCGCACTCGGCATGATCCCGATCACTCTTTGGCAGATGTCCTCAAACGGCGTCGGAGCCATGACTCCATCGTTGTGGGGCGTGCTCTTCTACATGGCGGTCTTCCCCTCTGTCATCGGCTCGTTGATCTACTACTACGCGTTGATCTACATGCCCGCCTCGCGCGTCACTGCATTCCTGTATCTGCAACCTCTGCTGGCCACGCTGCTTGCGATTCCTATCTTGGGCGAGCACATCACAACTGCCCTAGTCGGCGGCGGAGCCATGGTGCTGGCCGGAGTCTCGCTCACGGAGCGCAACGCATGAGTGCGTTCTTCGGCCTGCTGCAAACCAACCGCAACTATCGCTGGACGTGGACCGGCCAGGTGGTCAGTGAAATCGGCGACCACTTCAACAACATCGCCGTCTTCAGCCTGGCAATCGCCGCCACGCAATCAGGCCTTGCCGTCACCGGTGTCATGCTTTCCCGCGCCGTTCCCGCCGTGATGGCCGCTCCCGTTGCAGGCGTGTTGCTTGACCGCTTCGATCGCCGCCGCATCATGATCGCCAGCGACCTGATCCGCGCGGTGCTTGCGCTGCTGTTCATCTTCACCGTCGATCGCGGCCACACCTGGCTGCTCTACGTGCTGAGCGGCCTTCTGATGTTCGCCTCGCCGTTCTTCACCAGCGGCCGCGCGTCCATCCTACCGAAAATCGCCAGCAAAAAGGAACTCCACACCGCGAATTCATTGACGCAAACCACGCAGTGGACCACTACCGCGGTGGGCACATTTCTCGGCGGCATGAGCGTAACGCACTTCGGCTACAAACTGTCGTTCGTCCTCAACGCCGTCAGCTTTTTGTTTTCGGCGTGGTCCATCTGGCAGCTGCGCGGCGAATTCAAAGCCGAACGAAAACTCGATGCGGGCAAGGCCGTGCGACCGTGGTTGGAGTACAAGGAAGGACTTCGCTACATGAAATCCACGCCTTTGATCATGGGCATTGCGCTCATCTCCGTGGGCTGGGCCACCGGCGGGGGAGCGGCGCAAGTGCTGTTCACAATTTTCGGCGAAGTCGTTTTTAAGCGCGGCCCTTCAGGCATTGGAATGATCTGGGGCGCGGCCGGACTCGGCCTCGTCTTCGGCGGCATGATCGGCCATCAACTCGGCAAGCGGCTCGACTTCAACGGCTACAAAAAAGCCATCGTCGTCTGCTATCTGATTCACGGCTCCACCTACGTCGTGTTCAGCCAGATGCAGAACTTCTGGCTCGCGCTGTTCTTCATCGGTCTGTCGCGCGCGGCCGTCGCGGTGTCCAGCGTGCTCAACTATTCGCAACTGCTGCGCCACATTTCTGATTCCTACCGCGGCCGAGTATTCTCAACCATTGAATCGATGACGTGGTCCACCATGATGGTCTCGATGCTTGCCGCCGGTGTGGCATCGCTATCAATGGACCCGCGCACCATCGGCGCAATCGCCGGCGTCCTCAGTTCCACCACGGCGATCTTCTGGGGCTGGGCTCACTTCACCAAACGACTACCCGAACCCCCGCTGGAAGGCGTGGACCCCGATGAAGTCAATGTTCACGGAGAAACCAATGTCTAGTCACTCCCTCTCAGGAAAAGTCGTTTTAGTTACCGGAGGCGCCAAGCGAATAGGGCGGGGAATTGCCCTGCGCCTCGCTGCGGAAGGCGCGCGCGTCGCAATTCATTACTCCACTTCGGAAGAACAGGCTCGCCAGACCGCGGCTGACTGCGGCGGTGCGGCGTTGTTTCGCGCCAATCTCGAAAGCGTCACCGAAATCGAGGAGATGTTCAAAGAGCTCGATCGCCGCATGGGGCCCATCTTCGGACTCGTGAATAACGCGGCCCGCTTCACAAAAATCGATCCGCTTGAAGTCACCGAACAAGATTGGGACGCAATTCACAACGTCAACCTGAAGGCAGTTTTCTTCTGTGCCAAGGAAGCCGCGAAGCGCATGAAGGCCGCCGGCGCAGGACGCATCGTCAACATCAGTTCGCTCGGCGGGTTGCGGCCGTGGGCCGAGCACGCCCATTACTGCGCATCGAAAGCCGGCGTCATCATGCTGACCCGCGCTCTTTCGATTTCATTGGCTCCAGCGATTTCGGTGAACTCTGTCGCCCCGGGTGTGATCCCGTTCGACTACATGGACGAACGTATCGGCCGGCTGATCAGCCGCACACCCGCTGGCCGTGCCGGCACCGCCGATGAGATCGCTGACGCGGTGCTTTACTTTATGGAGTCAACCAACTTCGTCACCGGACAGATCATTGCGGTTGATGGCGGGCTAAGTCAAAAGTAAGCTTCGAGTTATTCAATCACTTAAGTTGTGGGACAGAGGTGAGATGGCTTGAAAACATAGCGCTCGCAAGCGAGCAGGCAAGAGAATCAACCTCATCCTTCGACACATCGGATGTCCATTGGTGGCGCAGGTGACCTGTTCGCCGTAGCCTTGCCGAAGGAGGATTCGCCTGTGCGAATACTAACTTCAGACCTCCTGATCTCCTGGAAAATGAGATGAGCCAATTTCGACATGATCAGTAACCGCTCCCTGACGCTCGCGGACCGGTCGATTCCCAATTCCACCGAGCCGCGACCGTCAGGGAGCGGTTGTCCGGGCCCAATCCGAATTCCACGCAAAGCGAAAATCGCCGCATGACATCAGGCGATCTGGATTTAAAGAACAGCCGAACCTAAAAAACGAATGGCATCGGATTGCCAATCCGCCCCACTAACACTTCCGGAACATCCGCCAGACAATCACCGCCGACATCGGATGCATCAACCCGGCAATCAAGAACACCGGCGTATACGAAAAGTGCATCACCAGATATCCAGTGCCCAGGCTCGCCAGCATACCGCCGATCGCCCCACCCATGCCAGTGAACCCGCTCGCTGTAGCGACCTCGTTGGCCTTGAACACATCGGCCGGCAGCGCCTGCAAATTCGAAACCCAGAACGCATGCCCCAACGTCACGGCGCAACTGGCCGCAATCGCCAGGCCCGCCGTCGGCATGTGCGGAGCAAGAATCGCGATCGGCAAAATCGCTGCCCCCAGATACATCACAAACTTTCGCGCCCGCTGCGTCTCCCAGCCATGCTCAATCAAATAGCCCGATAGCCACCCGCCCGTCACATATCCGATATCGCCAAAGATAAATGGCACCCACGCATACGTGCCAACTTCAGCCAGCGAAAATCCACGCTCTTTGCGTAGATACTCAGGCAGCCAGAAGATCATGAAGTATAAAACCGGATCCGTGAAAAATCGGGCAATCAGCAGCGTATAGCAGCCGCGCGCGCTGATTACCTTCTTCCAATCAACCTTCTCGGTCAGCGCTTCCGCTTGCTTGCCAACAGGCGTTTCGTAGATCAGCAACCACGCCACCAGCCAGATAAACCCCAGCGATCCGGTGAACAAAAACGCGGCCTTCCAGCCATATGCGTAAGTGATCGCCGCCACCATTGGCGGAGCAATCGCCGACCCCAGGCTCGAGCCCGCATTGAAGATACCCACGCCCAACGCGCGCTTCGCCGGCGGGAACCACTCATTCACCGCCTTCACTGCTGCGGGCCAATTTCCGGGCTCGCAAAGACCCAACAGAAACCGCGCGCCACCTAAGCTCCACTTCCCCACCGCCGCGGCATGCAGCATCTGCGCTACTGACCAGCCGAAGATGAAAAACGCGAAGCCCTTCTTCGCGCCGAGCCTGTCAACGATCATGCCCGAGCCAGCGTACATAATCGCGTAGGCCAACATGAACAGCGTCAGCACATACGAATAGTCCTGTTCGGACATCTGGAACTCTTTGCGCAGATCGGTCGACACTACGCTCAGCGCAAGCCGGTCAGCGTAGTTGATCATGGTCGCCAGAAACAGCAGCGCCGCAATGACCCACATGCGAGTCTTTGGTTGTATGTTGATCATCGGAATCCGAACTGCATCATCGCCACGCCCAGTTTCTTAGTGTCGCTGGAAACGGTGTCGCGATCATGCGTGGCGCGGAACTCAATGTCCACGTCGCCGGGCGGTGCGGGTTGCAGGGGCCATTCCACAATGGGCAGACCGGATTTCGAAAAGGAGGCCAGGCCCAACGGAAATCCGTTCAGCACTACTTCCAATTCCACGCGACCCATCTCATCGATCACACCTGGACCCATGTTCAATTGGACCATGAATTTCTTCGCATCGGGTGCACGATATGCGGTCGCCGTGGCCTTCGGTGCGGTCCATCGAAAGCGGTTGTTGCGCGGAGACCATCCATCCTTCAACTGCCATGGTTGCGACTCCCAACCGATGTTGACAATCGGCGAATCATGCTCCAGCCGCGGAGTTAGATGCAAAATGTTCGCCCCCGGCTCATAAGCGAATAACGCCGACTCCCGTGGGACATTCTTCGCCAGATCCGGCTCGGCAATGGGAAACACCTTCAATTCAATCCCGTAAAAATACTTCAGAATGCCTTCGAAGCCCCATGGCTCCAGCGCCGAAGGGCCGCCCTCATACACCACGCACTTCAATCCCGGATGCGCCGCCGCGCCCTTTTCCACTGCCTTCACGAATGTGCGATTGTTGTCGCCGATAGCGATGGTCGCCTTGCGATTTGCCCGCATCCGTTCAAAGTGCAGCGGAATCCACAACACGAAGAACAGCGCCAAATGCCACGCCTGTGCCGACTCCGCCAAGCTTGCCGCCACAATCGCAAGCCCGATGATCGGCACGTACAGATATGCCGGATACAATCGCCCGGGCAGCAACAACATCGGCGTCAAAAATAGAATCGCCGAAGCCAACCCGAATAACAGACGCTTGTCGCGATTCAAAAACGGCAGCAGCAGCAGCGAGAATCCCGCGTATGGCACCAGAAGAATCTGTCCGGCATAATACTGCGAGGTCTTCACCAGCGCGGCGATGCTGAAGCGCAGCGAGTAGTCGTTATCCAGCTTCGGATTCGACGTCAACACCTGCACCCCGAAGATCGCCGTCACGCTAAAGAACGCGATCAGCGTCTTCCAGGAATGTCCGCGCAGATACGCAACCAGCGCCAGCACCAGCGGCAACATCAATGCCGGCTCTTTTGACTTGTACGCCAGCCAAAAACAAACAAAGCTCAAAAGGTACTGGCGCTTCAAATACGCCAAAATACTCAGCAAACAGAAGGTCCCGCACAGCACATCGAAGATGTACATGGGCTTCCAGTATGCATCGAACACGGCCATGTGGAACGCAAAGATCAACGCCCCGCCAATGCGCCCGCGTAGCGAAAATCCCAATTCGCGCAGCAGCAGCCAAACCACCGCAATGTTCAAAATATGGAAGGCCTGCAGCACGGCCACATACGGCGGAAAGTTCAACCCCTGCCACTTGCTCAACAACACAAAGTAGCCATGACCCATCGGCCGGAAGTTGCCCTGATTGTACTTGGGCAGCAACAATCCCTCAACGAAAGGGCCCGGCGTGGCGACTTTCGTCCACGCCAGATTGTCCATATCGTCGGCGGAAAAATAGCCCTTGTATGCTCCGCGATTGGCCACCAGAAATAGCAACGCCATCGCCAGCAGGATGGCCGGATCAAGAAACCGCTTCATTCTTTGATCGCCATCAGGAAGTCAAAATCGCAGCCCAGGTTCGCCTGCGTCACGTGGTCCAAAAACATCTTGCCGTAGCCACGCTGGTAATGCGGTTTCGGCGCGACCCACTCGGCTTGCCGCCGCTTGATCTCTTCGTCGGGAACGTTCAGCGTCAGCTTGCGCGCGGCCACGTCGAGCGTGATCTCATCGCCGGTCTTCACCACACCCAACGGCCCGCCAATGGCCGACTCCGGCGCGGAATGCAGAACCACCGTTCCAAAACTCGTGCCGCTCATGCGCGCGTCGGAAATGCGGACTACGTCGTTGATGCCCTTATCAAGCAGCACGCGCGGCATCGGAATCTGTCCCCACTCCGGGAAGCCTGGCGCGCCCTTCGGTCCGCAACCCTTCATCACCAGAACGGTGTTCTCATCGATCGGCAGATCCGGCAAATCGATCTCATCGTACATCTGCTGATGGTTCTCGAACACATACGCCTTGCCCGTGTGCTGCAGCAGATGCGGCGAAGCAGCCGTTGGCTTGATCACCGCGCCGTCCGGTGCCAGATTGCCGTACAGAATCGCCGTGCCGCCTTCCGGATGCAGCGGATTCGAAGCCGGCCGGATCACTTCCGGATTAAAACATTTCCCAAGTTCCGCGTTTTCGCCGATTGTCTTGCCATTCACCGTGATGCAATCGCGGTGTAGCAGCGGCAACAGTTCCTTCATCACTGCCGGCACCCCGCCCGCGTGGAAAAAGTCCTCCATCAAAAACTGCCCGGAAGGCTTGATATTAGCCAAAAACGGGGTCCGCCGCGAGATCGCATCGAAGTCATTCAGATGCAGCGGAACGCCCAGTCGTCCGGCGATAGCCAGCAGATGGACCACTGCGTTCGTCGATCCACCAATCGCCATATCCGCGGTGATGGCATTTTCAAACGCCGCCTTGGTCATGATCTGCGAAGGCTTCAGGTCTTCGCGTACCATCTCCACAATGCGCCGCCCGCTCAACTCCGCAATCGCCAGTCGCCGCGAATCCGGCGCAGGAATGCTCGCGCAGCCGGGTAGTGTCATACCCAGCGCCTCGGCCAGACTGGTCATCGTGGATGCCGTCCCCATCACAGCGCAATGGCCTGCGCTGCGCGCCAGGCAGCCTTCAATCTCACACAACTCTTCATCGGAGAGCTTGCCCGTGCGGTAGAGATCGAACAGCTTGCGCCCGTCCGTGCCAGCGCCCAGCGGCCGGTTCTGCCAGTTGCCCGAAAGCATCGGCCCGCCCGTCACTACAATGGCAGGAAGGTCAGCCGAAGCCGCGCCCATCAACTGCGCCGGTGTGGTCTTATCGCACCCGCACAACAGCACCACGCCATCCAGCGGATACGCGCGAATGCACTCTTCCACATCCATCGCCATCAGATTGCGCAGCAGCATGCTGGTAGGCTTCATGAACATCTCGCCCAAGGAAATGGTAGGGAATTCCAGTGGCACGCCGCCCATCGCGGTTACCCCTCGTTTGACTGATTCCGCGACTTTGTCCAAATGCGCGTTGCAGTTGTTCAGTTCGCTCCAACTGTTGCAGATGCCGATGACCGGCTTGTTATCGAAAACATCGGCAGGGAAGCCTTCGGAGCGCAACCAGGCGCGACGTGCGAAGGCATAGTATTCTTTCCCGCGAAACCATTGTTGGCTGCGCAGAGGCTTATTCGGCGTTGAAGACATTCAGCTTCATTATGCGACAACTCGCCGCACACGGTCGAATGCTAACTCCAGCCGCCGCCCAGTGCCCGGTACAACTGCACCACTGCGATGCGCTCCTGCAGCCGTAGTCGCGCCAGCGCGAGTTGCCCGTTGAAGAGGTTGCGCTCTGCGTCGAGCACTTGCAAATAACTATCGAGGCCGCCCTTATAGCGCAGGTCAGAGAGTTTCACCGTGCCCTCCAGGGTCTGCACCAACTTTTCCTCTTGCATGCGCTGTTCACGCAAGCGGTCGATGCTCACCACGGCGTCCGCCACTTCGCGCAGCGCCCCATAAATGGTCTTCTGATACGACAGTAACAGCTCGCGTTGCTGCGCCTCACTCAATCGCACGACGGTCTGAGTCTGACCCGCGCGAAAGATCGGCTGTAGCAGGCTAGGTGCAATGGAAAGCACGCTTGCCGGGTCGCTGAACAACTGCGTTATCGGCCTGCTCTGCGCGCCGGCAAACGCATTCAGCGTCAGTTGCGGATAGCACAGCGCCCGCGCCGCGCCGATCTGCGCATTGGCCGCGATCAGTTGTTGCTCGGCCTCTCGAATGTCAGGCCGGCGCTCCATCAAATCCGCCGGTGACCCCGCCGGCAACTGCGCAGGCAACACTAGTTCCTCCAGCTTGCGTCCGCGCGTCTGCGCCGCTGGCGCACTGCCCTGCAGCAGGCTCAACAGGTTCTCGCTCTGCGCAATGGCGCGTTCTGCTGCCGCACTCTGCGCACCTGCGGTGAAGATGAGTTGCTCTGCCTGACGCACATCCAGGCCTGATGCCGCGCCCCGATCATGCCGCAATGAAACCCGCTTCAAACTATCATTCGCAGTGCCCAGAGTCCTGCGGCTGATCTCCAATTCCAAGTCCTGTTCCAACAGTTGGAAGTAAGTCTCCATTACATTGGAAACCAGCGACACAGTCACGCCGTGCCGCACTTCCTCGGAAGCCAGATACTTCGCTCGCGCCGCCTCATTCAACCTGCGCAGTTTACCCCAAAGGTCGATCTCCCACGAAAGCGCCATGCCCACGCTTGAATAAGCGCTCTTCAGTTGTGTGCCCGCCGGAATCAAAGCGCTAGCGCCAATCGTGCTGCTTTTCGATGCGGTGAACCCCGCGCTCGCATCCACAAACGGATACAAAGTTGCCCGCGTAATGCCCAACTGCAGCCGCGCCTCTTCCGCCCGCTCCGCCGCAATCTTCACATCGAAATTGTTAGCCAACGCCGTAGTCACCATCTGGTTCAACGCGGCGTCGGCAAACAGATCCTGCCACTTCGTTGATGCGATCGAAACCGGCGTCGCCGGCGTTCCGCGGAATTCACCAGGCACCGGCGCCTTCCGCCTCTGATAATCCGGCCCCAACATGCAGCCGCTCAATGAAAGCATTGCCAACGAAAGAATCAATCGCTTCATTGCGCAGCCTCCGGCGCAGGCGCATGAGCGCCCAGTGGACGTTTCCGCTCCACAAAACTTTCAATCACCACATACAAAACCGGCACAATGAAGATCGCGAAAAACGTTGCACTCAACATGCCCGCGAACACCGCCGTGCCCAGCGACCGCCGCGCGCCGGAACTCGCACCCTCTGCGATCACCAGAGGCACAACGCCTAGAATGAATGCAAACGAAGTCATCAAAATCGGACGCAACCGCAACCGTGCCGCTTCAATTGCAGCATCGCGAATACTATTGCCATGCTCGTGGCTCTCCTTGGCGAACTCCACGATCAGAATCGCATTCTTAGCTGCCAGCCCGATCAGCGTCACAATTCCAATCTGCGTGTAAATATCGTAGGGATAACTCCGCATCCATACACCCACCAGCGCCCCGAACATCCCCAGTGGCAGCGCAAACAGCACAGCAAAGGGAATTGACCAACTCTCATACAACGCGGCCAAAAACAGAAATACCAATACTGCGGCGAAGCCGAAGATCGCGCCTTCATTGCCCTGCGCCTGTTTTTCCTGATACGTTGTGCCCGTCCATTCGTAGCCAAAGCCGGGCGGAAGAACCTCTTCCGCCACTTTCTCCATCGCTGCGCTGGCCTGTCCCGTCGAATATCCCGGAGCAGGGTTGCCGATCAACTGAATCACGCGGAATCGGTTGTAGCGGTAGATCACGTCAGGCCCGCCGTAAGGTTGCACGTTCGCCAGCGTCGACATTGGAGCCATCTCGCCACTACCCGTTCGCACATAGAACCGGCCGATCGATCCTGGCTCATTCCGGAACTGCGGCTCCGCTTGCAACAGCACCTGCCACGTGCGGCCGAATTGATTGAAGTCGTTCACATACAATCCGCCCAGAAATGTTTGCAGTGTATTGTAAGCGTCGGTCAACGAAACACCCATTGTCTGCAGTTTGTCGGTATTCATCGAAAGGGCATATCCTGGCACGCTCGGCCGGAACGTACTGATTACCGGTCCCAACTCAGGATGCTTGCGAGCGCCTGCCACCATCAGTTCCGCCGCGCGAGTCATCGTCGCAATGTCGCCGCCTGCACGGTCTTCCAACATAAATTGAAAGCCGCCTGTCGGGCTCAACCCGAGAATAGGAGGTAATCCGAAAGCCAGCGTGAACGCCTCAGGCACTTGCGCAAAGTTCTTCCGCGCGGTCATCAGAATTGCGTCCAACTGTTCTTCCTCTGTAACCCGCTCTTCCCACGGCTTCAACGTCACAATGATCGTCGCCACATTTGAATTCGCAGTTCCCGTTGCGATGTCGGTGCCGCCAATAACGAAGTACCGGTCCACGCCCGGCAGCTTGCCGATGATCTCTTCGATTTTCGCCGATGCCTCGCTGGCACGCGTGGTCGATGCTCCGTCAGGCAATCGCACACCCACGAAGAATGCGCCCTGATCCTCGTTCGGTAAGAAGCCGGTCGGCAGCCGTTTGAATAACCCTACCGCCATCAACGTGATAATCGCCAGCACCAGCAGCGGTAAAAACGACCTCCGGATGCCAAACACCACCACGCGAAGATAGCCATTGGTCGCCGCGTTGAACGCCTTGTTGAACCATGCGAACGGCCTTCTCAGCAACGATTCCGTAGTGGTGTGCGGCTTCAGGATCATTGCAGCCAGTGCCGGACTTAATGAGAGTGCGCTGAACGCCGACAGCAACACCGACACCGCAATGGTCAAAGCAAACTGCTTATAGATTTCCCCGCTGATGCCGCCGATGAAAGCCACCGGAATAAATACCGCCGCCAGAATAAATGCAATTGCCACCACCGGCGCCGAAACTTCTTCCATCGCCCGCGTTGTCGCTTCCTTGGGATGCATGCCGTCGTCGATATGCCGCTGCACCGCTTCCACTACAACGATGGCATCGTCCACAACAATACCGATCGCCAGCACCAATCCGAACATACTCGTAATGTTGATGGAGAACCCAAGCAGCGGGAAAACCGCAAACGTTCCAATCACCGCCACCGGTACCGTTAACAATGGAATCAACGTTGCGCGCCAGTTTTGCAGGAAGATGAATACCACCAGAATCACCAACCCCACGGCTTCCGTCAGCGTGATCGCAACGTCCTTAATAGCCGCGCGCACAAACATCGTGGAGTTATACGGGATCACATAGCTGATGCCCTTAGGAAAGCTGCCCTTGATGCTCTCCATGTACTTCGCAACCGCATCGGCCGTCTCCACCGCGTTTGCTCCGGGGGCAAGATACACGATGGTGTTCGATGAAGGCTTGCCGCTCAGGCGGCTGAATCCAGCGTACGTCTGCGAACCCAACTCCGCGCGACCCACGTCGCGAACGCGCAGCAGCGAAGCATCCGCGTTGGCGCGGATCACGATGTCTTCGAACTGCTTCGGGCCAGCCAGTCGTCCCTGTGCCGTAACTGCGTACTGAAAATCGGTGCCATGCGGCGACGGCGGCTGGCCGATCGCGCCCGCCGGGTTCTGCCTGTTCTGTGCCTGCACCGCCGCGGAAACATCGGTCGCCGTCACGCCGAACTTCTCCATCTTGTCGGGGTTCAGCCACAACCGCATGGAGTACACCTGCGCCGAACTCAATCGCGATTCGCCCACGCCCGGCAGGCTTCCCAATTGGTTCACCAGATTGATCTGCGCGTAGTTGTTCAGATACAAGGCATCGTATTGTGGATCGGTCGACGTCAATCCTACCGACATCAGGAACGCCGTCGAAACCTTCTTCACCACCACGCCCTGCCGCTGCACTTCCGGCGGCAACCGGGGCAACGCAACGTTCACGCGATTCTGCGTCTGCACGGTTGCGATGTCCGGATTCGTCCCGAGCTTGAACGTCAGTGTAATGACCATTGAGCCGTTATTTGCGCTCGTCGACTGGTAGTACAGCAATCCATCAAGCCCCACCAACTGCTCTTCAATCGGCTGCGAAACGGTCTTCTCCAAATCGGTCGCATTGCCGCCCAGATAGTTCGCCGTGATCTGAACAGCCGGGGGCACCACTTGCGGATACGCCGAAATCGGCAGACTTGGAATCGCCACGCCGCCCAGAATCACAATCAGCAGCGCAATGACAATTGCGAACACAGGACGGCTGATAAAGAATCGTGCCATCGCTTAGTTGCCCTTCTTCTGCTGCGTCTTGTCCACGTACGGAATCGGGTGCACCGCCATGCCCGGCCTTACGGTCAGCAGCCCTTCCACCACCACACGATCGCCCGGCTGCAAGCCCTGCTCGATCAACCAGAAGTCGCCCATGCGTGCACCGGCCTTCACCGGCCGTGCCGCGATCTTATCGTCGCCGCCTACCACGTAAATGGTCTGCACGCTTTGGTTCTGTTGCACCGCGCGTTGCGGCACCAGAATCGCGCCAAGCTTGCGTTCGCCCACGTAGCGCACGCGCCCGAACTGCCCGGGCAGCAAGCGGCGTTGCGGATTGGGAAACTCCGCTTGCAGTTCCAGCGTGCCGCTGCGTGGGTCCACCTGATTCAATGCGTTTGCGATTCGGCCTGTGGACCCGAACACGGTATTGTCAGCCAGAATCAATTCCAGTTTCAGACCATCTTTGGGCTTGCCCGTTAAGGCCAGATACTCCGATTCGCTAACCTTAAACTTCACCCAGATCGTATCCAGCGGCACGATGGTCGTCAGCGGTTGCGCCGAGGCCGGGTTGACCAATCCTCCCACCGGCACCAGCGTGTCGCCCACACGTCCGGAAATCGGTGCCACGATGGTTGCGTATTCGACGTTCAATTTCGCCGAAGCAACTGCGCCGCGCTGCGCTTCCAGTTTGCCCATCGTGGCCTGAATTTGCGTCTCGGTCGAAATCTTCGCTTGATCTACTGTCGCCTGATTCAACCGTACAGCCGACTCGCCCTGTCGCAGCGCCGAAGTCGCCACGTCCAGGTCCTGCGCCGCCGCAGCGTCCTCGGCCACCAGTGGCTTTACGCGGTCATAATCTTTCTGCACTCGAATCAGATGCGATTTCGCTGATGACAAACTGGCCTCGGCCTGGCGCAAGGAAACCTGATTCTTAGCGAACTCCAGATCTGCTTCGGCTTGTTTCAGCGTTCCCTGCGCCTGCTGCAATTGCGCCTGAAACGGCTTCACATCCAGCACGTATAAAGGTTGCCCCGAAGTGACTTCCTGCCCGGGCTTGAACAACCATTTTTCGACATAACCCGCAACGCGCCCACGTACATCCACCATGTTGCGCGCATACGTCTGCGCCGGATACTCGACAAAAATATCGGTATCGACCGGTTTCACTTCAGCGATTTCTACAGTTGGCGGCGGTGCTTGAGCGGCGGCATTCTGTGGAGCCTTAGACCCACAACCGGCAAGACACAAACAGAAAACGGGCAGCACATGGCCAGCCCAAACGGACAATTTCATGGATAACTCCGATTCGAACGTAAAACTGCTCTTAGATGGATTCCCCGGACAGGCTATATGATTCAGTCTACCAGCTAAGAGCTCCCTCTACCTGCAATACTGCTCGTCACTCACATGCTCCATCCAGTCAACTACCTTGCCGTCGAGCCGTTCCTGAATGGCGATATGCGTCATGCCCGTCGTCGCCGTGGCGCCGTGCCAGTGTTTCTCGCCCGGCGCGAACCAAACCACATCACCAGGCTTGATCTCTTCGACGGGCCCGCCTTCGCGCTGCGCCCAGCCGCACCCCACCGTCACGATCAGCGTCTGTCCCAGCGGATGAGTGTGCCATGCAGTGCGCGCCCCGGGCTCGAAAGTCACGCTCGCGCCCTGCACCAGCGCCGGGTCCGGCGCCTGAAACAATGCGTCGATGCGCACGCTGCCTGTGAACCAATCCGCGGGCCCCTTGGCCGAAGGCTGCGATCCAACTCGTCGAATGTCCATAATTATGTTTCCCCTTTAACCCTTCCATCCCAGTATAGTAAGTAGGCAGAATGCCATTCCAATGTCGCTTACATTGACTAGAACGACGCGTCGCATTTGGGGTCTGACACCTTTTTTCGGATGTATTTGCCGAAAATGGGCTGTCTGACCCCAATTGCCCTCCACCGCAATGCCCCAATGAATCGCTTACCAAATCGGAAGCTCGCCTCATCAACGCAATGTAAGCGACATTGGAATGCCATTCTGCGGGCGAGTGGTACTCGCCCCCCCGAGTGTAACTAGTTTCGGATCAGCACCGAGGCAGCCGCAAACGTTGACTCAAAAATCCCCCCGCTTTGCTAAACTAAAATCCATACGCGTACAGGACGCGTCCAATCCGCGGAAAGGGCCGAGCCCACCTGCTTCGACGAGGCCTATGTTTATAAGACGCTTCTTCAGCCTGCAATGCGGATCAGGCAATATAAGGAGGCTGTCTTGCATCTGGATCAACTGAAAAAACAATCCCGCGAACTGCTCAAAGGAATGCGCACTGCGGACCCCGGAGCGCTGGAACGGCTGCGCCGCAGTCACAAACGCTGGGCCGACACCGCGGACGAGACCATACGCCAACAGATCGCCCTGCATGACGCGCAGTACGTCCTCGCGCGCGAACACGGTTTCTCCAGTTGGCCCAAGCTAAAGGCCTACGCGGAACCCTCAACCGATTCGCGTCACACCAAGCTGTTCGTTGCCGACATCGCCTGGATCATCGATCGCGTGCGAGGCCTGCTGCAAACCCGCCAATCCGCAGGCCCCGCCGCCATCGAACAGATCAGAGCCTGGCATCCAAAATTCGCCGATGCAACCGACGAAGAGATCCTGCGCGCTCCCTTCACCGGAGCCGACGCACAACTGGTCTACGCCCGCGAACACGGCTTCGAAACGTGGGTCGAACTGACAGCCCGCGTCGCGGCCATCGCCAAGCAACCGCAACCCTCCGGCGAGCCCTTCCTTACGGCTTTTGATGCACTTCGCACCGCAAACAGCTCTGCCTTCCTCGCGCTGCTGCAAGCAAATCCCAAGCTCGCCAAAGCCCGCGGGACCAACGGGAACACGCTGCTCAATCTGGCAGTCAGTCTCGCCGCACCCTGGGCCATTGAAGCGCTGCTCCCCATCTCCGAAGTCAATGACGCCAACGATCGCGGCTGGACGCCCCTCCATGCAGCCGCCTACGCCAATCGGCTCGGTATCGCCGCCCAACTAATCCATGCGGGAGCCGATCTCGACGCCGAAGCACACGGAGCCGGTGGCACGCCGCTTATCGCCGCCCTCTTCTGGGGACACCGCGAAGTTGCCGATCTTCTCGCGCAGCACTCCACAGCCCCAAGCAATCTGCGCGCCGCGGCCGGTCTCGGACTACCCGATTTAATCGATGCCTGCTTCAACGCCGATGGCACACTCACGCCGGAAGCCTCTGCCGCCCGCGGCTTCTACCGCCCCCACAGCGGCTTCCCCGATTGGACGCCGTCGTCACACCCGCAGCAGGTGCTCGACGACGCGCTGGTGTGGGCCTGCAAGAGCAACCGCGTCGAAGTGCTGCCTCGCCTCCACCGCGCCGGCGCGCGCCTCGATGCTGACCCCTACCGCGGCACGCCGCTCATCTGGGCCGCCGTCTGCAACCGCCTCGACACCGCCGCCTGGCTGCTTGACCATGGCGCAGACATCGATCAAAAGGCAACCTTCGGCGGACTGACCCACGGGCAGGGAATCACCGCCCTCCACCTCGCCGCCCAATACGGACACATGCCGATGGTGCGATTCCTTGTCGAGCGTGGTGCTGACCTGTCCGTCAAAGAGGATCTGTATCAGGCCACCGCCGAGGGCGCCGCAAACTTCTTCGGGCAGCCTGAAGTGCGCGATTATCTTCGCGCTGCCTCCGCGTTATAATCAGCCAATGCCTGGATTCACTCGCCGCGAATTGCTGATGTCGCTTCCCCTCGCCAGCGGCGCACTCGCGCAACCCGCGCCGCTTCGCGTGCGATCGCTGAATCACTTCGGCATAGCCGTCGCCGACCCAAAGCGCACCGTGGAGTTCTATCAGGGACTATTTGGACTGCCCATTGCCGCCCGCAGTGACGGGAAGACCATCCTGCGCATCGGTGTCGGGCCGCAGTTCCTATCCATCGGCCCACTGAAGAGCGGCGAATCGCCACGGATCACACACTATTGCATGGGTGTCCAACGCTTCAGTCCCGTCAGCGCGATGTCCGCGCTGACGTCGCACGCAGTAACTACGGCCAATGTGGCGGTGCGTAAGTCAGGCCGCCAGGACCTTATCTTCCCCGACCCCGATGACTTGGAATGCCAGCTGCAAGATGTGAGCTATTGCGGCGGAACCGGTCTGCTCGGCAACGTGTGCGGAGCGCCCGAAGCGTCACCCCGCAAAGGGCTCATCGAATTGCAGGACATAAGTCACCTCACCATCTTCTGTGCCGACGCGGCGCGCACCAACAAGTTCTATCAGGACCTGTTCGGCTTCTCGATCCGCTCTTATCAAGGACCCAAGTCTCCAACTCTCGCCATCGGCCCTGCTCTCCAATTTTTGATGTTCGCCAGCGGCACATCGCTGAAGCCGGGCATCAACCATGCCTGCATGACCATGGAGGCCTTCAAGCCCGATGTCGTCATCAACGCGCTAGAACGCTTCGGCCTCAAGCCCCGCGAGAAAGCCACAAGCCCCATTGCGCCTCTACGGCACTACATCACCATGCGCATGGAAAACCGCGGCGGAGCAAAAGAGGGAACTCCAGAGCTCTACTTCACTGACCCCGATGGAATCCTTATGCAGCTGCAGGACACAAGTTACTGCGGAGGCAGTGGCGTTGCCGGTAACGTGTGTCCCAGCGCCAGGGCCATCTGAACCCAGGTAACTTCAAAGCCCAAGTTTCTTCACTTCACTCTCGAAATCCAGCTTCGAGTTATATCCTTCCTGGTAATAACGGACAATCCCATCCTTATCGATCAGCGCAACTTTCGGAATTCCCCCACCGCCGAAACTCTCGAAGGTCTTCTTGGTTGGGTCCAGTAAGCTCAGGAAGGTATATTTTTCCTTGCTGAAATAGCCCTTGGCGATCTCGGCATTTTCGCTGTAGTTAATGCCCGCCACCACAAGTCCTTTGTCCTTGAATTTGTCGGCCATCGCCTGGATCTGAGGCATCTCCGCCCGGCACGGCGTGCACCACGTGGCCCAGAAGTTCACGAACACGACCTTGCCCCGCAGATCCTTTAAGGAAACCTCATGCCCATCTACGTCTTTCAATGCGAACTCCGGTGCCGGCTTGCCCACGATCAACGGACGCGACGGTGAGCTGCTCAACGTGCCCGCGGAGAATGAGGCGGTTCCTACTGCCGGCATTTTTCCAACAACCGCGATCCGCTGCTGCCACTCCTCTAGAGCCAGAAGACTTTGCGGAATGTCCTTTCCTTTTTTCTGCAGAAGCCAGAGTGCTGCCCCAGTCACCGGGGGGCGCATCGGCATTCTTACAGGCGGGCCCGGATTCGCCAGTCGCCTAGTCAATTTTTTGCTTTCGGAGTTGGATCCGTACATGAGACTTGAGCCTGGCGACGCCATCGATGTCGTGCTGCCTGTTAGCTCCGTCTTCTGCCAATCCTCAAACTGTTTCACCGCGTCTGCGCGGTCCAAGCCATCTGCCACGGCCTTCTTCAACAAATCCCTCGCCTTAGTCAGATCCTCATACACCTTCTGCTGCTGGCCCACGGCCGCGTTGATCCATCTTAGATCGCCGGTAGCCGTTCCATCCTCAAAAACAGCAGCAATCAAACGCAGATTATCGCACCGGCCTGCTGTCAGCGGAGTGGCAGTCTGTGTCTTCCCCATATTCGGAGGCGGCGCAGGAACCTTGACCGTCGTTTCCTGGCCGGGCGCCAATGACTTTGCGTCAACGCTAAGCCCTTGGTTGCTCCAACTCCATTTCGAGACGAACGATTCGCCACTGCTGTCATCGCAGCCCACAACCCACGCCGACGCCCCGGCGCTGTATGTATTGCGGATATGGATCGTTGGCACGTCCTTATCCATGGTTTGGGTTACCGTAAGGTCCCGCGTATAGGTTGTCTCTGGCTGAGCGAATAGACAAGCACAACCAAGGTAAGTCCAAACGGCACGTCGCATTGATGTAGTCCTCCAATATCTTCAGATAGTATACTCCGTCCACTTTCTTCCTGGGCGCGCTAGACTGTCTATCATGAGCCTTTGGGTATCGGCACTCGTTTTGATCGGCGCTGCAATGGCGCAAACCGATCCCCGCCTCAGTGCGCTGCACGCAACGCTGGTAGACCTTCGCGCGCAGACAAAGCTATCCAACGATAACCGCGGCGACAGTCCGGAACTTACGATCGCCAAGCACCAGTTACGGGCCTGGATCGAATCGCAACTCGGCTCCATTGCGAAGGAAGGTGACGAGCAGGAAGTCTCCCAACGAATGAACGAGGAATTACGAAAGGTAAGTTTGGAACTCGCGGATGACAATGAGAATGGTTTGGGCTCCCTCGGGCCTACCACACTGAAATGGGATTCTGAGTTGTTGATCCTAACCACCCGCGTCGGAATCCTCTGTGGCCAGGATGCGTCGGCCTACGCTTATCGAAAGGTGGATGGTAAGTGGCGTCGCATCTGGGACTCGGAGCAGTACGACTACGGCCACGATCAACCCCAGCGCCTCGCGGCAGTGCATGTGCTGCAATCGCATGAAGGTGGTAACAAAATCGGACCAGTCTACATCATGACACTCGGGAATAAGTCCGGGTGCAGTTCAGCCTGGCACCCCGTTTATTACCGCATTTGGCGAGTGGATTCGGTTGGCCCAAAGCTCTTGCTGGAACGATCGGAAATGGCTTGGCGAAGGACTGAAACCTTCCTCGTCGGAAGTATTGCACAGGGCACTGACGGCGTCGTGGACGCTCTGATTGAATTCACGGAAAAAAGCGTCGACAACGGGGTTCACAACCGGGAGGCGATCCGGCACTTCAAAATCGAGGGCGATCGGGTCAAACGAGTAGGCCCGGTAGCACTCAGCCCGAGGGATTTCGTCGATGAATGGCTGACCCGTCCATGGAGTGAAAGCGCGAATTGGTCATACTCCGCTTCTCTGCGCGCCAGCCACCAACGGATTCATTCTGATTACGTCGCAGGGTATTTCATCTCGCCGACCATGCACTGTGAAACTCCGGATTTATGGCAAGTGGACTTCGAGAACATCGACGAAAAGCAGCCCCAGGATTCCAATGCGAATGTCTATTTCCTGATCCGCTGGACGCCTCCTTACCGCTTCACTATGATGAATGTAAGTAATAAGACATGGCCAAAATGCAATCAGCCGGATGAAGAAGCAGACGCTTGGCGAACCCTTTTCTCAACGCAAGATTGGCGCAACTAACTGATCCCTTGAGCCGGGAGTCTCTGAAAGCCACTCACTCCAAGCCCCTCACCGCTCACCGGTCTCCCGTCGGCGCAGTCGGTGTTCCTCATAACGGGCCTTCAACTCGGAAGCGGAAACATTACCTAACACCGTATTCTCGTCCGCGGACACATTCGCGCGGCCGTCGAGACCATGCGTACCAGTAATGTTCCCCTCCATTTGTTCTACGCCAATAGGCTCGCGCATGAAAGGCTTCAGATAAGCATCCAAATGGCCCTTGCCTGGGTGATCAATCTCCTCACTAAGTGCCGCGAGATAGGCGCTTTTGCTAGTCGCCGCCCAATGAATGCTAATGCCTGCGCGTTCTGCCAATTCGGCATGAACAACCATGATTGTTCGCCCATTACCATCAAGAAAAGGATGGCCATAGGCTAGGTATCCCATGACCTCGCCCGGTTGATTGGCCATGACTGCTTTGTTCGAGCCAATTTTCAAAGCGTAGTCGACCGCTGCTTCGGCATCCTTTGGATGTGCAAACAGCACACTGCCTTTGCTGACGGCGATATCTGGCGCTGTCTGCAATCGATTCTGGCCTGCCCATGGGTAAAGATCTCGGAAAAGCAATTTATGGGTGTGCAGAACGTCGTGATAGCGAATGTTGGGTATTGCCGATAAATAGCGGAATGCTTCAGAAATACCAGCGATGAAGCAGCTGTGCTCCAGGTGTCGAACAATGTCTGGATCTTTCTCTCCGAACGCATTTCGAAGGTACCCGCGCGTATCAAAATCGTGGAATGGATCGAATTTCATTGCCTGGTTTCGCGCAGATAGCGCACTTGCAGGTCAAGTGCGGCTGGCCGGCTTATGTGGCCTGCTCGTTGCAGAGCGATCAAAAGCAATTCGATGCCGTCCAGTTCGACGTCGTCGCCTGCCAACCGTGTGGCATGATGCGCCCAATCATCGCCTGCTGTCGGCGCATAGCCCACACCATGCTGTTTCGCCAACTCCAGAATTACTGTAGCGATTTCCCGGCCACTAAGCTCCCTATTTTGTGAATCCATAGTTCCTTAACCGCCATAGCCATCGGCTAGCGCCCCGGAAGTAACTCCCCAATTTGCTGTCTGTTCCAGTTTTTGCTGATCGGGTGAAGCTTCAAATCACATTCTAAACTCAATTTTATCATGTACCATGGGCTCATCAGTCGATGCCTTTACCTGATTTGACAATGCGAACAATTCGTCCTTACATCGTCTAAGGATACCTCCGAATTTCCCTTTCCATGCATGCGGAACTTCTACCAAAGCACGCAGTTCAGGCCGGCCCGCGCTGCCCCCGCGCGGGCCACCTCCTGCTGTGCGACAATAACCCTCAGGTCTCACCCGTTTGAAGCCCTATCTGTCAAGACGCGAATGGTTGGCGGTATGCGGTAGCGCAATCCCGTCCATGCCGGTGCTCGCCGCCGCGCAGAGTTCGGAATATCCTCAGCGAAGCCTGGATGTTTCCAAGCTCTTCGACGCCGCAGCCGGAATAAAAGTAAATCAAATCACGAACTCTCCATTTGGCAATCAGCTATCTTACTACGATATCCCGTGTTACTCTTCGCCCGCCGGTCGCTTGTTCTACAACACCATCGTAAGTATCCCTGAAGGGAAAAAGGGCAAGAAGAATAAGCCAGGCAAGGGGTCCGGCCAGCGCGATAGCGCCATCTGGGGCGTTGTCTCCAGTCGCCTCGACGGAGCGGATGCCCGCCTGCTTGTGACTCGCACTCCCGCTACTACTTCCACGGTCCGCGCGGATATGAGCCATGACGGGAAATTGGTGACTTACACCCGCAGCAACGCCGACGGCGAAGGCTGGGATCTCTACGGCTTTCGCGTTGGTGCTGGCCGCGCCATCGAAGAGACCCGAATAACGCATTTGAATACGCCTCTTGGATCTACAAACAAGGTGAAGACCTCGCCTCCCACGTGGGATGCACGAAGCGGAAAATACCTGTGCGTGTTTTCCATCGATCAGAAGGTTTATCTCGTGCATGACGACGGTACCTCGCCTGCCGGCGGCAGAGTCCCATATGCCGCACCACTTACCGATCTCGCCGATTTCCCATCGCGTAAGGAAGAAGATCCCTCCTTCCATCGTATCCGCCTCAATCCGGTGTTTCCGCACTTGCTTTATTACCGGCGGAACGGAGTGAAGGACAACTGGGTAATTGATCTTTCGCAAGCGCGACCCGTCAGCCGGCGCATTACTGACTACGCGGCCTCAATCCATGCCACCTGGAGCGCCGATGGAAGTATCCTGGCAGGAGCCATGAACGGGACGTGGGTGGAATGGGCCGTATCTGACAATACAGGTCAGCTTCTGGAATCTTTCGCACAGCGCGAGGCTGGCCCGTTTGGCCATAACAACCGGCCCGGAGTCTTCTACGGTTGCTACTCGGACGACGGCAAACGACTGGCGATAGCGACCCGTTATGACCAGGAGCCCGGTGGCAGCCTGTGGTTGTTGGACCGCCAAACCGGTAAGACCGCCTATCTCTGCAGAGCGCGCTACTTCGGGCCAGTCACCGCAGGCCAACCGCGCATGCGCTTCGTGGATGATGACCGTGCCCTCGTTTTCAGCTCCGACAATAGTGCCGGCATGGACGACTCCCTTCCTCCGCAAATATTTGTAGTCCGGCCATTGCCGCATCTCTGATTGCCTCGCCCGCTCTCCGGTTTCATTTCTTCAGCCCACCCTTCAAGATCGTCACAAAGAATTCTTTTTTATTTTTCCCAGCCAATCAGTAACTTACAATATTCTCCCGGAATTTTCCCTTGCCACGCATGCCACACTATTACCGAAGCACGTGGGTCCGGCCGGACCGCTTCCGCTGCATTACGATGTCCCCGCGGGCCAGGCATTATCTATTGGTCCTTACAGATTGCCGCAGACTTATATCAAGGCAGTCAAAGAGGGGGCACGAGACTAGTCTCGCGCAAAAGAGCGGCCTAGTAACAGTTATTTGAAAATCAGAGAGGTTGGCGGTCGAAAGTCTATCGCTACATGGCCCCGGATTATTACAGGGCAAACCAATTCGAATAGAACCTCTTGAGACCTCTCTGCCTGACTGCGAACGATTCTACATCATCGGGCCCGCGAGCAATAAAAACTCGTGGGTCGCGGCGTACCCATTTTAAAAACGTTTTATGACACATACCGCTAACGATGAAATGTCGTACGCTGGAAACAACAGAGGTCTCTACCATGAATTTCATCCGATCCGCAGCCTTGGCGTGCCTCGTCGCCCTACCAGGCTTGGCCCAGGAGTTCCGCGGCACCATCAGCGGCCCCGTCATCGACTCCACCGGCGCAAACATCCCTGGCCGTCACCGATGAGATGCCCTTCGGCAAGGGCCGCCAGTTCGCCGTGCAGTCCCGCTGGCTCGACGCAGTGGTTGGCGGCTGGCTCGTCAACGGCATCTATACGCTGCAAACCGGTCAGTCCCTCACCTGGATGGGAACAAGCTCAACCACCATCGGCGACCTGATTTACAACGGCGATAAGTTGAACTTCAATCCGCGCGAGACCAACGGCTTGGCCTTCAACACCTCGGCCTTCGACACTAAGACAGCAAATCAATTCGCCTATCGCATCCGCACTTACTCCACGACGTTCTCGAGCCTGCGTGGCGACGGCACCAACGAACTCAACGCATCCATGTTAAAACGCTTTGACCTCCGCCCCGAAAGGCAAGACCTACTTACAACTAAGGTTCGAGTTCCTCAACTTCCTCAATCACCCGACGTTCTCATTCGCGAACCTGGCCCCAACCAACTCAGCCCTCGGCCTGATCACGTCGCAAAGCAAGCGCTCGCGAGCCATCCAACTCGCCGCCCGCTTCGTCTTTTAAGAGTAAGCATTCATCAAATACTATAGAATCGGTGTATGCTCAGACCAAAGGACCTACTCGCTTCGCAGCGCGTAGATCAGGTTGTCGATATCTCATTAGAGACGGCGCGGAAGTTCTCCAAGTCTGGAGTCCGTATGGTACAAAGCGGTAGCGCGGCAGCGCTAAGCCAAATTGGCAGGATGAAATCCGCCATGGGCGAGGATTACCAACGAATCTTCGCTGAGAATCCATTTGTGCTGGACGCCCTCGATCACACTCCGTTGCTCCTTGGAGACAAGGATATGCTCTCGACGGCCTTCAATGTTCCGTGGACCACAGCCACCCTCTGGTCTGCTGCAACTGGCGCTGCAATTCACTACCAACATCCATTGGGTAAAGCCCTGGGTGGTCTATTCCATTATGGGCCCGGCCACGCTGCCAAGTATGCGGCAGTGAACCAATTCATGGACTCCGTAGCCGGGGCGGGACATCGATTGAAGTTTGGCCATTCTTTCGATTTCGTTCCAGAAGTATACGAGCAATTTGGCGCGGAAGGGGTTCAGGGCTTCTTTCTTCACTGGCTTCAAGACTTCACAACCGTCCAAGGTGTTCCAGTCTTCAGCAATTCTTGGGACTTGAAGAATAGTCTACACATTCACGGAATGTCAGCAAAAGCTGCCACAGGGCTTCTTACCGTGAGTGCTGCGAATCTTGTGGCGGGACTCATGCTGGCGAAGTCGATACACAGCCTTTGGACTACAATGGAGCGAGAAAAGCGAATAAGGAAATTGCTCAAAACTGCGCAATCGGGGATCGAGCATTCTGACTATTCTGCAGCGATTGAAAGCTACAAAGCTGCTTTAGACTTGGAGCGTTCACCAACGACGATGCTGGCGCTTGCCCAGGTCTATTTACTGAAGACATCAACTCGACCCTACGCCCATCGTGCTTTTACAGATGTGGTTGAGATGCTAGGCACAGACCCTTCCCGAACTGTTCCCTATCATGGAGCGCAAATCAGTTTAAGGGGAGTCGCCGGGCTCCAAGCCCTCGCCACTTCCGATGTGATTGGAGATCGATATCCTCAGTATTGGCAGGAACGGGTGGAATCATTAGTAAATGCGACGGTTCATTCCTTTGCGTCCACGGCGAATATCCTTAGCCAGGATGGCCGGCTCGCCATCGAAAACCCATTTGCGTCCCCTCCTCTTTTCTCTGCTGCCATCAATCGATGTCTAGCCGCGCAAGTTGCTTGTCAGTACCCATTCCTTGACGACCGGCATCGGGTTGTCCAATCACATTTGGGGGCGGCAATCAGCTTGATCGGTCGCATTGCACAAAGCGACGAACCCCTCCTCCGTCCCGCGGCCAACAATGTACGGGAGATCTGGTGCCGAACACTATTGCCAAAAGAAGAAGCCGAGACTTTGCTCGCAACTGCCTAGTCTTCGAGTATTCGGTTTGATCTGTCTGGGATCATATGATACCGTAATCGGTAGAGGCATGCCGCCACTCAACAGGAAGGAGCTTAGGGATTGTTGGGTCTCAACAGCTCAGTCCCTGGATCGCAGGGGCTATTTCAAGCTATATACGCCGAAGTTGCGAACCGAGGTTCTCAAAAAGGGATGGGTGGGGCCTATGGCTCCCGACGATGCGATCGCTTTGGTAAAGCGGCTCACTCTTGCCGGGATTGCGCTCCGAACGGCAAAGTTCAACGATGAAATGCGTGAATATTTCCAGGTGGTGGGGCACGAGGTCAACCTTGCACTGGTTCAGGTGCTTTCGGAACTTCCGCCGGAATCTTACTGCCCTCCATATGAGCTTCTTGAACCGCCTGGGTATCCGTTTTTGTTTCACAGCGCGACACTTCAGTCGGATCTCTACTTCAAGTTTCAAGTTCACGGAAAACCTCAAAGGCCATTGGTTCTTTTATGGTCCTGTCACCCTCCCCATCACACAGCTCATGGAGATAAACAATGAACTGCTTTCAATGTGAAGCCGGCCAAATGATCAGCAAGCTGTCCACCCTGAAGGCCGAAGTGCGCGGTGAGTCAATCGCTGTCAGATGTCGAGCCATGGTCTGTTCGCGCTGCGGATTTCAGGTGCTCACCGATCCACAATCCTCCGCCTATGCCATTGCCAGCGCCGATGTGTACAGGATAAAGCATGACCTCCTCACCACGAAACAGCTGAAAGAAATTCGCTCGAATCTGAACATGAGTTTCCGCGAATTCGCCAAATATTTGAAGGTGTCAGAGGCAAGCCCCAAGCGATGGGAAGCAGGCCTGGTTCAAGACGACGCAATGGATGAGTTGATTCGCCTGAAGGCCGATCTGCCGACCGCACGCGAAAACGTCAAGCAATTAAAGTCGCGCCTCCGTGTGGCATGATAACCATACTGGCCATTCCATGAATAGACGAATCTTCCTTAAATCCGCAGCCGCTGCCGGCTCCCTCACCGCGCTCACTGCCGCGTCCACCAAGCCCAACATCCTCGTCATCCTCGCTGACGACCTAGGCTTTGGCACGCTGAACTGCTACGGCTCCGACATCAAACACGTTCGCACGCCCAACCTCGATCGCCTCGCCAAACAGGGTATCCGTTTTACTGACGCCAACACCCCGTCCTCCGTCTGTAGCCCGTCCCGCTATGCGCTTCTCACAGGCCGCTACTGCTGGCGCACCTCCCTCAAATTCGAAACCCTCAACACCAACGCCCCGCTCCACATCGAACCCACGCGATTCAACATGGCCTCCTTGCTGAAGTCCGAAGGCTACAACACTGCAGCCATCGGCAAATGGCATCTCGGCTATGGGGAAGGGAAGACCGACTTCACGAAAGACCTCACCCCGGGCCCGCTCGATATTGGCTTTGACTATCACTTCGCCGTCCCGCAAAACCACGGCGACGCCTCGGGAGTGTTCGTCGAGAACCGCCGCGTGCAAGGCCTCCGCTCCCGCAAGATCGAGCCTTTCGGCAAGAGTCCGTATGGTCGGCCGTGGATGGGGATCGATGCTCCGCAGCGTGTCGACGACGAAGTCATGGATGTCCTCACCGATCACGCCGTCAATTGGATCGGCAAACAGTCCGCCGCGAAGCCATTCTTCTTATACTTCACACCAGTCGCGGTTCACGAGCCAGCAACCCCTTCCAAGAAGACCCGCGGCACCAGCGGCGCCGGCCCCTATGGAGACTGGGTTCATGATCTGGACAACTCCGTCGGCCGTGTTCTGAAAGCTCTCGACGACAACAAACTCGCCGGGAACACCCTGGTCATCTTCGACAGCGACAATGGCGGCGTCGTCATCACCGATGGCGACCGCCCTGAGGCCATCGCCTATCGCGCCGGCCTGCGAGTCAACGGCGACTGGCGCGCCCGCAAGCACAGCATCTACCAAGGTGGCTTCCGCGTTCCATTCATCATTCGATGGCCTGGTAAAGCCCCCGCCGGGACTACGTGCAACGAGACCATCAATTTGGTCGACATTCTCGCCACCGTCTCGGCCATCGTTGGCAAGCCAATGCCATCGGCGGATGGCGCGGCCGAAGACAGCATCAACGTCTTTCCCACCTTCCTCGGGCAACCCCAGAAAGTCCCGCTGCGTTCATCCATGATCAGCCACAGTGCCGATGGAGTCTTCGCCATTCGACAAGGGCCGTGGAAGTTCATCGAAGGCACGCATGCAAGGCCAGTCATGCCCGCCGCACGAAAGGACGAACCAACGCCTCAGTTGTATAACCTGCAGGACGACCCCGGCGAGAAGAAAAACGTGATCGAGGAACACCGTGACGTTGCGGCCCGGCTTGCGGACTTACTCAGTACCTCGAAGGCAAAAGGCCGCACCCGCAATTAATCCGCCACTGCGATAAGATGTGACCTATGCAACGCTGCTTCGGTCTACTGGCATGCCTGTTGTTAGCCGCGCTTGGCCGCGCCCAGATGGTTACCGGCTCCATCGCTGGCACCATCCTCGATCCAAACGGCGCAGCCGTTCCACATGCCAGCATCAAGCTGACCTCGACCGCGACACGGCTCGCCCGCGAAGTGCAGACCGGCTCGTCGGGTGGTTTCGCCGTCAACGCAATCCTCCCCGGTGATTATTCTCTGCAAGTCTCGCACCCGGGCTTCCGCAAAATCGAACGCCGCCACATCATTCTCAATGCCAGCGAGACCGTCGTCCTCGGCGAAATTCGGCTCGAACTCGGACAGGCCTCCGAATCGGTCACGGTCTCCGATGAAGGCGCCACACTGCAACTCTCGGGTGGTGAGCGCTCCGGCGTCATCACCAGCAGTCAGGTGGAAAATCTTACCGTGATCAATCGTGACTTCTCCGTGCTGGCTTCCCTATTGCCCGGCGTCGTCTACGAGCCCGGCGCGGAAGTGCAGGGCTTCGGCGGAGAGGCGCAGTTCTATGTGGCCGGCGGACGGAACACCAGCAACAACATCACTGTCGATGGTCAGCCTGCCGACAACTACAATCCATCGAACAGGAACATTTTCATTAGTATGGGCGCCATCTCCACCGTGCGAATCCTTGTTAGTAACTTCCAGGCCGAGTTCGGACGCCGACCCGGCGCATCCATCCAGGCAGTTACTAAGTCCGGCACTCGCGAATTCCATGGCTCCGGCTTCTTTTACAAGCGGCACGACTTCCTCAATGCCAACAGCTTCTTCAACAATCGCGACCGCATCTCCAAGCCGATCACGCGCTACGTCAGCGGTGGGCTTACCTTCGGCGGACCGCTCTACATTCCAGGCCTGTTCAACAAGAACAAGGACAAGCTGTTCTTCTTTTTCACGCACGAATCGTTTCTCGAATACCGCCCGCAGGCCATCCGCCAAATCACAATGCCCACTGCCGCCGAGCGCATTGGAGACTTCAGCGATTCGCGCGACTTAAATGGAGCGCTGATGACGGTCACTGATCCCAGTGCCAACCACGTGCCGTTTGCAGGCAACAAGATTCCCGCATCGCGCATCAATCCAGCAACGCAGGCGTATCTGAATCTGTTGCCGCTGCCGAACTTCCTCGACATCGCGACATCGCTGCGCCGCTATAACTACCAGGTGCAGGAGAGCCTCCAGATCCCCAAGCACAGCGAAACAGCGCGCGTCGACTACAGCATCACGCCACGAACCACCATCTATGGCCGCTTCAATTACTGGTGGGAAGATATTAAAGGTTGGGCCGTGCCAGCGGGCAACTCTAATTGGGGATGGTTCCCGAATCAATACAATGACGTCACGCGCTCCGGCGTTCTTTCCATGACCCACATTGTAGGCCCATCAACGATTCTTGAAGCATCGCTATCTGTCAGCTTGTTCACCGAAGAGGGCCCGCCGCTTAGCCAGGCGATTCAGGATCAGCATGTCCGGCATCTGACCGGTGCGATTGTCCCTCAACTTTATCCGCAGAACAATCCACTCGACCTGTTACCGCAAGCTACCTTTGCCGGCGTCACCGGGGCCGTCTCGACATCCTACGAAGGCGGCGGACGCTTCCCCATTGATGGCCGCGAAGTTACTTTCGGATATAACTCCAGCATCACACGTACTCATGGCACTCACGTATCGAAAGCCGGGATCCAATTCGAACGCTGGCGCGCCAATAAAGGAACGTGGGGCAACTTTGCGGGGACCATCAAATTCGACCGCGATACCAACAATCCCATTGATGCCAATCACCCTTTCGCCAATGCGCTGCTGGGTAACTTCGACTCCTATACGGAAGCCACCAACCGTCCCGCATTCTATGATCGCAACGCCAATGTTGAATGGTTCGTGCAGGACAACTGGAAGATCCGCCGCAACCTCACACTCGATTTCGGACTGCGTATGGCATGGGGTTCGGCCTGGCACACGGCTCGCCGCGCTGAGTCGGGCTTTGTGCCCGATCGCTGGAACCCCGCGCTGGCAGTATCGTTGATTGCGCCTGCATTAGTAAAGGGCGTGCGTGTCGGTATTAATCCGGTGACCGGCGAGGTGCTGCCACAAGTGGCCATAGGAGCGATTGCGCCGGGCAAGGGCGATCTTCTCAACGGTATTGTGCAAACCGCGGTTGATACCAGTTATCCTGCCGGCATGCATGAAGCCTCGGGAATCAATTGGGGGCCTCGTTTCGGCTTCGCTTATCAGCCGTTTTCGAATGGGCGGTCGGTGATTCGCGGCGGCTTCGGCGTGTTCAACGATATCCACACCAACGCCAGCGTCGGCAATCAGTTCTTCCGCAATCCTCCGCTGGTGTTCAATCCTACGATTTACTATGGCAATTTAGATAAACTGACCAGCAGCGCCGGCTATAACTTTCCATCCGATGTAGCCGGTATTCAACGGAACAATCCATGGCCATATATCATGAACTACAGCTTCGGCTTCCAGCACCGGCTCCCGGCGGGCGTGATCGTCGACGCGGCCTTCGTTGGTTCCACTAGCCGTCATCTGATGTGGGTAACCGATCTCAACTCGGTTCCTTTCGGCACTGACTTTCTGGCCTCGGCGAAGGATCCAAGCAATCCCACCAAGCCGTTGAGTGTTACCTTCCTGCGGCCCTATGCCGGATACAACAGTTTGAAGTTTTATTCAGATGGTGCGACCGCCAACTACAACTCGCTGCAGGTTACCGCGAACCGGCGCTTCACGCGCGGCATGGAGTTTGGTGGGTCGTGGACCTGGTCGAAGGCGATGGATTTTAACGATGGCGACACTACGCTGATCAGCACCCTGGTTGATCCGCGTGTGTGGAACTACGGTAAGGCAGGCTTCGATCGGACCCACATTCTTAAGATCAACTGGGTGTGGGACATGCCCAAGGCAACCAGGCTTTGGAACAATCGCGTTGTAGGGGCGTTGTTCAATGACTGGCAATTGTCGGGCATCGCGTCCTTTGTCAGCGGCGCTCCGCTCGGCATGTCGGTTGCGCTTTCGTCGACAACTGACATTACGGGTTCGCCGACGGATGGTGCAAGGCCCAACGTCATCGCCAATCCCATCGTTGCCAAGAGCGATCGCAGCTTCGGCTACAACTTCAACACCAGCGCCTTTGGTCCGCCAGCGATCGGTACCCCAGGCAATGCCCCGAAGGATGTGGTGCGCGGGCCGGGCATCAACAACTTCGATGCTTCGTTGTTCAAGAATATCCGTTTGCCCTATGAGCGCGTGAAATTGCAGCTTCGCTGCGAGGCTTACAATTCACTCAACCATACGCAGTTCGCCACTATCGACACCAGTGTCCGATTCGATGCCAAGGGTAACCAGATCAACACTGGCCTGAGTCAGTTTCTGACTGCGCGGCAGCCGCGGCGTGTTCAACTTGCATTGCGATTGAATTTCTAGCATAGGAGGATAATATGTCGATTCTTCCCACCATTTCGATACTGCTTTTGGCCGCGACAGTTTCCGCGCAAAGCCCAAGTGGCCGCCTCACAGGCCGTGTCACCGATTCCGCCAACGCGCTGGTTGGCGGAGCCGCGGTTCGTGCGGTGCACTTGGAAACGAATGTAGCGAACACGACCACGACCAATCATGAGGGCGTCTACGACATCCTCAATCTGATCGCCGGCACTTATCGCATTGAGGTCGAAATGGCGGGCTTCAAACGCTATGAGCGCGGGCCAGTGGAAGTGCGCGTTGGCGACGTGCTCAACCTCGACCTTGCGTTGCAACTAGGCTCCATGACCGAGAGCATTACTGTCACTGGGCAAACCCCGTTGCTCGAATCCGCCACCGCCAGCCTCGGGCAGACGATGGACAATCGGCGCCTGGCAGATCTGCCGATGTCCGGCGGCAATGCGAACTACCTGATGCAACTTGCGCCAGGAGTGATTTCGACCAATGCCCCGATGCACGGCTGGCTTCCGCAAGCGAAAGATTCGGTATCGAACCTCGCCACGGATGGTACTCGCACGCGATCGAGCGAGTTCACGCTGGACGGTATTCCAAACATGATGCAGAGCGGCCAGATCGCATTCGTTGTGCCACCGGAATTGATTCAGGAGATGCAAGTGCGAACCGCCTCCTACGACGCATCGGTCGGCCACTTCACCGGCGCGCACGTCAACATGGTGATCAAGAGCGGGGCGAACAAACTGCATGGCTCGCTTTGGTTCAGCCATCTGAGCCGTCCTTTAATGAGCCTGCCCTTCTTTGTGAATCGTTCGTTTCATGACTTGAGCACTGGCCTGCCGACCAAGGAAAAACTCGATTCACTGTTCCCGCCCACGAAAACCAATCGATACCGTGCGACTGTCAGTGGGCCGGTCTTGATCCCCAAAGTATATGATGGCCGCAATCGCACTTTCTTCACCTACGGCAACGATTTCATGCTGCGCACCTTCTCCGGCAGCGGATTCAATACCGTGCCCACCGCAGCCGAACGCCGCGGCGATTTTTCAAGTCTTCTGGCGATAGGCGGGAACTATCAGATTTACGATCCCGGTACTATCGCATCCGCGGCGAACGGGCGCTTCAGCCGGTTGCCGCTCGCAGGCAACGTGATTCCATCCGCCCGGCTGGATCCGATTGCGCAGAAGCTTCTGTCGAACTTCCCGCTGCCGAATGTTACCGGCACGATTGACGGGCGCAACAATTATTCCACTCCTCCGGCGAATCGCATCGACTATGCGGCGCACGTGGTGCGGATCGATCAAGTGGTGTCGCAGAACAACCGCTTCTATGGTTCGTTCAGCATGTCTTCGATACAAGGCGACCAGGGCCGGTCGTTCCGCAATGATGCTTTGGGATCGGTGACGGATTCGCAGTATCGCGGCATAGTATTGGACGATGTGCATACGTTACGGTCCAACCTGATATTGAATTTCCGCTATGGCCTGACGCGGCTCCGCAATACTTCAAGACCGCCTTCGCTGGGTTATAACCTTGCTTCGCTCGGCCTCGCGCCCGGGCTTGTCAATCAGGTCGATCCTGCGCTTGCGGCACTGCCAATTGTGGCAGTGGATGGATACACGACATTCGGTACAGACAGTGGTTCACTGGGGGCGACGACTTTTCATTTCTTTGGCGGAAACGCCACCTTCGTGCGAGGCGAGCACAGCCTGCGCTTCGGCGGAGAGTTCCGCATCCTTCAAGACAACAACTATGGTTACGGCAGTATTTCGCCGTCCTACACATTCAGCACCAATTGGACGAAGGGGCCATTGGACAGTTCGCCTGCCTCGCCGATTGGACAGGGCCTGGCGAGCATGTTGCTGGGATTGCCAACCAGCGGTTATATAGACAGGAACACGTCCTTTGCGGAAGAGTCGAACTATATGGGTATCTTCCTACAGGACGATTGGAAGATCACCCGCAAGCTGACTTTAAACATCGGGTTGCGTTACGAACTGGAACTGCCGACCACGGAGCGCTATAACCGCAGCAATCGCGGTTTCGACTTTACCACTGTGAATCCGATTCAGGATGCGGCGCGCGCGCAGTATGCGAAGAATCCGATTGCGGAAGTTCCGGTCAGCCAGTTCAACACACCCGGCGGGTTGCTGTTTGCCGGTGTCAACGGGCAGCCTCGCGGTTTATGGAGTTCGAACACGCGGAACTTTTCGCCGCGCTTCGGATTGGCCTGGCGCGCGTTGCCCAATACGGTGATACGCGCCGGTTACGGCATCTTCTTTGAGAACCTGGGGGCGGATCGCAACGATGTTATTCAGCAGGGGTTCACGCAACGGACCAGCCTTACTTCGAGTTTGGACAACGGCCTGAGTTTTCGCGGCACGTTGGCGAATCCGTTTCCGGATGGAATCCTGTTGCCTGCGGGAGCGAGCGCAGGCTTGCGGACGTTCCTTGGCCGCGGGCCGACCTTCTTCACTCCGGACCGTCCAACCGGATACATGCAGCGCTGGAGTTTTAACATCCAGCGGCAGTTTGGCCAACACCTGCTAATCGAATTGGGCTACACAGGCAATCGCGGTACACACCTCGGTCTCGGGGGCGGTTATGATCCTGTGCCCGCGCAGTATCTGAGCACGTTGGGCGTGCGCGATCAGCCTACCATTGACAAGCTGACAAAGGCGGTGCCTAATCCATTCTTTGGGCTGCCCGATTATGTGGGCAGCGATTTGCAGGGGAGCACGGTCGCCTACTCACAACTGCTCCGTCCGTTCCCGCAATTCAATGGCGTCTCAAGCACTACTTCCGATGGGTTCAGCTGGTATCACGCGATGAACGTCCGGGCGGAGAAGCGCTTTTCGCAAGGGTATACATTGTCGTTGACGTACACGTGGTCGAAGTTTATGGAAGCCGTCGAACGGCTGCAAAATCAGGACCCTGGACCGCAGCACGTGATTTCGCCACAAGATCGTCCGCACCACACTGTTTTGAGCGGCATTTGGGAACTGCCCGTTGGCCGCGGCAGGCGATTGGTGAATACGCGGAACCCACTGTTCAATGGTGTTGTTGGCGGGTGGTCGATACAAGGGATTTACCAATGGCAAAGCGGCGCGCCGATTGATTTTGGCGACGTGATTCTGAGAAACACGTATGCCAGTCTTGTGCTGCCTTGGGATCAACGAACCACTCAGCGCTGGTTCAATATCGACGCGGGTTTCGAGCGCAATTCGTCGCAACAGTTAGCGCAGGATATCCGCACCTTCCCGCTGCGGCTATCGAACCTGCGTGCGGGCAACTGGAACAACTGGGATCTTTCGTTGTTCAAGAGCTTCCGGATTCGGGAGCGGATGAACTTTCAAATTCGAGCCGAGGCGAATGACGCATTGAATCATGCGATGTTCAATGCGCCGAATGCCGCCCCGGCCAACACTTTGTTTGGAACCGTGAACAACACGATTTGGAGCGAGCAGCGCAAGATTACGATCGCCGGTAAGCTGGTTTGGTAGTGCGATGCAGGACGATGGCAACGATGCCGAAGGCTGCCATTAGTATCGTAGCTGGCTCGGGGACAGTGCTCACTCCGGCTTGCGTATAGACCGCTCCTGAATCCGCGGTGAAGGTGCTGTCGGAGACGTTCTGATCGTTGACATCGTTGGTTGTCAGCTGATTCACAACCAGCGTGTTGATGAAGTTCACGTTGCCGCTGCCCGTGCCGGTGCGATTCACCAACTGGTAGCCATTGCCAAGGTCGTTCGCTGTTCCAACCATGGCCTGCATGGACATATCAAGTGTGAATTGCTGGCCATAGATAAAGGTGTAGACCAGCGGAATGATGAAGGAACCGTCCGTGTTGGTATTGTAGTCCTTCACGTAATTCTGAAGCGTTGGCGCGTAGACTCGGCTTACCACCTGCAGAAATGAATCGGCGACGCCCGATTGTGCCACCGTGCCGTCGATTCTGTAACCGAGCACAAGGTGGCCGGTCTGGCCGTTCTTGGATGCCGAATTGATCGTCAGATTCTCTTTGAATTGGACGAAGGCCAACGACCACGCTTCGCTGTTGTTCACTGAGAAAGTTGAGGCCGCGGAAATATGCATGATGCCAGATGTTGCTGTTGCGGCCTGGGTAAAAGTGTTCGACTCGGCACCATTGGTGAGCGTGCCAGAGCCTGCAAAACTGCAATGACTGCTATTGTCGAGGCAGGCTGTTGTCTGTGTGTTTACGATCAGCCCTGCCCAACCTGCTTGTGCGGCGAAGAGAGCGAGCGCTCCCATTGCCCATTTGTTTTTCATTAAAATTTCCCTCCAAGTATGAATGCGTAATCGAGTGGCAAAAATGGTCACCGATTGGATGCCATATAATGTAAAGACTTCTTTTATGCGAACCTCGACGGCTTTTCGGTCCATTTCGCGGCGCAGCGTATTGCGCGGTGCGGGCGTCTCTCTTGCGCTTCCGTTTCTTGAATCGATGGGAAGGGCCGCCACTACGCAGAAGCCTCGGCGGATGATCGGCATCTGCAACAATCTCGGATTGTTGGGCGAGCATTTCTTTCCGGCGACGAAGGGCAAAGACTACGAGTTGTCATCTTGCCTGCAACCGCTGGCCGCGCATAAGAAGGACTTCACCGTGTTTTCCGGGGTGTCGCATCCGAATGTGGATGGCGGGCATCCGGCCGATGTCTGCTTCCTGACCGCGGCGCCGCATCCGGGTAGCAGTTCGTTCCGCAACACCATATCGCTGGACCAATATATCGCCGAGCAGATTGGTACGTTGACGCGCTTTCCTTCCCTGACGCTGAGCGTGAATACTCGGAACCGCAGTCTTTCCTGGGGCGGCACGGGCGTGCAGATACCGCCGGAAGACAAGGCGGCCGCGGTGTTCAAGGACATGTTCTTCCAGGGCAACGCTGCGCAGATCGAGGCGCAGATTCGGAAACTGGACACAGGCCGAAGCATCCTCGACACCGTGTCGGAACAAGCCAAGGATCTACAGAAGGACTTGGGCGCGCGCGACAAAGAGCGCATGGATCAATACTTCACGTCGGTGCGTGATCTCGAGCATCGCTTGCAGGCATCGAAGGGTTGGGAGAAGAAGCCGAAGCCAGTGGTGAGTGTTCCTGCTCCGCTTGATCCGGCCTCGCCCGCCGAGTACATGGACAAGGTGAAGGTGATGTACGATTTGACGCGACTGGCGCTGGAGACTGATTCCACCCGGGCCATCACTCTGATGCTCGATAGCGTAAGCACGCCGCCGCTGGAGTTGAAGGGCGAGAAGTTTACCGACAGTTATCACAACCTTTCGCATCACGGAAAGTCAGAGTCGAAGCGTTCGCAGTTGAAAGTCATCGACGTGTGGCACATGAAGATGCTGGCGCATTTGATTGAGGGTTTGAAGTCCGTGCGCGAAGGCGATGAGACTTTGCTTGACCGCACCATGGTGTTGTACGGTTCGAATTTTGGCGACGCCAACATGCATACGACGAATAATCTGCCCACCATTCTTGCCGGTGGCGGGTTCCGTCATGGACAGCACCTGGGCTTCGATACGAGCAACAACTATCCGCTGCCGAACCTTTTCGTTTCGATGCTGCAACGGATGGGAATTGAGACGGACCGCTTTGCGTCGTCGACCGGCACGATGCGCGGCCTTGAAATGGCGTAATGAGACTCGGGCTTTTGGTATTGGTTTGTGGCGCGGTTTTCGCTGCGCCGGTTGATTCCGCATTTGTGCAGAAGAACTGCGCGATGTGTCATAACGCGAAGCTCAAGCAGGGCGGCCTGGATGTCACTTCGCTTGTGTTCCCCCCCGCGAACAGCGATGCGCTGATCAAGTGGGTGAAGGTGCATGATCGCGTGCGGGCCGGCGAGATGCCGCCGAAGGCGATCACGAAACGTCCGGATGCGGCGGAGAGCAAGGCTTTCCTCGGTGCGTTGGGCACGGGGTTGATCGATTATGAGAAACAATCGCTGACGCGCGATGGCCGCTCGCTTGACCGGCGGTTGAATAGCCAGGAATATGAGAACGCGCTGCGCGATTTGCTGAAGGCTCCGTGGCTGCAGGTGAAGGGGCAGTTTCCGGAAGATGGAGAGGCGTTCCGGTTCAATAAAAGCGGCGAGGCCTTGGACATTTCGCATGTGCATCTGTCTCGCTATATGACGGCGGCGGATTATGCCATTCGTCAGGTGATGTCCGTGCAGTTTTCGCAACCGCCCACTACGACAACTCGTTACTATGCGCGCGAGCAGAATGAACTCTCCGGGAAATTCAGCAACAACAATCAGAAGGGCGATCGATCGACGTATCCAATTTTAGGATGGACGCCGCAGCCCGATGTGTACAACAAGAAGTCACCCTTCACTGTTGGCAAGGCCGATCCGGTGCTGCGTGAGCAGGAGGCGGTGGCGTGGGTTTCCAGCAACTACGTGACGGGCTTTCGTTACCGGTGGGATGGCTTCCGCGCACCAGTGGCCGGGCGCTACAAAGTGAAGTTCGACGGCTACACCATCTGGGTTGGGCCAAGCGCCGGGGCGCGGCCGAATCTGCCGAATTTCGAAAAGATCGATCATGGGCATCGCTATGAGCCGATCACTGTCTATACGCGCAACGGAGTGTTGAACCGGCGCGTGGGCGAATTCGATTTGACGACAGAACCCGCGGCGCACGATGTGGGCGAGGTTTGGTTGCTGGCGGGTGAGACGCTGGTGCCGGATGCTTCACGGTTTTTCCGGTCGCGTCCGACGAACTTCAAGAATCCACTGATGGGTCCGGATGGCGCGCCGGGTGTGGCGTTCCGTTGGATGGAAGTTGAAGGGCCGATTTACGATGCCGCGACCACTTCCGGTTACAAGTTGCTGTTCGGCGATCTGCCAATGAAGGAAGTTCCGGTTGGTGTGACGATTCCCGTAACTGGGAAGAAGCGCGTTGAAGTGGCTGTGGATGTAGTGCCTGCGAATCCTGCAAAAGACGCCGAACGGCTGCTACGTAATTTCGTTACGGTGGCGTATCGAAAGCCGGCGCGCGAAGTCGACATCCAACGTTTCCTGCACTTGATCGAAGACAGGCGCAAGGCCGGGCTGTCGTTTGCGGAATCAATGATGGCTGGCTATACGGCGGTGCTGGCTTCGCCCGCGTTTGTGTTTGTGGTGGACAAGCCGGGGCGGTTGGACGATGTGGCATTGGCGACGAGGCTGTCACTGTTTTTGAATAACTCGCTGCCAGATGAGAAGCTGCGTGCGCGGGCAGTTCGCGGGGAACTGAGCAAGCCAGCGGTGCTGCGCGCAGAGACGGAGCGGTTGTTGGGCAAGCCCGAGTCGCGGCGGTTTGTCGATTCGTTTTTGGATTACTGGATCGATCTGCGGAAGATCGAAGACTCGACTCCGTCGACGACTCTCTACAACGACTACTATCTGGACGATGCGTTGACTGAGGCCGCGGTGATGGAGACGCAGCTTTATTTCGATGAGATGTTGCGCAAGAACCTGGGTGTGAGCCACGTGGTGAATTCGGACTTCACTTACTTGAATGACCGGTTGGCGGATCACTACGGCATTGATGGCGTGAAGGGCATCGCGATGCGCCGCGTAACGCTGCCTGCGGACAGTGTGCGCGGCGGGTTCATGACGCAGGCCAGTGTTTTGAAAATCACGGCCAACGGCACGACGACTTCTCCGGTATTGCGTGGCAAGTGGATCATGGAGCGTATTCTTGGCTACGAAGTCCCGCAGCCTCCTTCCGTCCCGGCGGTGGAGCCTGATATTCGTGGGGCGGTGACGATCCGCCAGCAGTTGGAGAAGCATCGCGCGGATGCGAGTTGCGCAACGTGCCATAACAGGATCGATCCGCCGGGCTTTGCGTTGGAGAGCTTCGATGTGATGGGTGGCTGGCGCGACCGGTATCGCGCATCGGATGAAAAGGTCACGCCTGTGAAGGGCCTCGGCAAGAACGGGCATCCGTTTGAGTATCACTTTGCGTTGCCGGTGGATTCGAGCGGTGTGCTGCCCGATGGTCGCAAGTTTGCCGGCATCGGCGATTTCAAGCGGTTGCTGCTGGGCGACGATGAGACGCTGGCGCGCAATCTGGCCAAGCAGTTGACGGTATATGCGACCGGTGCTCCGGTGCGCTTTGGAGATCGTGTCGCATTGGATGCGATGCTGTCGAAGGCGAAGACGGACCAGTATGGTTTGCGCTCGATGATCCATGCCCTGGTGCAGAGCGATTTGTTCCGTAGTAAGTGATCTTCGGAATGCAGCCCGGCTTATGACGCCCGGTGAGGGGACGGAGCGTGCTGTCCACGCGCTTCCGCTTGGGACAGACCGCTCCGTCCCCAGTCAGGCGTCGTCGTTACAAGTTCACGGCTGCCAGATCTTCCGGGCGGCCTACGTCGCGCCAGTTGCCTTCAAGTGGGCCGATGCGGAGATAGAGGTTTGCCGCCAACATGGTTTCGATGGCCGAGGTCAGTTCGTATTCGCCGCGTACGGAGGGCGTGATCTTTTCGAGGTGGTCAAAGACGACGCTTCGGAAGACGTAGAGGCCGGCGCTGTTCCAGTGCGTTGTAGACGTTCCTTTTGCGGGCTTTTCGACGATGCGATGGATGCGAAGGCCTGTTTCATAGACCGCGGCGCCCTGCCACGGATCATCCACCGCTTTCACTCCAATGACTGCCGAAGCTTCAGGCGCCAATGCGTCCATGCAGGCAACGTAGGCTTCTGGAGCGCATAAAATGTCGCCGAATGTGAGCAGGAAGGCGTCGCCATGGGCGAAGTCGCGGGCGAGGCGTGCAGCGGCGCCGGTGCCGTTTACGGTCTGTTGCCTGATGAACGTGACGGGCAGGTGCCAGCCTGCGAAGCGCTCGACGATGGATTCCGCTTGGTAGCCAACTACAATCGCAAATTCGCGCACGCCCGTGGCTTCTAGCCTTTCGAGGATGTGCTGTAGCAGCGGCTGGCCTTGCACGGGGAGCATGGGCTTGGGGATTTGGGTGGTGAGTTCTCCCATGCGCGTGCCGCGGCCGGCGGCGAGGATAACTGCTTTCTGGGTGGTGCGGGGCATTCTTCTATTTTACGGCTTGGTGATGTAGCGATAGCGGAAGCAGGAGGATACGCCTCCTGCCGATCATTTGGGATAATACGTTTCCATCCCATTGCCAGGCTGCGACTTGGCATGGACAACGCGGCGGCGGAACGGCTCGCCGGGCTTCGGATCCCAATTGGCCCAACTGGCCGGATCGCTGTCTACCAGCGGGCTCTTGGCGCTTTCGCCATTTCCGCTGACGGCGGCTACCGCATACTCGTGGATGCCCGTGCGCTTGTCGGTAAACGCGGTCGCCGTGCCGCTATAGACTTGCTGGAACTCTCCGCCACGCATGCGGCGGTAGAGCCGGTATTCGCGTGCGCCGAGCACTTCGCCCCAGGAAACTTCACCGCGCACCCAGCGCAGCCCCTGCGGAGGCACGGGCTTCTCAGCGGAAATGTAGACCGGATATTCCGGACCCGGTGCGCTCTCATGCGTTTGGTTCATCGCAATCGCGCGCACATGCACCTTGACGCCGTTCTCGAGCCCACGTAGTGGACTCGCCGTGGCGCTCCAGGTTTTACCCCCATCGCGGCTCAGCTCGATGCGCGACCTTGTGGCCCCAGCCACGTTTTCCACCACCACGCCGGCACCGCCGGAAGCGTTTGACGTGCGAAGGATGCGCGGTGCGTTTGGCACTGGAAGCCCGGCGGTCCATTGCCACAGGTGGCGACCGGCGGGCAGTTGCACGCTACCATCGGTGCTTATCGCCACCACCGCTCCATCCACGTAAAAGCGCTTGCCCGCTTGATTGAGCTTCAGTTTGCCGCCCGTGCGTCCAAAGTAGACGCCGCGCAAATCCTGCGCGTCGCGGTAGACTGCGCTCACGCCTAGGTCTTTACCTTCTACCGCAATCTCCACGCCACCGGCGCCGATGCGCGAGCCTTGAAAAAGCGCCACTTCCCACTCACCGCCGGCGCGCTTTCGTACCACGCCCGCCGTGCCGCGGAAGACTACGCCGCTGGTGTTGACATCCACGCCCGCGGGATTGCGGAAGATGTAATCGGTGCCGCCGCCCGCGCTCACGTTCGCTCCGTAAGGAGCAGGTTCCACGCTCAGGTCACGGCGGTGGCTGATGACAGCCATGGCGTCGCCCATGCCGTCGTGCCACACGCCCTTCGTGGTTTCGGTCTCCACCTTCGTCATCAGCTTCTGCCGCTCACGCACGCCGCCCTTCACCATGGCGATGAACGGCATCTCATCGCCGGCCTGCGTGAACCACGAGAAGCGGTGTGCCACGGCATCGTTGTAGACCTGATCGTAAGTGACGAAGTAATCGGCGCCTACGAGCATCACACTGCGCCCCACATACTCCGGCCAGGCGTACGCCCCGGCGCCTTCGCGCGGCGTCAATTCGGCAAACTGTGCTGCGTTCAGATCATAGAGCGGGCGCTCCATCACGTTGCGCCCAACGCTCTTGAACTGCCCGCCCTTCCACACCGCGAAGTTGCTGCAGAAGTCGGTATCGTGCGCGGCGCGGTCGCCCACATCCTCGCGAGCATTGTGGCTGTAGGATTTGCCGTTGGCATAGTAATAGAGCACGCCAGAGCCGCCTTCACCGGCCACGCCCCAGCGGTAATTGGGGCCTTCGTCGATCTGCTGCAAGTGCAGCGAGACCTCGCCCGGCGTATCCACTCCCGCGCGCAGCGTGATGCCGTAGCCTGTATATTTTGCCGATCGCAGGTGCGGATTCGTACCACGGTTGTCCTTCTCTGGATACAGGATTGACCACGAGTCCACCAACTCTTTGGCGAACTCCGAATCGTCGTCGCCTGGCCGTGCAGCCCACATCAGATTTTCAGCCAGCAGCGGCGAATAGTTGCGTAGCGTGTGCCCCAGCAGCCACATGCTGCGCGGAGGCATGCGCCGCGCCGAATGCGCGCCCTGTGGCGGATGAAGCCGGCGCGGCGCCACTTCCGGCGTCACCAGGCCCCACGCATGACGCGGCAACTTCCCATCAGGGCCCAGCGAATACTTCGGATCTTCCCCGTTGAACGGCGCCGACAGCGCATTCAACACCCAATCGCCAATCGCCGCCACCTGCGGCAGAGCGAAGCGATTCTTGCCGTCCAAGTGCTCCTGCAATAACAGGCTTCCGCGCAGGGACGGGCGCAAAAAAGCCCACACGTATGTCCCCAGATTCTCTGTCCAACGTCCGCCATTGGACTCCCAACTCGCCACTGTGGGACGCGTGTGATAGCGCGTATTCATCTCCACGAATTTGCCGAATTCATCGGCCCATTCCTGTGCTTTGGGATGCGCCGGAAAGAGGAAGGCCATCATGGCGGGGATGTTTTTGATGTCGGCGAGAAAGTTCGGGTGGCCGCTCAACATCGGCCGCATCGGCATCATTTCTTCACCCGCGTCCACGTAGGCCATCATGAGAAACCACGCCGTGATGCGCTTGCGCTGAGCGGACGTCATCTGCGGGTAGAAGCGGTTGTAGGCGTCCACCCAGTTCTCGTAGATCGTTCGCGAGGCCACTGGATTGTAGCCTGCGTTCTGGCGAACGCCTGATACGGAAAGGCCGTTCATCAGCGCCGAGTTGTTCACCTGGCGGTCAAACTCCGCCAGTGTCTTGATTTGTCCATCGCGGAAAAGTACCGGCGGACGGCTGGCGCTTTGCGGATACTCGAGCACCCAGTCCTTCACCACATTCAGATCCAACAGACCGTAGCGGAGTTGGAGAAACAGGCCATACGACGAAGGGAAGAACTCGCCGCGGCGAGCCTCCAGGCTGTCGGTTTCGGCAATGTCCTTCTGGTGGTTGTACGCCGCCACGCCGGTGGAGCGCGTGCCGGTCAGTAGCGGCCAGCGCCACGTCATTTCTCCGTTTTTGTAGAAGTAACGTACCTGAAGCGCGGGCGATGCCGACCAGATGGAATAGTCGTGATCCTCCCAACTTTCGTTGTGATCGATAAACACTGCTACGGCGTCGCCTGTGCGCTCGTTCCAGAAGTTGGCTTCGTTCAAAATCACGTAGGCGCCCCACGGTTCGTATACGCCCAGACGGAAGGGCATTTCACCTTCCGGATTGCCGCCACCGGAAACGCCATGCTGCGTGCTTACGAACTGCTCATCGATGCGCTCATAAGTGAAACGCGCGTGCCCTTTCTTGCTATTGACGGGAGGACGCGGGAAGTACGGGTGATTCGGCGCCTGGCGGTGCGTCGGCTGGAGGCCCTTCCAGTGCATTTCCATGTGTGCGCCTTCGTTGCGGTCAAAGCCCGTCATCTCTTCGAAGAACTGCAGGTGATCATACCCTGCCACTGCGCGCACCGTGGCCGCATAGGTGGCATTGCCTTCAAACCGGTATTGCAGCCGGTATTCGATGAACAGCGGCCCCGCTTCCACGCGTTGCACGTCCAGAGCCAGCGCTTTGCGCCTGGGGCTCACGATGCGTGAGCCACCGAACCACGGGCCGCCTCGTGAAATGGCGGCGAACGGCCCGGGGATTTCTGCGGCAAGTGCGCGGGCAGAGGGTAGCCGAACCTTCATCGAGCCAGTGTCCAGCAGAATGGCCGCGCCTTCGCGCGACTCCTTCACCTGGGCTTGCGTGGCAAGTGGGGCGCCTCGTGTGAGTTCGAACACCAGGCGCCCGCCGCTCGGCAGGCCGGAGATAAAGTTCACCACTGCGCGCTTGAGATAGCCGTTCTCCGTTTCGACACCGGAGAGTTGTAGTGGGACCGCTGCGCCGTCGCGTATCAGCACCAGTTCGGAGGCCTTCACCTGCTTGCCGGTAAGATCGATGGGATAACGCAGCAGCGTTTTGGGCCACCAGTAAAGGGGATGGTCGAGTGATTCTTTCAGTTCAAAACGCGCTAGGGGCGCGCCGGCGGCCGCGCAGGGACTGGCGCATGCCAGTAGCATCATGCACCAGAGAGAAGTTGTTGGCATTGGTCACCAACAATATATCAATTTGTTCGGTCGTTCCCATTGGGCCTTGGATTAGGTGGGGTTTCGTAGGGTTTGAAACTTCATCTTAGTTGGTTGGGGCGAGTGCCACTCGGCGCGCAGATTACCAATCCAATGTCGCTTACATTGGAGGTATTGTGGCGAGGTCCCGATTTGGTGAGCGGTTCATTGGGGAATTGCGGTGTGGGGCAATTGGGGTCAGAGTGCCCATTTTTGGCAAAAACGGCCGAAAAAAGGTGTCAGACCCCAAATGCGACGTGTCGTTCAAGTCAATGTAAGTGACATTGGATTACCAATCTGCCCCACTTCGGAAGTAGGTGCGGAGTTCGTCACGGACGCGGCGGAAGACGATCATGCGCTCTTCTTCCGTGCCGACTCCGGGGGCCGGTGGATCTTCGAAACTGTTGTGGATCAGTTTTGCTGAGCCGAAGTAGACGGGGCAGCTTTCGCGAGCGTGGTCGCAGACGGTGATGACGTAGTCGAAGTGCTGGCCATCGAATTCATCGACGTGTTTGGAGCGATGCCCAGAGATGTCGATGCCGATTTCGCGTAGGGCGGCAATGGCTTCGAGGCGAACGAAGCTGGCTTTAGTGCCGGCGCTTTCGACTTCGAACCTATCGCCCGCGTCGTGGCGGAGCAGGCCTTCGGCCATTTGGCTTCGGGCGGAGTTTCCTGTGCAGAGGATCAGCACTCGTTTTTTATCGGGCATTATTGGGGACTCCTTGTATGGGTATGAGCCAGCGGAATAGCAGTGTTGCGACGGCGGCTCCGGCTAGTTGTGCGGCGATGAAGCCGGGGGCGTCCTCGGGACGGATTCCGGCGAAGGTGTTGCTGGCTGCGCGCGCGGCGGTGACCGCGGGGTTTGCGAATGAAGTGGACGCTGTGAACCAATAGGCGCCGGTGATGTAGGCGCCGACGGCGAACGGGACGGCGGATGGGCGCTGACGAGCGCAGCCCCAGATGATGCTGAGCAGGCCGAAGGTGGCAATGAATTCACTGAACAGTTGCGGGGCGCCTGCACGGATGTGCTGCGAGGCGCTGTAGACTGGCTCGCCAAACATCAAGTGAGCCGCGGCGACGCCTGCGTATGCGCCGAAGAACTGGGCAGCCAGATAGCCGGGCACCTCGCGCCAGGTCAGGCCTCCCTGTGCGGCATCGGCAAGAGTGACGGCGGGGTTCATGTGTGCGCCGGAGATGGGCCCGAATGTCAGGATGAGCGCCACGAGCATGGCGCCGGTGGCGAGTGTGTTGGCGAGCAACGCGACAGCGACGTTGCCCGCGGCGAGTCGCTCACCCATGATGCCTGAGCCCACCACGGTGGCCAATAGGAACGCAGTGCCTAGGGCTTCGGATGCGATTCGACGGACTGGCGTCATTGGCAGCAACCCGGTGGGCAGCAGGATGCCGGCTTGGTGGCGCGGATGAACGCGCTCATGAATTTGCCGTCGACTTGCGGGGCGATGATATCGACATCCACGCCCTGGGCGGAGAGGAATGTGCGGGCGTCTTCGATGTCGTAGACGCGGGTCGGTTCGATGCCGATGTTTGTGAAGCCTGCCTGGGCGAGCTTGGCGGTGTACTCATTGTCCTGCAGAGCGCCGGCGATGCAGCCGACCCAGAGCAGCATGTTCTTGCGAACCTCCGCGGGCACTTCGCCGCGTGTGACTACGTCGGAAACAGAGAAGCGACCGCCGGGTTTCAAGACGCGGAAGGCTTCGCGCAGGACGCGGTCCTTATCGCCGGAGAGGTTGATGACGCAGTTGCTGATGATGACGTCGACGGAGTTATCGGGCAGGGGAATGTTTTCGATTTCGCCTTTGAGGAACTCCACATTTTCGACGGCGGATTTGCGCTGGTTTTCACGGGCCAGGGCGAGCATCTCGTCGGTCATGTCGAGGCCGTAGGCTTTGCCGGTGGGGCCGACGCGGCGGGCGGATAACAGCACGTCGATGCCGCCGCCAGAGCCGAGGTCTAGCACAACGTCGCCGGGGTTCAATTGTGCGAGGGCGGTGGGGTTGCCGCAGCCGAGCGAAGCTAGGACGGCTTCCTGCGGCAGTTCGCCGGTTTGTGCCGCGTCATAGAGATTGGCGGTGATGGGGTCACATCCATCGAGCGCGGCGGAGGCGCCGCAACATGACGTGCTGCCGGCATGGACGCGGAGCGCGGCCTGGCCGTATCGTTCTTGTACGGTTTCTTTGAGAGTCATCTATGTCCTTATTTTTAGCGGCACAGGCGCACAATGGCCTGCGGTTCAATTGCCTTGTTGCGGGTGCAGCATTCGGCGTAGAGAAAGCCCAGCAGCTGTTGCAGCGCTTCCGTGTTAGCCGAGTACCACAAATAAGTGCCTTCGCGTTTGACCTGGACGAGGTCCTCATTCTTCAGCTTTTCAAGATGGTGCGAAAGCGTGGACGAGGGGATGCCCAGTTCAGAGCCGATGTCGCTGACTATCATGCCATCTGGGTGTGCCGACAACAGCACGCGCATGATGCGCAGGCGGGGGCCGGTTCCCATGGCTGAGAACATGTCGGCGAAGCGGGTGATTTCGTCTTCGGTTGGTTTGCTTGGCATTCTTCTATGATTCTATACTTATCGAAGTATCGAAGTCAAGGCTTTTCTGTTTGAAGCGGGTATATAATTTTGTGTGTGTTTGAGGTCGCGAATATGAATCGAAATGGATTATTGCTGGTTGTTGCCATGCTTGCGTGCGGACGGCTTGTGCTGACGGGGCAACCACAGGCGGCGCAGGGCGTGTTCACCTCCGCGCAGGCTGAGGCGGGGCGCAAGACTTATGACAACAGCTGCGGAAAGTGCCACACCTATACGCTGCTGGGCCGCAAGGGCGAAGAGGGCGAACTGCCGCCGGTGAGCACTTTGTCCGCACCTTATCAGAAATTCGTGGGGAATCCGAATCGTGTGCCGCCGCTGGCGGGGAAGGTCTTTCTGAGCCGATGGGGCGGGAAGACGGCGGCGGATTTGATTGCGCGATTTCAGATTACGGTGAGCGACGGGTTCTTCCAGTTCGAGGGGATGGATGAAGCGAGCACCGTGAATATTACCGCTTATGTGCTGCAGATGAACGGGGCGAAAGCAGGGCCGACGCCGTTGACGCGGGAGACCACGGCGGTAGTGAATTCACTGGTGGAGTGAGGCGCTTCTGGTAGAAGCTGGCGGCCGATTTGAAAATGCAATGAGCGCTCGCATGAGCACGCTTGCCCAGTAGAATGCTTCGCCGCCGATTTGATCTTTGGCCATGACATCCATGCCTGCCTGGCCGAAGTGCAATCCACTGGGAGTTAGAAAATTCAAGCGCACCTGGCCGTTTGGGGGCGCGGGCGGGCGCTTTGCCTGCCATGGGCCGATGTGGGCAACGGCGCGAGTGGCGGCGTTGAGCAGCTTGTCGATGGTGGAGTTCATTTCATCGGTGGGGTGTTCCCAGACGACGCCGCTGCCCGAAAAATTGTAATAGCGTGCCGAGTAGTCGGGATAGGCGGCGAGCAGATCCAGGCCTTTATCCATTCCTACCTCGACAACTACGCCTAGCACCTGACGTGCGATTGCTGGTGGCGGCTGATGGCCGGCCAGGCGGAGGTAAAACCAGGCCTGCAAATAATGGCGGGGTTCCAGGCCGGCATGGCCTACAATCTCATGCCACTTGCTGACAGCTGCTTCCTTATTGCTATGGCCGATGTGGTTGCGGGCGGCGGCGAAGGTGCTCCACGGAAAGGCCTGCGATGTGGACCCATTGCCGGTCCATTGGTCGAGATGCATGTCGCCGAACAACGTCTCCCGTATATCAACTTTGGGCGGTTCATCTGCAGTTGCAAACAGAGATTTCAACAGACCCATTCTTTCCCTCCACATTTATTAAAGCGAAATAGAAGGCAAAAGCGGATCATCCGAAGACAAAGAATGATGGTGCGTTCCTTCACTGCCGATGGAGTAGTATTGATGAGATGAGCTTGCGAGGGGGAGGATACACGGGAATCGGTTTGGTGATTTTGTCCCTGACCGCAGCGCTCTTGTATCAAGCGAAGCATAGCGGGTTGACGGTGGATGAACCTTCGCACTTTGCGGCAGCTTACGCTTATTGGTTGGGGGAAGACATACTGATTCCAGCCGACACTCCTCCGCTTAGTCGAATGATTGGCGGATGGGTGCCACGCGTGATGGGAGCGGCTGATCCACGGCAGTCGAAATACTGGGCATCGCGGGATGCCTATCCGATTGGCTATGGGATTCTGGGAAATGTTGAAAAGCGCGGCCGCCGGTTGCTGTTTTTTTCGCGACTGCCGTTTCTGCTGTTTCCATTGGGGATTGTTTTCGTTGTGTGGCATTGGGGACGGCAGTTGTATGGCGAACTAACCGCGCTTCTGATTGCCGTGTGCGTGGCACTGGAGCCCACCGTTTCAGGCCATGGTGCGCTGATTAATTCAGACGTCCCGTCGGCGTTCAGCGCCCTTTTGTTTGCCTATGCGGCGTGGCGCTATTGGACGGATCCGGGGGTGAGGCGGCTGCTGCTACTGACCTCGGCTATCGCGATCGCCGTACTTACCAAATTCACCTTGCTTCCATTGTTCTTCATCGGATATGCGTTGGCGTTATGGCGTGGCCCACGGCTCTTCGCCGCGGCTTTGATTCCTATAGCGACTTGGGCGGCGATCCTGGCGTCGGGGCAATTTCAAGCTCAGCCGATATCGCCTGAAAAACTGGCCACCATTCTCGGGCCAGGTGTTCCGGCGTGGGTGCTTCCCATGGCGAGTGTTCCAGCCAGGCTGCCGTGGCCAACGCAATTTGTTGAGGGGCTGGATTTCATTACGTCAACCCTTCGTGGCGGTGGGTATACGGGGTATATGCTTGGGCATAAGATTTACGGGTGGACACCGGGTTACTTTCCGTTGGCGTGGGCTGTGAAGGTTCCGGTTGCTCTGCAATTGCTGACGGTGGTTGGGTTGGCGGGCTTTGTGATTCGCGTTTTCAAGAGTCGGCTCCAATCGGCCGAGGTGTTCATCTGGGGCTTGGGGCTGCTGTTCTTTGGGCTTGGGATGGCTTCGAATTTCCATATTGGTTTTCGGCATGTCATGCCTGCGCTGCCGCTGCTGATTCTGGGCAGTGGGGGAATGTTGGATCATTGGTTGGCCTCTCGTTTGGGCCGTGCGGCTGTTTTGCTGGGGATGGTTTGGCTCGTGTTCGCTTCCGCTAATGTTTATCCGCAGGGGGTGGCGTATTTTAATGAATGGGCCGGGGGGCCGAAAAACGGCTGGAGGTATCTGGCCGATAGCAATATCGACTGGGGGCAAAACTATCCGGAGTTAGGGCTGTATATGAAGCGGAACGATGTCAAAGAAGCCCGTTGTTTCCTTTTCGGCTACGACAACCCCTGGCACTATATGTGGGAGGGCACGCTTTCGCCGCAGGAGTGGCCCACTGCGGAGATGCCGGGGACGGCGCGTTATCATCCCTTGCCGGGCACCTATGCAATCTCTGTGAACGTTTTGACCGGCTTGCTTTTGCCGCCCGGGCAGGAAAACTACCTGGAAGAGTTTCGTGGCCGTACTCCCACTGCCTATGCGGGATATTCGATCTTGATTTACAACGTGGAGTGATTTGCAATTCTTGTTAGCTCAGGGCGGCATAGTCTTTCGCGCCCGGACGGTTGTACTCGTAAAAATCATTCAATTGCAGGGGGACTTATAAAGATTCGCGCACCCGGTGTCGATTAACAAGTTGTGGTCTCAGCGTTCCAGAAACGACTAGCTACCCCCGCATGTGCCTGGCTCATACTCCTGTGGAGTATTCCTGGATTAGCTCAGCATTATAGTTTCCGTCACTACGGCGCGGCCGAAGGACTGCAGAATCTGGTGATCCTTGCGCTGGCGCAAGATGGCGCCGGATACATGTGGGCGGGAACGGAGGCCGGGCTTTACCGCTACGATGGAGCCCGCTTCCGGCTGATGAGCGCGGCCGAAGGGTTGCCTTGCGCCTCGGAAGTGCGTACTTTGCACACTGCCGAAGATGGCGCACTGTGGGCCAGTACCTGTTCCAAGGTTTTCCGTTTTGACGGTCAGCGTTTCACGGTGGTGGAAGGACTGAACGAGATGCTTTTCGGGGCGCAGGGGATGGCCAACCTCGCTGGTGGGCGGGTGGTGGTGTCGTTGCCGTCGGGACTGTTTGAGGCCATAGCGAAGCCCGCGGGCTCGTTGCTCGCGCAGCCATATCCGTCCGTTGCGGAGCAAGCCAGAATGTCAGGCCGTGGCATTGCGAGTCGAGGCGCGCAGTTATGGTTCGGATGCGACAGGCAGCTTTGTTTAAGTGAGGGCGGCCGTACTTCTATCTTCGGACCTGCGGAAGGGCTGCCTGCGGGGGCTTGGGACGCAATTCAATTTACTCCGGATGGTTCGGTATGGGCGCGCAGTCCGAGCAGCTTGTATCGAAAGTTGCCGGGCGCGACGCGGTTTGTGGAGGATGGCCTGAAACTGGGGTCGAACAGTTTCTGGGGAGCGCTTGCGAAAACGCGCGATGGCGCATTGATGGTGCCTACCGATAAGGGCCTGGCGATCCATCGCAGCGGTCAGTGGAATGTGATTGGCGACAAGCGCGGATTGCGGTCATCGATGATCACTGCGGTGTTGGAGGATCGGGAGGGGTCGGTGTGGATCGGCCTGGTTGGCGCGGGTCTGGCGCGCTGGCTGGGCAACGGCCGATGGGAGGCGTGGACGAAGGCGCAGGGGTTACCGGCGGAAATCGTGTGGAGCATCCGGCGCGACAGGAAAGGCACGCTTTGGGTTGGGACGGCCAATGGACTTGTGCGAATGGATGGGCAGGGCGTGTCGCACACCTGGACCAGGGAAAGTGGCCTCGGCGGCGACAATGTGCGTTGGATCGGAGAGACATCGGATGGCGCAATTTGGGCTGTCATGAAGCCGGGCGGCGTAGCGCGCATAGACCCGGCGTCCAGGAAAGTCCGCCTGTTCCGGGCTAGCGATGGATTGGGATGCGAGATCGCAAACCGCGGCTTTATCGACCGCTTCGACCGGCTATGGGTGGGCACCAGTTGCGGCGTTTTTCTCAACGAACGGCCGCAGGCGGGCGGCGTCTTTCGGCGCATCGAGCAGCCCGAAGAGTTTCAGAAAGGGGCATGGGCCTTCGCTGAAGATCAAAGGGGGGCGATGTGGATTACGAATGCCAAGGGCTTGTGGCGGTTGAAGGATGGGGAATGGCGGCAGTATCTGAAAGCGGATGGCCTGAGCGGCGATCCCTACATTCCAACCCTTGCTCCGGATGGAAGTCTGTACCTGAAACACAGGTTCGATGCGGGGATTGACAGGTTGGAATTCTCTGGCGATGAACTGGTCCGGTCCACGCCAATCTATGCGGCAAATCCCAAGTCGGCGGAGGTCACGGCTTTTCAAGGGTTCGATGTATTTGGACGGCTCTGGCGAGGCGGGGCGGACGGGGTGTCGGTGCTGGCAGCCAACGGCGGCAGTTGGACGCAGATGAGCATGGAGAACGGCTTGGTCTGGAACGATACGGACGGGGACGCGTTTTGGGCGGATTCCGATGGTAGCGTATGGATCGGAACGAGCGGAGGCTTGGCGCATTACCGGCCGCCGGCGGATGGGAGGCTGGAGGCAGAAGCGGCCGATCCGGTGATCACGCGGGTTGAGATGGGTGAGCAGCAGCGTTCTGTGCGGGTGGAGTTTTCCTCGCTCAGCTTCCGGAACGAGCAACTGGTGAGCTTCGCCTACCGGCTGGATGGACAGTTGTGGACGGACACTCCGGAGCGTACGATTCACATCACTGGTCTTTCGCCGGGTCAACACCGGTTGGAGATCCGTTCACGTATTCGCGCTGGCAGCTTTTCAGACAAGGTTGCGACCGCGGACTTCTATGTCGTGCCGAAGTGGTGGGAGACTTGGTGGGTGCGCGCCTTCTGTGTGCTGCTTGCCGCCGCGGCGGTGTGGGGCCTAGTCGTGTGGAGGAACCGGTTGCTGGCTCATAGAAACCGGCAGCTAAAAGAGGCCGTGCGCCAACGGACGGCTGAGTTAGAGGCGGAACGCGCGAACGTGCTGGAGCAGAAGCAGCGCGCCGATGACGCAAGCCAAGCAAAGGGGCGCTTTCTGGTGAACATGAGCCATGAGATCCGCACGCCGCTAAACGGTGTGATCGGGTTGAGCCAGTTGCTGGAGGCGCAGTTGACCGTGGGCGCCGCGGTGCCGCCGGAGTCTAATGAACTGATTCAGATGATACGTGCTTCGGGTGACGTGCTGCTGCACGTGATCAATGACATTTTGGATTTTTCCAAAGTGGAGGCGGGCAAATTGGAGTTGGAGATTGCTCCGTTCGATTTACCGCGTTGCGTGGCGGAGAGTGCGGGCCTGTTTCGTGCGGCTGCGGCTCAGAAGGGAGTTCGACTGGCCTGGGAGTTGGCGCCGGATCTTCCGCGGTGGGTGGCGGGAGACCAGGTCCGGCTGAGGCAGGTGATTCTGAATCTGATTTCGAATGCGCTGAAGTTCACGAGCATGGGCGAGGTGGTGATCTCGGCGCGTTTGGACAGGCACGATGCGGGGGCTTATCTGATTGCGATTGAGGTTCGCGATTCCGGGATCGGGGTTGCCGAAGACAAGTTGCCAAGGCTGTTTGCATCGTTCAGTCAGGCCGATGTCAGCATCAGCCGCCGGTATGGTGGAACGGGGCTGGGACTGGCGATCGTCAAGTCGCTGGTGGAACTGATGGGAGGAGCTGTTTCGGTGACGTCGAAAGTGGGGGCGGGGACGTGCTTCCGGTTTACGGTTTTATTGGGGCAAGCGCTGGAGCCGGCTTCCGCGGCTCATCCGGATTATGGACGGGACGCGAGCCACCTGCGGGTATTGGTGGCTGAAGACAATCTGGTCAATCAGAAGGTTGCGTTGATGATGTTGAAGAAATTTGGCGTTGAGGCGAGCCTGGTGTCAGATGGCGCGCAGGCGATCAACGCGGTGAAGGAAGCCCGGTACGATTTGGTTTTGATGGATGTACAGATGCCTGAAGTGGATGGGTTGGCGGCGACGCGTGAGATTCGCTCTATGCTGCCACTGGACCAACAACCGGTGATAGTTGGGCTGACCGCGCATGCGACAACCGAGTACCGCGTGATCTGTCTTGAGGCGGGGATGGACGGCTACCTGACCAAGCCGCTGCATGCCGGCAAGCTTGGGGAACTGATCGCGCAAATGGCTGCGGGCGGAGGGCTGGAGCAGTTGCGTGTCAGCGTTGGGGCGGCGGGCAACGTTGTGCGCTCCGATGGTCAAGTTACGGCTAACGTGGAGCGCGATTTATTGAATGTGGACCGATCGCTTTAGTTCAAGGTGCCCGGTCTAAGTGCCGTGAAGCCGCGCCCTCGGATGTTTTGAAAAATTAGTATTTGCAAAGTCTAAACGCCCAATATTGCTTGCGTGCGCGTGTGCAGAAACGCTTCAAACACGGCATGCAGATGCAGGGGGCGTACACATTGGCCAAGAGCATCGACACTGGATCCACCTCGGTGCAGGCTGCATTCACCAACGCCGTGACGAACATGCCCGCCTTCGATTCCCATTTCCGACGCGCGCTTTCCGATTTTGACGTCCGCCATAATCTTGTGATCAGCGCAACCTGGGAGATGGCCTCCTATCGATCCGGCCTGAAGCCGGTGGATTGGTGTAGCACTGGCTGGCAATTGGGTAGTATCATTTCGTCAACTTCGGGGCCTCCGTTCACGGTGACCGTGGCGTGTAACGCGCTGGGCTTGAATTCCAACGTTCCGTTCGATTTCCCGGACCGGTTGAATACGCCTGGCTGCGGAAGTCGGGCGAATCCGGGCAATCCAAACGCCTTTATCAAGCTCTCTTGTTTTGCCGTGCCATTCCCGGCCACCGGGTTTGTAAACGCCGGCCGCAATGTCGCCATTGGACCCGGCCTCATAAACCGGGATGCATCTCTGGTGAAGAACAATCACATCAGCCGTATTGTGCTGGTTCAGTTTTTCACGGGTATTGTTATGTTGTGGAAGAAGTGCAGCAGCAAGCTCGCGGCCGAGGTCCGCGAGGCCAAGTTGGCCAGCGTCTAAGGTAATTAGCGGCTATAATCAGAACGTCTGCGTTAGGTTGGGAAAATGTAAAAGAGCGCGATGATAGCTGAAGCCGATAACTGCACTTACACTGAGAATCTGCGCCTGAATGAACTGGAGTACCGCCAACGAAAATTCCATCTGCAATCGATGCCGCGCATGATCGGCGTTGTGCTTGGTACGACTTGTAACATCAAGTGCGGCCATTGTTATCAGCGGAAGAATGGAGAGACGCTGCTCCATCCACCGGCGATCGCGGCTGAATTGCGACGTGAACTTCGGGAATTCTATCCGTATATTTCTACATTGCGCCTGATCGGCGGCGAGGTCTTTGCGATGCCTGGCTTTGCCGAACTTCTCGCCGATGTGAGTGCGTCCTCGAATCGTCCCATCGTGAGCGTTTGCACCAATGGCACGTTGATTGACGAGGCGTGGGCCAAGCGGATTGTGCGCATGCCGTTTATCACCCTGACCGTTTCTATCGATGGTGGTACGCCCGCGACCTACGCGCGCATGCGCCAGGGCGCGGACTTGAACAAAGTGATGGCCAACATCGACCGCGTTCAGGCATGGAAAGCCAGGCTCGGCAGCCAGATGCCATACATCGATTCCTTTTACGTCGTAATGCGGTCGACATTTCGTGAAATTCCCGAATACCTGGAGTTAATGAGAAGCCATGGCCTGATTGAGGTGACCTTTGAGACGCTGCAACTGAACGATCAAAACACGACGCGCAATCCCGAGCTCATGGCTTCTGAGTTGATTCAGGACCCCGCGGAAATTGCGGAACTGCACTCAGTGCTGGCCGAAGCGCTGGGCAGGGAACGCGCCAATTTTCGCAATATTCGATTCAGCGGCTTGACTCAACTGTTCGAAGAGCATGGACTGGACGCAAGGTTTCTGGCGGAGCGATCGAACGGCTTGTATCCCAATTGCGATCAACTGGCCGACGCCGGCGGCGGGTTCGAACTTTGTCCGAACCCGTGGACCACGTTGTTTCTCACGGAAACCGGGGGCGTGCACCTCTGCTTTCTTTCCGAGTCCTCCGGCAACTGGTTTCAGACGCCGTTGCGCGAGATATGGAATTGCCCCGATGCCGTGGAGAAGCGCCGTCTGATGACCACAGGCCGCTATGTGGCTTCAGGATGTGCGGAAGATACCTGCGGTTGGCGGAATGACACGACAAGCCACGGCGCGGGCGGGGAGACCGGCGCGGCGCCGGCGGAACAATGCGCGATACCGGAATCGACTGCGCCGCGGGAGGTTGGCTCGGACTTGCCCGCCGTGCGCCGGATGTTGACCCACAATCGGGAGCGTATGGAAGCATTGGAACTGCATCTGGAAAGAGCGGAGTTGAATCGGCAAGCGCTCGAGGCCGAGTATTTCACTTACCGGGCGCGGCCTCTGGTGCGTATCGCGAATCGAATCTACCGCACGCTGGATGCGCTTTCGTCGAGGTTTCGATAATTGCGGTGGACGTTTTCCGCGCCCAACTGGCGACTCGGGCCTCTTCGGCGCAGCGAACTCACTCCGCCAAAGCCTTCACCAGCATTCCCTCGTCTAGTGCGGGGCTACACCGCAAATTCGAAGCTCGACAGCGGCGTCATTGGGCTTGCGTGGCTTAGATGCTAACACCCTTTGCGACGCCCTTTCCACCGTGCTCGGCCACCCTCAGATGGAGCACCCTGCGCCCAAACCAGGTATGACGTGACCGCTGCTCGGACTCAATCGTTTGGGCCAAACCGTCACAGGTGGGCTCCGCTGCCATGGAGCAAGGGCCGGAAAGCGCGCTTTGGGGCGCTCACGGCCTCCACCGATGACTCGTGTGGCCGGAACGGATCTTCGATGGTACACTCACTCGAAAACACTCAAGATTCTACCCATAAATCCTGGCTCTTTTTCCCGTATGATATCGAGCTCCCCTTTATCCAGCCACACACCTTCGCAAGAGAAGCACTTATCGATATGAACTTCGCCAATGGAGATTTCTTCAAGCGACATGCCGCACTTTGGACACTTCATGAGGTGCAGCGCGCGAGCCTGCTCCCGCCTTTCAAGCAGTAGTGCCGCATACTGCTTCATGGCGCTTTTGCGTCTTCTTGCGACTTCCTGACGGGCGAAATACTCTTGCTCTTTGGCGCTGGGTTTTACATGCATGGGTGTCTCCTTGTTTTTGACCAACGGTCCGCTTGTTCAAATGCCACGCCCAAGATCAGGGCCAGTTCTAGAATGAGGTTGGACGGTTGGCGGGAGACTGGCGGATCGCTGGCTCGCGACGGGCCGGGTTTTTCTGGCAGTCATCAGCCTGATGCGGTTCGTAGCACGCGGTCATCTGCTCCTCTTCGGCATCGTACATGGCCCATTCGGTCGGGTACTCCCTGAGTTGTCCGGACTTCGCGGACACTGCCTGGCTTACTGACATTTGCTGCTCCTATTCTTTTCGACTTCCTCGTGATTTTTGCGCTCATCGCCGCCTGGCGCGAAGCCTGCTACCTCAACTTTGCTGTGCAATTCGCTGACCGTTCCTCGAATGCCGAATTCAACAGTGGAGCTGGTTCGATTGCTCCTAATCGTTCAGTCTGCATCGGAGGGTGAACGTTTTGGTACATGTTGACAGCAATGGCGGCAGCTGCTGGCTATCGTTTCTTATTGAACATACATGTCATCTCAAGAGTGGGCAGTGGCGTGCTTATAGCCAGCGGTGAACGAATAACTATCCTGCGATTCAGGCTAGAGCGAAAGCACTTAGAAGGATGAACTAACCATGACGACGAATACGCCATCTCTTGATATAAAGACGGTTTACTGCCCTCATTGCCACCTTGCGACACGCGCCAACAACGCGCGATGCCTGCACTGTGAAAGGCGCTTGGTACAGGACTTTCCAACAAGACAGAGGTTCGCGGGCCGCGGCAGTGCGGATGGTCCGGAACGAAACGCGCAGAGCCCGGCGCGGAGTTAACTGACATCCTGTTTGCACAGCCGGCGTGCGCAGGAAGGTGTTAGAGAGCCGGGTCAAGCGTAGAGCACGCCAAGCGAATCGCCCAATGCCACATAGTTTTTGCGAGAAGAACCAGATACTCCAGTTGTCCGGCCAGTTTCCAAGCATTGGGAAGCAGCGCCAGTGAGGGCGAGGTGACTTTAAAGTTAGTCAGGGCAGGCAAATTGCCCGCCCCACCCTTGAAAAGACTGCATTGTCGAGTTTACCGTCGACGATTCGCCTGTCGAAATTACTAATTGTTCATGCCTTCGCGGCGCTCGCGGCGGGGTACAGAAATTTTTCCGCAATGAATGGCGTGCGACGAAGGCAAATGATGTTCACATTCTTGTGCGTCCTGCCGGGCCGGACGTCAACCTGCAACTGCTGTCTGGCGATTGGACGAACTACCGAGCTGTCCTTGCCGCTGCCAGCGCAGACCGGCAAGCTCTACTGCGCGGATTACCTCGCTTGGGGAAAAAGGCTTGGCCAGCACATCGTATGCGCCACGATTCAGCGCTTCCGCCCACAAACGCTCGTTGGCGTTTTGACTCGTCACAATCAACGATGGCGGATTCGATCTTGTCTCCGTGCATTCGATCAGATCTTTCCACCCATGAATCCCCAGTTCACTTTCGCAAAGGACCACCGAGTAATCGGCTTTATCAAGCGCGGTTATCGCGCATGCAAGTGTCATTGCGCCTGATAGTTTCCACTGTGTCGTATGGGGATGCAGCGAAGCGGCCAGGTTGAGGATGCTGGCAAGTCTGGTGTGATCTTCCACGGAGGGGGTGACAGCCAGGATATTTCGGCTCTCAGGCGCAACGGCTGTTACTTGTGACGAACTCTTCATGAATATCTGTGTGCAAGTGCGTTGCCACTAGTATCAGAACAATGTAATTACGGAACATAATGCTTACTCAGTTTGCGGTCCGCCTTTTGACGCGTAAACGTCCACTCGATGCCTCGCTTTGCAGCGTTTCTCTGCTGCTGCCAGGACTGCAGTTCGGCCTGTAA
>CAIRSA010000196.1 GCA_903881085.1 uncultured Acidobacteriia bacterium
ATTGGCGGCGATATTCGGGCCATCCGGCTCCGGAAAATCGTTCCTGGCGCTCGATATGGCCGCTGCAATCGCATCCGGTCGCGAGTGGTTCGCGCTCCGGGTAACGGCGGCTCCCGTTGTCTACTGCATGTTGGAAGGCGAAGCAGGGTTGCCCGCTCGCGTCAGAGCATGGGAGGCACGAAATAACACCACGATACAGGTTCGGGTGCTGGTGCAGCAACCGTTCAAGCTAACTGAGCCGCAGGACGTACAGGACTTGGCAGCCGCAGTGCTTGGCGCTGGTGGTGGCGCGGTGACGTTTATTGACACGCTCAACCGAGCAGCGCCTACCGCCGACGAAAATTCATCACGGGACATGGGCAGCATCATCGAAGCGGCCAAGGACTTGCAGCGCGCTACCGGCGGACTGGTGGTGCTTGTCCACCATACCGGCAAGGACGTGTCCAAAGGCCTACGCGGGCATAGTTCCCTGTTCGCGGCGCTGGACGCTGCCATCGAAGTCTCACGGTCCATGGACCGCCATGAATGGACGCTAACCAAGAGCAAGGACGGCGCGGACGGGGTGGTTAACGCCTTCACGCTCAGCACCGTATTCCTTGGCCCGGATGCGGACGGCGAGCCATTGTCATCGTGCGCAGTGGATCGGGACGGCTCGGCGGCCGAGGTTCGGCGGACCAAGCTTCCGCAGGGGAAGAATCAACGCATCGTGTGGGACGTGCTTAAGCCGCTATTCAAGGACGGCACTATGGGCAAGCCCGGTGCGCCGCCTTACGCCAAGTGCATCGAACTGGAGGCAGCAATAGCTTCGGCATCAGGCCGCCTAACCTGTCCCCATGAGCGCAGAGCCGAGCGCGCCAGAGAGGCAATTACCGGGCTGGTATCGCATGGGCTACTTGGCTGTAACGATGGGTGGATATGGGCCACAAAGTGAATCCCCGAAATTCCCCGAAATCACCAATTTCGGGAGTACTCAGTCCCCGAAAATCCCCGGCCGCCTATATAGGCCGGGGGATTTCGGGAGAGGGGTTAGGGAATTGATTTCGTATTCCGTGGAGGCCGCCGACATGACGCAAACTAAGATTCTGGGCATCGACCCCGGCTTGACGGGCGGGTGGGCGCTGTTGACCGATCATGGCGCCTTCGTCGGCGCGGATGACCTGCCCATAATCCGCGACAACTCTACCGCGTGGGTGGACGCCCCCGAGCTGGTGGCCCAGATCAACGCTTGCTTGAGTGAAAGGGTCCACATTAGGGCAGTCATTGAACGGGTGCATTCGATGCCCTCACAAGGGATCAGCAGCGCGTTTACCTTTGGTGTGGGCTTCGGGTCAGTGCTGGCTTGCCTCCAGTTGCTCCCGGCCAGCATTGAATTCGTGTCCCCAGCCACTTGGAAACGCGGACTAAGGCTATCGAAAGACAAGTCAGCCAGTTTGGATAGGGCGCGGCTCCTGTACCCCCAAGCGAGTTTGAAACGCCAAAAAGACGACGGCCGGGCTGAGGCGTTACTGATTGCACATTGGGCATGGAAAGGAACAGCACATGGATGAGCAGCAATCCAATCGCCGGGTTAGCAAGTTTGCCCAAGCAGCGCAGGCCAAACTTTGTGCGGCCAGCAATCGCGAATACGCGGCGGCGGTGGCTAAGTCTGACCCCGACGCTGCCTATCGGTGGTCGGCAAAAGCGCATGACCAAGAGCAAGAGGCGGCTTCTGTGAGTTTATTAGTCGAGATGCCTACTTTGGGCATCGGTGGAGACTTGGTGCCGCCTGAGGCGGTTATAGGAAGTTACGCGGCAGGGCTGTTGAAGTCCGGCAATGTCACTGCGCTACACACCGAAGCGGCGTGCGAGCGGATCAGGTTGGCGCAGGACACTCAGTCGTTTGAGTTAGCGGCAGACGCCGCCGAGGCGGTGAAGGCCCGCGACAGCATCGAGCAATGGCTGATCTATCAGGCGGCGGCGTTTCATAAGCACGCGATGCAGTATCTCGC
>CAIRSA010000197.1 GCA_903881085.1 uncultured Acidobacteriia bacterium
GCCATCGAACTTCTGCTCGCAGAGCTGAATGAGACGAAGACCGTTTTTCCGGGGACAAAACTAACTTTGATCTACAAACTCGGCTCAATTTGATTTCCCCCAGGTCAGGAGTTCTGAGATTGGCAATCCGCGGCCGGCGTGTCCGCCGTGGCCTTAGCGGATGTCGATTGATAATCGGCTATCCGTAGTTATCTTAGCGCTTATGGGCGGATCGCCTGTCCTACCCTTTATCTGCCGGGGCCATATAGGACAGTGCCGGGGCGGGCTCCGGTCATTTTGCCATTGAGCAGCACCGGCTTACCGTTGACCAAGACATGATGGAAGCCTTCGGCGTACTGGTGCGGCTTGTTGAATTCCGACTTGTCGATGACGGTTTCGGGGTTGAAGACGGCGATGTCGGCCTTCATGCCTTCATGCAGCAAGCCGCGATTGAAAATCTTGAAACGCGTGGCGGGAAGGCTTGTCATGCGGCGGATGGCATCTTCCAGCGTAATCACTTTTTGTTCACGCACATAACGGCCTAGCACGCGGGCAAACGTGCCGTAATTGCGCGGGTGCGGCACATCTAAGCCAAAGACCGGGATGCCGCCATCGGAGGCGATCATCGTAAATGGGTAACGCATGATGCGCACCACGTCCTCTTCGTTGATGGAGTGATAGACCATGGAGCAGCTGCCTTTTTTCAGCAGATCGATAGCGACATCAGCGGCATCATCGGCGGATTTGGAGATGTCGGCAAGCGATTTGCCTGCGAGCGTTTTGTCGAAGCCGCAACTGGCGAAGACGATGTTTTTCGGGCTGCCTGCGCCGCGGTCCGTGAGGATGTTGTTGAGCACCTCGGCTTTCATACGAGCGCGCTGAGCGGGATTGTTGGCACGCTCCACGAAAGACTTCTGGCCGCTTTCCAATGCCCACTTGGGGAAGAGTGCGGAGAGGCCTGTGCTGGAAGCGGTGTAGGGATATTGGTCGACAGTCACATCAATGCCGCGGGCGCGCGCATCGGAAACCAGCTTCAACGTTTGCACGCTCATGCCCCAGTTGGGCTGCCCAATGATCTTGTGATGGGTGACCTGCACGGGGATGCCGCTGGCTTCGCCGATGTGGATGGTCTCGCGGACGCTATCAAGTGACTTGCCGGCTTCTTCACGCATGTGCGAGGTGTAGACGCCGCCGTAGGCAGCGGCGACCTTGGAGATCTCGACAACCTCTTCGGTGGGAGTGAAGGCGCCGGGCAGATAGAAGAGGCCGGTGGAGACGCCGAAGGCGCCATCGAGCATGGCCTGGCGCATGATCCCCTTCATTTTTTCCAGCTCTTCCGGCGTGGCCTTGCGGTCCTTGAGTCCGATGACCTGTTCGCGAATGCTTCCCTGCCCGGCGAGCATGCCGAAGTTCACTGCGGAGTGAGCAGCGGCAACCTTATCCAGGAAAGGTTTGACGGGCAGCGGGGAGGATCCGTCAGGGCCTTCGATGATGGAAGTGACTCCCTGGCGGATTTGATTTTCCGCCAGCGGGACCTCAAAGATGCCACGGCGTCCATGGCTGTGCGTGTCAATAAAACCGGGGGTTACGGCGAGCCCCTTGGCATCGACGCGCTGCGCGGCGCTACGATTGGCAAGGTTGCCGATGGCTGCAATGGTGTCGCCCTTGATGCCGACGTCCGCGTTGAACCACGGATTGCCGGCGCCGTCATAGACGTGGCCACCGGCGATGATGATATCGAATTCCGGGGCTTGCTGGGCGAAGAGAAGGAGGCCGAGTGAGAGTAATGCGCGCATTGAAGCTATTGTAGCTTTTTGTGCGCATCGAAGAAGTCGAGAATGGCCGCAAAATTCGGCGCAACGACATCGCCGTGGCTGCCGCCAGGGACCTCGATGTACTTCACTTCCACGCCTAGTTCCTTCATCTTCGCGACCATCAATCGCGAGCCAGCGACAGGGACCGTCTTGTCGTTATCGCCGTGGACTACGATCTCCGGGATTGTCCGGAATTTCTCGATGGTAGAGGGTTGGCCCATACCGGCGATGGGCGCGATAGCGGCCCACAGGTCAGGGTACTTTGCGGCGAGTTTCCAGGTGCCGATGCCGCCCATGGAATGGCCCATCAGGTAGACACGGTTCTTATCGATCTTGTAATTGCTCTGCACCTGTTGCATTACTTCCATCACGTCTTTCTCGCTGAGTTCTTGCGTGCGCCGAACGATGGAGTCGGCCGGAGGCTCGGCGAGGCCCCAACCGTAGGAGCCATCGACTCGATAGCCAAGCGGCGCGGCAATGATGTAGCCGTGCTGCTCTGCAAGGACTGGCAGCTTCTTTTCGTAGCTTTGGAAGAAGGCGTCTTCCGTGCCGCCGAGCCCGTGGAGCGCGACGATCAACGGAAACGCGCGCGCGCCGTCATAGGCCGCAGGCACATGAAGTTCGTAGGGCATGACTTCGCCAACCGGAGCGAGCAGATAGTGGCGTTTGAAGTCGCCGGTACGTTTAGCGTAGGGATCCTGATGGGCCTTCACTGCCGCGGCTACGGATTCGGCGGCTTGGAAGTCTTTGTCGGGATCGAAGGTGCGAAGTTCGAGCGTGCCACGATTGACGCTGCGCATGCGATCGATGGGGAAGAGAATCTCAGCACGCAGGTTTTCAGGGGCGGCCTTAGCCTCGCTTTCAAGACGCGCGACCAGATCGTTGAGGCCTTTACGGAGCACGATATTCAGCACGCTGGTGCCGAGCTTGGCCGTGCCGTTGCTGACCTCCAGGTTGAGTTGGTAAGGGCCGTCTGCAACGCCGCTCATATCGAGCGAAAGTTGGTATGGCGATTCGCGCAGGTCGCGGCCGACGCCTTCGAAGGATCCGAAATCTTTGACGATCTCGCCCTGTTGGGCCATCGAACGCTTGCGCAGTGTCACGAGGGCAGTGAGTGGGCGCTCCAGATTGATGGCGGGGAGATAGATCTGCTCGATGCGCAGCGGGTATGGGGGAATGGAATCGGAGACAACATTCCCCGTGCGCAGGGCCAATGAGTTGGCGTAGTCGAGCTCAGGGGTCCATTCCTTGCCAGTGAGGAGCACTGTTCCCTTGGCAAACAAGCGGCGCAATTCACCGCTCCGGCCATAGCGAGCGGCTTCGGCGATATGCGCGTCGAGCTCTTGTATTTTGGCCTTCAATTCACCTTGTGGATTCACTGTGTTCTTGCGGGTCATGTATTGGACACGCACCAAGGTGAGATTCGGTTGGGCCTGCGGGAATGCGAGCGCAGGGAACAGCAGGCAGATGGTAAGTGCGAACATCTGGCGAAGTTTCATAGTTTTTCCTGACTTACTTCTGATAGTTGGGATATGCTGGCCGCTTGCCATAATTCACTGGTGATTTCTTGAGCTGCTCCATCACCACTTCGACGGCCTTTTCCAGTTGCGGATCGTGGCCTTCGCGAATGAGCTTGGGATCCATCTCGACTTCAATGTCGGGCGCGACGCCATGGTTCTCCACATCCCATGCGCCTTCGAGATTGTAGAAGGCAAGGTTGGGCGTGCCTACGTTGCCGCCGTCCATCAGATCGCGCGGACCGGTGTAGTGGCCAACGAGTCCGCCCCAAGTGCGCTTACCGACTAGCGGGCCGATGCCTGCTTTACGGAACAGCCACGGCATGGCATCGCCGCCGGAACCTGCGGATTCATTGATGATCATCGCCTTAGCGCCGAAAATGCCTGCCATGGGCACGGTGATGTCTTCGCCTTCGCGCATGCTGAAGCGGCCCATGATGGGACGGCGCAGATAGTCGATCACGTAGTCGGCGATACTGCCGCCGCCGTTGAAACGTTCGTCAATGATGACACCTTCTTTGCCGGCCTGGCTGAAGAAGTAGCGATTGAAGTTCGTGTAGCCTCCGCCGGCGGTATCCGGCAGATAGACGTAGCCGACGCGGCCGCCTGTGAGTTGATCCACTTTGCGGCGATTGTCCTCAATCCAGGCATGGTTTCGGAGGGCAGCTTCGCTGGCCACAGGGACTACGGTAACATCGCGCGCTCCATCGCCATTGGGGTTGGGACCAACGCGTATGACAATCGATTTGCCGGCTGTCTCTTCAAAGAAGCTGTACAAATTGGCCGGCGAACGAACATCGTGTGCATTTACAGCGAGCAGATACTCACCGACTAACACGTTGACGCCGGGTTGAGTAAGTGGGGCGTTGAGACTAGGATTCCAGTTTTCGCCGTTAAACACTCGCTGGAAGCGATAACGGCCATTCTCAATGGAATAGTCCGCGCCAAGCAGTCCGCCGCCAACGCGTTTGACCTCGGGCTTGTCGCCGCCAGCAACCGACATGTGCCCAATTGTAAGTTCGCCGAGCATCTCTTCGAACAAATAGTTCAAGTCGTCGCGGCTGGCGATGTTATCCAAATAAGATTCGTACTTGCGCTCCATGTCCGCTTTATTTACGCCGTGGAGGCCTGGATCATAGAAAAAATCGCGCTCATCGCGCCATACCTGATGATACATGTGACGCCATTCGGGGAGTGGATCTACCCAAACCTGCAATGAGTCAAGTCGCAATGCCCCGGTTGCGGTTGGGATCGGGAGTGCCGGCGCACGGCCGGCGGCGGCGATGAAGTATTGCGTGCCCTGACGATAGAGCATTTTTTCGCCGTTTGCCGAAAGCGCGAACGAGCTGATGCCATCACGGAGCTTATCGGTCTTGCGTGTTTTCAAATCGAAACTGTGGAGCGAAAGGCCTTCCGGTAGGCCAGTCATCGACTGAACCGCGGGCCCTTCCACCAGGAAAAGCACTCCTGTTTTGCCGGCGGTCAATGACAGGTAATTCCGCGCGGGAATGGGCAGGGCGAGGATGCGCTGGCCGATGTTTTCAATATCGATGCGGACGGTAGCGTCCTTCCTGGCAGGGGTTTCGGGCTTCTTCGCGTCGGGCGCGGGCTTTTCCTCATCGCTTTCGGGGGCCAGGGGCGATGGCTGGTCTTTGGCGAGCACTACCAGATACACGCTGCGGCTGACGGGGCGCTGCATGCTGGACATGTCGAGCCAGCCGGTGGACAAGGCCGTATCGGTGCTGGCAGTGAAGTAGAGATACTTACCTTCTTTATCGAACTGGGCGGCGGCGGCGTCGCTCATGCCGTCGGTAATTTGAAATGTTTTCTTCTGCTCAAGGGAGTAGACAAAAACGGCGTGCAGGTGACTCTTCAACTTGCGAGTGTAGGCGATCCACTTACTATCTGGCGACCAGGCCGGATTGAGTGCCATTGGACCCGCGTAAGTGTCCATGTCGACGCGCACGGATGTTCCATTTGCCAGATCGATGAAACAGACATTGAGGCGGTGATCCGTGTAGGCGATCTTCTTATTGTCAGGCGACCAGATGGGGGCGTGGGGAAAGGCCGGCGGTGTGCCAAGCGAAATGCGGCGCGGCTCGCCTGCTCCGTTCTGATCGCGAATTTCCAGTTCGTATTCTCCGGAAGCATCGGAGAACCAGGCGATGGACTTGCCATCGGGCGACCATGCCGGATCGCGCTCCATGGCGGCCGGCGAGTTAGTAAGATTCCGGATGTCGCCTTTCTCCGCCGGTGCGGTGAAGATATCGCCGTGGGCTGAAAAGACGGCTCGCACGCCTGTGGGAGAAATGCCAGCTCCGCGGATTTCGAAGGGCGCGATTTTGCGGAAGTGGGGGCGAACTTCGGGCAGGTCTCCGTTGAGGCGGATGGCGACCTGGCGCGTCTTGCGGGTTTTCAAATCGTAAAGATGGATTGCACCGAACTGTTCGTATACGATTGCGTCAGGTCCGGCGGTGGCGGATTTAAGATCGAGCCCGGCGTTCTTTATCGCTTCGGAGACCTGCCTGGTTTTCGTGCTGTAGGCGAAGAGGGAGACAGGGCCGTTGCGGTCAGAGAGGAAATAGACCGTGTCGCCGATCCACATCGGGTTGAAGTCGTTCGAATTGTCCCATGGCATTTTTGTGATGCTTGAATCGGAAAGTTTTGCGATCCAGATGGGAGTGGTTTGGCCTCCGCGATAGCGTTTCCAGGCATTCTGCCGCTTGCCAGAGGGGATGAACGCGAGTTCCTTGCCGTCGGGCGAGAAGGACCCACTCAGCGCGCGATCAAAGGGGAGTTGCGTTTCCGGCCCACCTTCGACGGGCACTGTAAACAAACGAGTGAATCTGGAGTAGCTGCTGCGCGTTGAGGAGAACAGGATCTGTTTGCCATCGGGCGTCCAACCCATTACGTTGTCTTCGGCTGGATGGTAAGTTAGCCGCTTCGGCGTGCCTCCGGTGGCGGGCATGACGAAGACATCTACGTTGCCATCGTACTCGCCGGTGAAAGCGATTTGCGAGCCGTCGGGCGAAAACTTAGGCGCTGTCTCCACGCCTGCATTGGTAGTAAGCCGGACGGCGTCGCCGCCTTCTCGACTTACGCTCCACAAGTCGTTTGCAAAGGCAAAGACGATACTGGTTCGGCTGAGAGTGGGGTGGCGAAGGAGCAGGGGCTTGTCGCCGGAAGTGGCGCTCCAGGTAAGCGAGACCGAAGCGGCCAGAAGCAGGCAGGCGGGTAATATTTTGTGCAGCATTTTCAAACTGAGTCTAACATGATGCACTCAGTCAGGCGTGCTGCTAGTGAATAGGAGCCGGGCCGCGGGGCCCGGTTCGGTCATGGATCAAAGCTGCTTTACGGGCGGTGCCTTGCTCTTGGCCATGTCATCTTCCCAGGCTTCCTCAGCGGCCTTGTTGCCAGCCTTTACGGAATCCTTGGTGGCGGTGGCCGCTCTTTTCAGGGCCTCATTGACCGCGGAAGCTTTTTGCGCGAACGCGTCTTTGCCAGAGACAAGGTCTGCCTGCACCCAGGCCTCTGCTTTTGCGACAGCTGCGGCGGTGGATTCGGATGCGCGCTGTGCCGCCTGACGGGCCTTTGCGATCAGTTCCTGGTTCACGGCGATTACATTGCGATAGGCCTGTTCGGTTTTCTCCGTGGCATCGCGGGCCGCTTCGTGCGCGGCCTGGATGGCGCTGCGTAGATCCTTCGCGGCAATGTGCGCGTCTTCTTTGGCGGAGATTCGGATGGCTGCGTCGACGGCATCCGCGGCTTTGCGGGCTGCCTCGACGGCTTTGGTGGCGGCCTGACGGGCGTCGAGTTTTGCGCGCCGGTCGGTGGTGGGGGCGGGGGTCGGCGGCTGGGCCATTGATATGGACGCCGCTGTAAGTAGGGCTAGCAGTGTTAGTTTCACTATATGACTCCTTGGTTAGGGAGTGGACAGGCGAATCCGCCTTCGCTAAAGCTTCGGCGGACAGGTCGCCTGTCCTACCCATGGGTTACTAGGCGGCGGCTTTCTTTGTTAGGCCCCAGGCTTGCTTGAGCAGAGCGCCGCGGCGATCGGCATCGGCGCGAAGTTCGGCAATACGAGCTTCTACTCTGGCCTTGGCTTTGCCCTCCGAAGTAACAACCTGGACCTCCAAAGCCTTCAATTTCGCAGCGGTCTCGTCCTTCATTTGTTGCAGGCGGGCTTGAAGACGATCGGCAGCAGCATTGATGCGGATTTCCAGGACACCAATGCGGGCTCTGAGCCGGGCCTTGTCCTCTGCTTTGGCATGCTCAAACTCACTCTTCAAGTGGGCCATCTCAGTGTGGAACGAAGCCATCTGCTGGCGCGCCAGTTCGTCTTCGACATCCGTGCGGCTCGTGCGATGGACGATACCGCCAATGGCGCTCATGCGCGTATCGAGCGGTGTGATCCAGTCTTCGGAGACTTCGGCAATCACCGCAACTCTGCCGGGTAGCATTTCGTGGGAGACCTTCTGTAGAAACTCCGTACTTACGCCAAGGCCAGCGAGGTCGCTAAGAAAGCCCAACATGGCACCGCTACCAGCACCGACCACAACGCCGATGGGGCCGCCAAGCAGACCGATAACACCTCCGACAATAGAACCGACTGCGATGCCGAGCGGTCCGTGCTCGCTTTTCTGTTTCACGACAAGGTTTCCGGCGGCGTCTTTCGCTACCACGGCCATACCGTAGAGCGAGAGAGCACCTTCCGCATGCAGCCTGGTCAGCACCTGTGTGCCTTCGTAGGCCTTTGCTTCGTCCGGAAATGTTACAAAAATGAACTTACTCATGATATAAACCCTCTCTGTTCACTGCCTAATTGGCCATGCCGGCTAAAACCGTTTCGTCCTTCACTTCTTCGATCCAATAGGGCGGGCGGCCATAGTGGAAGTAGAGGCGGTTTTCGTATTCGCGAGTAATGATCATGGTGGGGTCAAATTCGGGGCAGGTTTGAATCGCTTCACGCGTGGCAGCGACGAACACTTTCGACTCTTCCCAACTTACACGTTCCACCCAGGCCGGCGAGAGCAGCACGTTTTTGCCCGGCCACCAATTGCTGGTTGCCACTTCCAGATAGCGAATGGCCCAGGCATTATCGTCGATGACGAAGTCTTTGACATGGCCGATTTCGCCATCCTTCGCTTCAATATGATACCCGTCAACCGCTGCGGTAGTGCGCAGATGCGAGTCCCTCAATTGTGAGTTGCCAATCTCGGCTTGCGCCATGCGGGCAACCGTGCCCGGGACGGAAAGTTGAGCGGGATAATCGGAGCCACCCCACATATAAGGACCGTTCCAGTAATAAGGGTAGCCGTAATAAACCATATATTCGGCTTCATGTTGCCTTGAGACGGGGCGGTGCAAGTCAATGGTGGGAGCATTTCTGACCTGCTTTTGGGTCATTGCCACATCGACGACGTTATCGCGATAGTTCACATTGATAATCGAGATCGGCGAGACGAGGACCTTGCGACCGGAAAGCCAATTTCCGGTCTCGACGACGAAGTAGCGAACACCCCAGGTTTCGTCGTCAAAGTAGAGCTCTTCGATTTTACCGAGGTCGCCATCGGTAGCGCGGATGGCGAGGCCTTTTAGATCTTTGTTGCGTATGAACATGGCAGGAGCCCTCCTTGGGCAGCGGGCGGACCAAATTGCATGTGCGATGCAAGCGCGTAGTTAATGGGCCGCGGGAAGCAGGATTTCGCGGGCATGCACGGAGGCATGAAGCGGATTGGTACATTCAAGAATACAGCGGGCCTTTTCGACATCGGAAGAGGCACCGTTGACCATGAGCAGGAACTTGTCGGTCTTGAGCGCCATTTCGTATTCGATGACGCTATTCTTGGGGATTCCCATTCCGATCAGACCCGCGCCGATGGCGCTTACACCGCCAACCAGAACGGCTCCTTCCAGCGCGGCTATGATCCATGTGATGACGGGACCGGCGATGAGGACGGGGCCGATGCCGGGGATGGCGAAAAAGGCGGAACCGAAGAGCAGGCCCCAGAAGCCTCCCCAGAAGGCGCCGGTTTTGCCCCAATATTTCATACGGTCGGCATTGTTGTAGTAGCCGACTACGTGTTCATCGGTGTGCGTGTCCCTGGCGATGATGGAGAGGGAGCGAATGTCGATGCCTGCCTGCTGGAGTTGCCTGACGGCGTCTTCAGCGCCGTTGTGCGTGGCATATACGGCCACGATTGCGTTTGTTTCTGACATTGATGATGATTCCTCCTGATTAAGTTAGGTTTGGGGCCGATTGCCAATCGGCCAATGCGCTTACAACTCTTGCGCCGGCAGAATGCCATTCTGCCCCACTTGGTGGCGCCTCGTCTGCTTGTTGGGCTGATGTCGCGGCAAGGCTAAAGAACAGTGCTAGTAATAAGAGCGTCGCTTCTTCTGGCATTTTCTCTCCACGATTCAAGGAACTCTGTGCGGCTGGCCGTTGGTACGCTTGGAAGCAATATGAATATGTGCAAGTGGAAGCACAACGGCCCGCCGCCAATCTACTAAGTGCAGTTAATCGGCCAAAACCAACTTACGACAGGCTAGGCGATTGCGATGTGGTCTTCGACCTCTTTAACGCCTGGAGCGGCCCATGCGGTGTGCTGTGCTTCTTCACGTTCCGACCACGTATGGACAAAGCCGCGGAGAATCACCTTGCCGTTTGCGGCCTCAACCGTGACCCTGTGGCCATCATCGGCGGAGGTGCGCTTCAAAGCACTTTCGATCTTCGCTTTGATGTCCGTTGCACTGGCTCGCGGAGTTACGGTGATGTCATTGCACACCCAACGCATGCCGATCAACGGGCGGACAGCCCTCTCAGCCTCTTCCTTTTGATACTGCCATTCAGTGGTGCCGGACAGCGTGAGCGAGCCATCGGAAACCTTTACTTTGACAGTGTTAGGAACGGAGAAATTCCATTCCAGTTGATTCATGGCAGTGCGGGCGATGTCTGCATCGGTCCGGACGGATGACGCGGGCAGTTCCACCTTGATCTCACTGGCAACGCCTCTGGCGTCGGCAACGCGCATGGTGGCGCGCTCTGCGGCCCATTTCTCCCACAAGCTATCGACATGGCCATCGAGTTCGATGACGCCATCTTTCACGGAAACTCCGATTTGCTCTGCGCGGACACTCGGTTCCCAGCGCAGTTCCTGTTCTACATCGGCACGCAATTGTACATCGTTTTTCATGGATATTCTCCTAATGATGATTTGAATAATTGCCTCACCTGTCCCGTGCAATGAGTATTTCTAACGCAGATTGAACGGATGTACGAGCATACGTTTGATGTGCAGGTGGAAGGCCGAGTGGGGCGGTATAAGGGAGTGGGCGATAGGGGGCGAGGCACGGAAATAGGTGACGGTCTGCTGTCGTTTGACCTTTGAGCGTCAATGCTTGCGGGCGGGGGGAGGCGAGTGCCACTCGCCTGCAGAATGCCATTCTGCCTACACAAAAATCGGGATAGAGGTGAGCTTCGCAGCCCATCCCCTCCCACACCACCGGACATGCGGGTCCGCATCCGGCGGTTCGGCGAGTTAAGTCACGAACGAACCGTTAACCTCGGAATCCCGAGC
>CAIRSA010000198.1 GCA_903881085.1 uncultured Acidobacteriia bacterium
AAGGATCTCCAGCCCGGCGATGTGCTGGAACAGTTCGGATTTCCGGCCAATGAGTTTCCCTTGGATGGCTTCACCGCCAAGAGCGTGGAACTCTCCTACAACACCGCATCGAAGGACTTCCACTTCAAGTTCGATGGAGAGGCTCATCTTGGCGCCAATCAGACTTTCGCCATCGTTGCCCAAGTCGATATCACCTCCCAACCCGCCGGCGGGTTTGAGAAGTTCTTCTCCGGCAAGATGATTGTCGACAGTACGGTGGAATTCGATCTCGTCTTCGATCAGGAAGCCGGAAAGACCTCCTTTGCCGGCGTTTTTAACAACGTGGGGCAGAACGCTTTTACCTTGAAGCAACTGGCAGATGCCCTGAGCCTGGGACTGCCCCAAGACCTGCAGGCGGTCAATGTGAACGTGAAGGACGTTCTGGTCGCTTACCAGAAAGACGGCGCTGGCAGCAACTTCCTCTGTGCCGTGGACACCGACATCAACGTAGACCTTTCCGGCCTGCGCAACCTGCCTGTAGTCGGCAGCGCGTTTGGTCCGGGACAATCGCTTGCGGTTGGCGTGACAGCATTTATTACGTCACAGCATTCTGCCCATCCATTCGACACAACCGCGCTGAAGAAAATCCTGCCGGCGGGTTCCCCCACTCTGCCCGACGAGCTCACGCCGTTCGACCTCGCGTTGCGGGTTCACTTTGGAGATTTCAGCGCAACAATACACGGTACCGCAAGTAGACCCCTTACCATCGCCAACAGCGACCTGGACAAATCCGATAGCGGCGCCTCATCCGCACCGACGCCACCCGCGAGTTCCTCCGACATTAAATGGGTCGAAGTCCAAAAACATTTCGGCCCGCTTTCGGTTCAAAGAGTGGGCGCCGCGTTTACCAATGGGACGATCAGCGTGCTGCTGGAAGCGGAATTGTCGGTCAGCGGCTTGACCCTTTCCGTTGAGGGACTGGGCGCCAATTACAGCATTGCCAGCCGTGAGGTCCATTTCGCGCTGGAAGGTCTGGGGCTCGATTTCAAGAAGGGCGACCTGGAGATCGGCGGTGGCTTTCTCAACGTGGAGGGAGATTTCGCCGGTAAGATCGTCATCAAGACCAAGACGTTCTCCATCACCGCGCTGGGTGCGGTGGCTGTTGTCGGCGGTGAACCCTCCATATTTATTTACGGCATACTGGACTACCCGATAGGTGGCCCGTCATTCTTCTATGTGGAAGGGCTGGCGGCCGGATTCGGCTACAACCGCAGCTTCCGGCTGCCCACGATAGAAGGCGTTCGCGAGTTCCCGCTGGTTCAGGATGCGGTCAAGCCGGCCGCCGCGGCCAAACAACTGTCCGATGCGCGGGGAAGCACGCCCTCGGTCAAAGGCGACAAGGCCGCGATCGCGGCGCAGTTGGCGCGGCTGCATGAGTTCATCGCTCCCTCGGCGGGAGAGTATTTCTTTGCCGCTGGAATCAAATTCTCTTCGTTCAAGCTGGTCAACAGTTTTGTGCTGGTGGCTGTGGTGTTCGGGCGGAAATTCGAGATCGATCTGCTCGGCGTCAGCACCTATCAGAATCCACCGGAGTTGGTGGACGGGGTGCCCGCGCTGGCGCACATTGAGCTGAACGTATTGGGCAGAATCGCTCCGGACGAAGGTTTCATGGGGATCGAGGCGCGGCTGACCAACAATTCCTATATCTATAGCAACCTGTGCCAGATCTCCGGCGGATTCGCGTTTTACAGTTGGTTTGGCGATAACCCGAACCGCGGGGACTTTGTGCTCTCGGTCGGCGGTTATCATCCCGCCTTTGTAAAACCACCGCATTATCCCGATGTCCCACGCCTTTCGCTGACCTACCAGATCACTCCAAAGATCTACGTCAAAGGCACCGCGTATTTCGCACTAACGCCTTCCGTGCTGATGGCGGGCGGATCGCTTGAAGCGCGCGCTGAAGTAGGCAGCGCCTCGGCATGGTTCCTCGCTTCTATCGACTTTTTCGTCAGTTGGGAACCCTACCACTACGACCTCCAATTACAGATAGCGATCGGCGCCAAATGGTGGATATTTGAGACCGAACTGAGCGCGAAGCTCACGATCTGGGGGCCGGAGTTTAGCGGTCGGGCGGAGATCTCGTGGACTGTCTTCAAGTTTACAGTGGACTTTGGCGCCAGCGCCAGCCGCGGGCCCGTGCCCATCCGGTTTGCGCCGTTCCAGAGCAAGTTCATTCCGGACGTGAACAAAGTGGTAAGTGTACGTGTTACCGAAGGCATTCGCGGATCTGTGGTGGATTCATCGGGTGGGACCTCAGAGTTGCCCGTTGTCAACCCAGCCGGGCTGGTGTTCGAATTGCGGTCCTCGGTTCCGGCAAAAACTGTGATTGCGCAGTTGGAGGATTCGAACGCCCTGGGGGATGTTCCACTGGCCCCTTCACCGCGCGCGGAAGTCTTCGGGATTGCCCCGATGAATGTAAACGCGGTGGCTTCATCCGCGATTAGGTTCACAATCAAACGCGATGGCGTCGCGCTGCCGAGGGCGGATTTCATGGCGCATTTCCGGGCGGTTCCAATTGAGCAGGGCTTTCCAACCGGCATGTGGGGCCGCAAGTTGAAGTTGGATCCCGCCGAAAAATCCGTAGTCGTGGCGCTGGCCGGATACACCATTTCCGCCGCGCCGCCAGCCAGGGAACCAAGCCCTGGCAAGCGGCGCGATGCCGATGAATTCAAGTTTGGCAACCTGCCCAATCCCGCTTTCCCGCCTCCCTCGACAGCGGGGCCAGTTCAATTCCAGGCCGCCGGGGATATCACTTTGGCCGGTGTTCTGCAAGGCGAGACGGCCGTCCCGGTGGCCAAATTCAGAAGCGATCTTCTGAAGACCCTCGGAATCGAACCCACCGACGCCGTGACAATCGGCGCCAGTCTGCCCGGTTCATTCCTGACCAAGAACAGTGCGCCCAAAATGGTGAAGGTATAGTATGGCGGACATTATCGAGCTTAATCCTACTGACGTGATCCATTTCCGCGGGAGCCACCGCCCCGTTTTGCTCGACGGCACATATGAAATCCAAGCCAGCCACATACTCGAGCACGGCGACGAGAACTCTCCTGCCATCTATCCTGCCGCCGCGGCTAAGTTTGTAGTCTCGGGTCCACGATTTTCCATCGCGGACTCTGAGGTCGAGTCCGTGTTTCCACCCAGTGGAGCGTCAGGGCTGTTCGACCAGGCTCTTCCCAACATCATTCTGAAAAGCGACACACTCCCGTGGGAGAGGTCGCCGTTGCAGCAGGCGCGTAGCGAGAATTCCCCACCTTGGGTCGCATTGCTCGTTTTAAGCGCCGACGACCCTGTCATCCAGTCGACGAAAACCGTGGCCGAGGCACGGCGGGGCGATCCCGAGCCCGGCGAATCGGATTCCGCGGCAGTCGTCACCATTCAAGTTGCATTGGATCTGCTGCTGAAGATTCTTCCGGCAAAGGAAGAATTAGGCATGCTTGCCCATGTGCGCCAGGTGGCTCCCGCCGGAGACGAAGCCAACCCACTTCCCGCCCGCAGCGTGGTATTGGCTAATCGGCTGCCCACAGCAGGGAAAGCGATGACGGCACACCTGGTATCGCTCGAAAGGTTGTATGACGAGAACGGTTTCGTCAACACACCGGCTGCCGATCCCGTTTCATTGATCAGTCTCTACCGGTGGACTTTCTTCGCGGAGAGCCCCCAGTTCGGCCACTTTGAAGAGATCATGGGGAAGGTCAACCGCGGATCCGGTTCAGACGCGGCCGGACTCGAATTCCAGCTTCCCTCCGGCCAGCTCGCAACGGACGAGGCCGGCCGGGCTGCCAAGAAGTACCTGGATAGCGGGTACATTCCACTGCCGCATCGCTTCCGCCAGGGCGATACAAGCATCAGTTGGTACCACGGGCCTCTTGTCCCGCTGGGCTCGGCGGGAAGCGTTGGGTCCGCATCAGAAGTTCTGTTAACGAGTCCCCAGGCGGGGGCGAGTGTTCCCGCTCTGGCGTCGGACGAGTTGTTGCTTTGCGATGCCGCTACCGGGATGTTTGATGTCTCCTACGCATCGGCGTGGGAGATCGGCCGTTTGCTTATGCTGCAAAATACGCGGCTGGCCACGAACCTGTATGAATGGAAGAAGGCGAAAACCAGGCAGAAAAAAATGGCCGCCGCCGCCGGCACAGTGAGCCACCTGCCAAAACCCCCGAATAGCGCGGGCGATGCCGATCCCGGCGATGCGCTATTTGACGCGATTGTGAATTGGTTTAACCAGGAATTGGTACTTATGGGCGCACTGCCATTCCGTTACCTGGTTGCCGACGACGGCCTGCTGCCCACGGAATCGATGCGGTTCTTCACGATTGACCGGTTATGGATGGATTGCATGATCGATGGCGCGTTTAGCGTGGCGCGTCACACGGCGGGCGACATACCGTTGGACCGGGAACTAATGGCTCTGATCTCTGCCAGACTCACATTTCCGGCGAGCGGGTTGTTACTGCGCTCGGCTGTTGTTCCGGACTTTCCGGGCATGCAAATGGAAGCCTATGCCGGCCGCGGCCCGGCCCTGCCTCCTGACGGTTCGATCGCACCCCCTACACTCAAACTCCTGCGCAAAGAGAACTTGGCACCGTCTGTTCTGCTGGCGCTGTTCGATGCCTCCAACGTCACCACCGCGGATTTTCATCTTCCCCCTGAGTCGTTGCACTTTGGTGTAAGCATTACGGAACTTCCCGGGGCGTTGCGCGACCCGTCGAATGCAACCGTGCGCGTGCTGAGTATTACCCGGTTGGCAACGCAAAACGGACAGCAGATGACCACGGAGGACTTTGCCTTGAAGTTGATCGCAAGGGTATTAAAAGTAAGGTTTACACGGGAGGCTAACTGATGAAACGGATGCTGATGGTTCCGATTCATCTGGACGCGCTGTGTCTGAAAGAGAACGCATACGGCGTGGCCCCTTTCGTTTCTCATGAGCTGCAGACTTACTTCAACGCCGCCACCGCCCAGGATGAGCATGGCGACCGCCCCTTTCTTGGTGCGGCGCTCGAAAGCCCCCCATTTAGCGACTCCCTTCAGGTATTGGGCAGCGGTGTCCATCTGCATTGGGCGTTGCCGGACGGGTTGGCAAATGCGAACCATAAGAAGGGTTCCAAACCTGACGGCAGCGAGGATGATATTGAGTTTCTCCCCGTTCCCAACCGCTGGCTGGTAGTGCGCAGTGAAAAGGACGGGGATATTTGGAAACACACCTCCAAATTCTGGGTGATTGAGAGCGACTTTGTTTCCGAAACCTCGGAAACAACAGGCAATGGCCTGCAGAGTGTCAGCTACCCCACACCGCTTTCCACCACCAATGCGACCCCATTCCGATTTCTGGGAAGGAAGAATGAGACCGATTCCGAATGGAAAGAGGAGACCGATCCGAAGAACTACCTTCCAAGCCTGGGACCGAGGTTGACGGTGACCGGGTGGGGAGATCCGTCGTTCGCCGCATTCTATCCTGGCTGCTACGGCGTGTTCGGGTTGTACGATGAGACGCCGGCCAAAGCAAACACGCGCTACGATGTCTTCGGCTGGTATGGAACACCCTCCGACGACCCATTCCTGAAGTTTGCCGCCAGGTTCGACGGCATGCAGGACCAGGAACTGCGGCACTTTCTGAATATGCACGTGCGGGAGCCCAATGCCCAGGTGGCTGGACAGATTCCGCAACGTACGGACTATCTGCCGGAGAAGTCCGATAGCACTCCTCCGCTCTCCGGTCTGGACCTGAGCGATGCGTTCCTGCTGTACATGCAGGAGCAGTTTGGCTGGACGGTGGAGGGCGTGGATGCCACCCATCCATTGCAGACCAAGCTCAGTGCGGGCGCCCAGTTTGATGGGACTCTCTGCTACAGCCGCATCACCCTGAATGTGGACACACAGAATCAACACCTGCCTGTGCGGCAGTTCAGCGGCTCGCCGGTAGTCGCCGTTGGCAATACCGGCGCTGAGGCCCTGGCATCACGCCTCGGCGATCTGATGGTCCCTGGCGTGACTGCTCCTGACGGGCAGCGAAGTCAGGATCGTCAGAATATTGAGGAACTGCTGCTTGCCATGGATCTGGCGCCCATGCTCTCGGGACAGGATCTTGACTTGGGAGCGAAGTTCAAGCAGGCACGCCATGCGCGCGGCTTCCGGGCTGTCACCTCCGGCGCGGCATGGTCTATCCGGCCGGCAGTGGACCCCAACGCCTCGGCCAGCGCTCCCGCGTCGGCAAAACAGCAGACGGACATGCCCACGGAACTCGCCACCCAATTGGACGAATTGAATCGGGCGCAGTCGGCTCTCGACCAGATCAACGGCCAAATCAATACCTTGCGTCAGCAACTTTTTAACGACTGGAACCGCTATCTGGGCGCATGTTACCCCGGTTTTGAGGAGTTTTCCCTGGATTCTGTCAACAGCGATCGGGTTGCAAGAATCAAGGATTACATGATCAACGATCCCAAAAATGGGGCCGCCGCCATCGACTCCAAAATCCGCGAACGCGGGGTGGCGCAGTTCGTCCGTCACGATAACGGTCAATGGGAGCTGAAAGGCGGCGACGAGCAGTTTGAGACGGCCGATGGCCGGCTGGTCCCCTCGATTGCTAACCGGCTAAAAACCGCACTCACGGCAACAAGCAATTCGCTCGCTCAGTTCAACGCTGTCCGGCGCGCGGCAAATCTGGGCGAGTTTGTGCTACAGCAGGGCCCGGGAGCACGCTTTTACGAACCGAACGAGCCCGTCGTGTTGCTGTCGGGCGATCCCATCGCAACTCCCAGCCCGAAGCATGGCCGCGATGCCGTGAGCGAACCAGGAGGAAATCTTCGCTGCCAGTTAGTGGAACTTTCCAACTTCACGCCAGGGGGCGCCAACTTCCCTCTCGCCGAAGAGTTGATCCGCAAAGTGGCCAGCGTCACAGGACAGGAAGGCCGGGTCGGCTTCAAAGTAGGGTCCGAGAATCCCTGGAATCCGCTGTTGATGGAATGGGAAGCCCTGGTTGCGACCGAACAGCCCGGACACGACTTCTCGGACTATCTGTCGGGAATGATCCAGGACGATCCGCAAAGTGTCCGGCAGTTATTGACGCTCGATGTCATTCCGGCCAGCCGGAGCGTGCTGAAAGGCTTCCGACCCATTTCCGGGCGGACTGTGCTCAGCAGTCACTCCCGCGACTTATTGCAGGAAAAGATTGAGTCCTACCTGTTGGATTTCGCATTTCAACGCGCGCGGCTCACAAACAAGGATCTGAAAGTGCAGGATGTCACGGCCGCCGATATTGAAGCGGCGGTGCTCGCCTCGGATGGGAGCGACCCGGTGCGCAGTTTGCATTCCGCCCTGGGAATACTAAAGAAGGATCCGGCGTGCCTGACGCAATCACTTGGAGGCTTCAACCAGTCGCTATTGATGCAGCGGCCCGGTTGGCAGGTGTCGATCGCTGACCCGCTGGCGGCCGTAGACCCGATCGGTTTTGATAATTTCCGCGCCTTCGCCCAGGTGGTGGCCCTGCAGTTCACCGATCCCGAGCCGGAAATCCAAGGTGAAAACGCACTGCTGACGAGCGTATTCCGGGCCCAGGCTCTTGTGCGGCGCCTGGTGGCATCCTTTGAACGCACCCGCGGCATGTACACACCTGCTCCATCTTATCCCTTCTATCCCATCCGGCACGGCCAGATTGTGCTTACCCGGCTGCGCGTGATCGATACATTTGGGCAGGTAATCTACTGGGCGACCGACAAGCTGGCCCTCTCGGCAAGCCTTTATGGCGGCCAGCCGGACAGAGTCGCTTTGACGCCGCGCATTACGCAGGCCGCGCGATTGAACTTCCGTTGGGTGTCGGCCGGCGACGACAGCATTGAAACCAACGATCATCCCGGCACAACACCCATCTGCGGTTGGTTCCTTGCCAACCATTTGGATGAGAGCATGCTGGTTTATGACGGCGCCGGCACGCTTTTAGGCGCCATTGACCAGGCGGCCACCTGGCGCCCGGCGCCGGGCCGCGAAATCGGGCCAGTTCGCCCGCAGGATATCGAGAATCCGAATCTGGCAAAGCTGGTGCTTTGGTTTATCGGCCAGGGAGCGCAAAATTTCCAGGATTTTCTAGGTGCGGACAAACTGGAACGGGCATTGGAAAACATCCTGCCGGACAGCTTCGCGCAGCACAAGGCGCGCGCTCTTCTGGTTGGCCGGCCGCTGGCGCTGGTTCGCACCCGGCTGAACCTTGAATTGCGCGATACGCCAGCCATCAGTCAGTCGGACTTGGACTTGGAGAGCCGCCTCAACGGCGGCAATGCCAATGAGCGAGCGTTTACAAAAGTGCAGTTCCCAATCGTTATAGGAGATCACAACCAATTCAACGATGGGGTGGTGGCATATTGGGTGGAGAGCCGGGAAGATGCCTCCTTAGGGCACATTGCGATGCCCGCGGCCGACAGTGAAAAGAACATTTTGTTCCAAAGTCTCGCCGATCCCCCAACCATGGTTTCGATGCTGGTGGATCCGCGGGCGTCTGTAACCTCTTTCTGCGGCGTGGTTCCGGCGAAAGAGATCACCATTCCTTCAGAACAGTTTGCCGGTGTGCTGAAAGGGCTGGAGGTGAATTTCTTCACCGCGCCCGTGTTGACGGAGCCCGGCATGACTGAAGTTCCCATCTCCCAGGACCCCGGATACAATTGGACCTGGATCCAGCGCGATGGCGCCGATTGGACGCGCATTCCGGAGGCCGCCGTCCTGTCGAAGGAGGCTATCCGCAAAGCGTTTCCGGAAAAAGCTGAGACCATCTGGAACCGGTTGGCGGCGAGCGGCTGGGTAACGAGCAGCGACCCGGAATCGGCGATTGTCGTTGCACAAACCGGGGACAAGCTGCTTCCCTTGGGATTGGCCGCGCTTGACGATATCGCTCCCGATATCAAACGAGTGATCGATTCCGCCGCCCGCAGCATCAGCCCCGTGCGTACCCACGCCCACTTCGGCCCGCGGGCTGAGATTCGCGAAGGATGGTTGCAGTTGACGGAAGCATTCGAGGACTAAATTCGTGGATACCCAAACGATTACAAAGCGGCTGGAGGACCTGAAGTCCGAAGCCGAGGCCGGCAGAAAAATGCTGGCGGAATTAGATGCAAAGAAAGCGAGCGTCCAGAATACTCTGCTTCGCATCTGCGGTGCGATTCAGGTACTGGAGGAGCTTCTGGCCGAGCAGGTAAAACCAGACCCCGATCATAAAGGTGAATCCAATGAGTAATCCGATCTCAGTAAGTATCTTGAATGAGCATGGTGAACCGGTATTATTGCTGGGCGATCCCGATGCGCAGAAACTGCTGGTCGCGGTCAAGAACATTTCAGGCCAGACGCTTGTGGTGCCCGGGGCCGGTGACAATAGCGTCCCGGCGGCATTCAGGATTCTGTTCCGGCCTGGCACGCTGTTAAGTCCGCAATCGGTGGAGCTTACCGGCGTAACGGTACTCTCCGCAACCGAACAGGCGAATGACCGACTGGGAGATTGGAAGACTCTGCTCGATGCGGCAAATGCAACGCCTCCGGCTTCCACTGGCCTTGGCGCCGGTTTCCCGTTCTTCCTGCCCGCATCCGTGCTCGCCGGACTGTCGGCCGCGGAGGATTTTGTGGCTTTCGCGCTGGCGCCGAAGTCGCCCTTCGCTCTGGAGCCGCTGGAAACCATCGTTTTCACACTCCACCCCGTGAGGCCGGACCTTGGGCCCGGCAGCCGCCCCACTCGGATCGAGACCCGGTTCCAGCTCCTGTTCGGCCCTTCGAACACGCCCATTCAGGGATCGGAGTTGAACCAGCTCAGCCTGGTCAATCTCACCCGCACCGCCTTTACTGAAGCCCTGGAGAGCCATGCCATCACTTCAGCGCGTGTTGGACCCCTCGCGGCGGCGTTTCAGGGTTCAAATCTGGTAGTGAACGACGGCGTTTCGCTCAACGGTCTGAAGATCAGGCTGGCGCTCAATCCCGATTCCGTGAAAGATCCGGGGCTGAAGGTGGCGGAGAAGAGCACCGTGCGGCTGCACGTCGACATGGTATCTGGTGGAATCCCGCAAGGGCTGTTCCGGGCCAAGGATGCAACGACCTCCCGGCAAGCGCTGACCATCGAACGTTTTGAACGAATCGTGAGTGGCCCGCAGGATAGTGTCCCTTCCGCTGCACAACAAATCTGGAAGGATAAGACCGCGGAAACGGCCGAAAGCCAGGTGAAGGCCGACGGCGGCCAGCTCATCGGCACTGTCCTGCACCGCAGTGGAGCGGGAACCGCAACATGGACAAAAGCGACAGTAGTAGATTTCCACCTTGGCCTGTTTACTTCAGCCCCCTCCGGATTTGCGGAGATCAAGATCACGTGGAGTGATTTTCCCGATTTCAGGGATGGGGAACTGGTGCTGCTGGCGCAGATTGGACCGCTCTTTATCGAGGACGGAGCGCCAGACACGCTCGGATTGGCAGGTCCCCTGCGTTTCCGGGGGGCTTCGTCCGGAATCGAGATGTTCAAGTCCAACTTGAAGAGCACAATAGCGTCCGGTGACACGGATTTTCCCCGAATTCAGGGGCCCACTGAACCTGACGCCACTTTGAAGCTGAATGCCGCTTCTGGACTTGAAATCGGGATCAGGGCTTCCGGCGATCCTCCGGTCCTGACCTTGACCAACTTTCAGGGCGGTCAAGGGACTGGCGCCGCGCTTGATTTTAACACCTTCTCGCCAACTCCAAATCCGAATGGCGCAATCAATCCAACGGCGCGCATTGAAGCGGTCGATCTCGGATTTTTCGCAAATCAGCTCCGGTTTCTGGTGAATAAGCCAGACGCACCGAGCAATGGCCTGGTGGAACTGATGAATGTTTCGACCGACGGACTGCAACTCAAAGGAGCGCTCAGTGTCAGCGGCGATTTCACGTTGAATGGGAGCCTCAAGTCCTCGCTCGAAGTTGCCGTGGCGTCCCCTGGCGAAAAGACCGTATTGACTCTGAACAATAATCAGGGAGGGCAGGGGGCTGGAGCGGCGCTCGATTTCAATACCTTCCCGCTGGACCATAAAGCGGCGGACTACCACCCCACTGCCCGCATTGTGGCCACTGACCTCGGCAATTTTACAAACGACTTCCGCTTCCTGGTTAAGCAGCCCGGCGCCGCCAATAACGCGCTGATGGAACAGATGCGGATCGCGCCGGATGCCTCGGGGACATCTTCCGTTTTGACCGTAAACGGCTCCGTTTCGTCCTCAGGCTTGACGGTTCATGGTCCTGTCAACGCACGCACCGTAACGACACCTAATTTGACGGTGGACGGAGCGATCATCGGATTGGACACCGGAATGAGGTTCATTCGCCATCAAGTCGTGCTGAATGAGGGCTCTCCGCAGTTGCACATCATAGTAAATTCACTTCAGATTGCGGGGGCCGCGGCTAGTGACATCGCAGGATTGCCGTTCTCGCAAATCTATGACAGCGGGATCCCGGAGATTGGTCCTGACGAAGTAGCATTCGCGCACTGGCTGGTTCCACTTAACAACTACAGCTCAATTGACGCCGCAATGTGCTATACCAGGGCTGTCGAAACAGGGCCTTTTGGAAATGAGAACGAGACGCAAAAGATCGGTGTGGCCGTTACCGGTGGTAATGGGAATCCCACCTTTCATTTTCAGATTCGAGTGGCAATTTTCGTCATCGTTATCAAGCGGAAATTCGTTCCAGTTAATACTGAACAACTGCAATGATTGCGCTTTCTCAAACTCAATCCGGGCCACAATTGTTGCCCTCGCCGGCGCTGAATCAGGCTTCTTCCGGCCCGTAGGTGGTTCGACCGCAGTCGATCCGCGGCGGACCCTGGGCGAAGAGCCGATCATCCATCAGGCGGTGGCTCTCAAGGCGTCTATCGACGCGATGGATTCCGCGTTCGCGGAGGACCGCGACGCAAATTTTTAGCGGGGGAGTGGCCGGATGATCCGTCCTTCCGAGTCCTGGTGCATTGGGCGCTGAGGCGCGACGAACTGTGCGATCCGGGTCTGTGACCGGACGCGCCGGAGGAAGACGGCCATCGTTGCGACCACTGCCCGCTCGACAGGTTGGACGCCGCCCAATGCGCGGAGAAGGGCCTGCTCATCCGGCGCGCTCTCGACCTGATGAGCGCGCTCAAGTTGGCCGTCCACGCCGGCCTTGACGAGATTCGCGCGGATGAGTTCTGCGCAATGCTGATCATCGCGGAGGAGCGGGATCTGCTGGGGCGCGAAAAGGTGCCAGGACAACGCGCGAAGTAGACGGACTCAGTCGCTCGGCTTATCGGCTTTGGTAGAGATAGATGACTTCGACCAGACTGGAACGATGCATGGGTTTCGACGGCTTTTCAGTGGTGATCAGTTCCGCCGCGCCACCGACGTGGGCGGCTGCCAAGTGGAGAGCGTCCATGGCTCCCAATCCGTGCTTTTCTGCCTCTGCGCGCGCCACCTCGTCAATTCGTTCGAACTCGCGCACCCATTTGGCATCGCGGAAGAATCTGTCATAAAAAGCTGATTCTACTCGTCGCTTGTTAAAAGTAGCTTTGGGCGCCACAGGCGGCCAGCTTGTTCAGTTTACGCAGGCATCTTACATCTCGCCAGCCTCAAGGAAACTAAAAGCTAGCCCAAAATATTTGAAATTTTTGGCAGCCTTCAGCCTAAAAAAGCTTTTGGACTGGGTTTGATACAGCGATCTTCTGCATTTGCATTCGATTGCGGATGAAGGCCGCGTAACCCATTGGGTGAGTGGTTCATTGGAGCATTGCGTTGGAGGGCAATTGGGGTCAGA
>CAIRSA010000199.1 GCA_903881085.1 uncultured Acidobacteriia bacterium
CGAAGGGCTTCATTCTCGCGCTCAAGCCGCTCGCTTTCATGTTGCCATCGTTCCGGACCACTCGTGTTGGTGTGCTCATGGCGATTTGCCGCTGCTCTGGATTGGCCTCTGCCGCGAGTTGGCTCCGCACTCATCCACCCTACGATAAACGATCAGGCTGGTTTTGTCCAGCTAATTCGACCAAGGTACCTGAACTGTTACGCCTTATGGCATACTGGTTCCCAAGGGCTGGACCAATTTGTGGGTTGCCGGGCGCTGCTCAAGTGCGGATATCAAGGTGAACGGTGCCATTCGCGATCAACCGGGCTGCTCCATGATGGGGCAGGCGGCGTGGACTGCGGCGGTGCAGTCGATTCGCACCGGCCAACCCGCCTGCGATCTGAATACCGAGCAACTGGTTCGGACGCTGAAGAACGCAGGCGCGAATCTGCCGCAAACCAGCTTCACGAAGAGAATGACACGCGGCGCCAGTCGCGGGTAAAGCCAAGCCAAGGAGGCCACGATGGCAGAGAAACAGGTAGTTCAGGTTCCAGGCATCAAGACAATTGGACCGTATTCACAAGCCGTGCGCTGCGCAGGACTGTTGTTCGTCTCCGGGCAGCCGGGCGTGAATCCGGCTACAGGTTTGGCGGCCGGACCCTCATTTGAAGAACAGTTGGCGCAGGTGTTCCTGAATCTGGAGGCTGTATTGACGGCAGGAGGCAGCCGCTTCGACCTGGTAGTCAACACCACCGTGCTGGTTACCGATATCGCGAACTTCCCCATGGTGAACGACGCGTTTGCACGCTATTTTCCGGAGAATCCGCCAGCCCGTATGACAATGCAAGTGCCGTTGCCGAACGGGCTGTTGATCTCGATTGGATGCGTGGCAGCAATCGCGGATTGACGATTGCCTCGGCCTCCGTCTTCGTAAGGCGAGCCTTATAGCGCAGGCGATTGTGGCGTGACCGGCTTTTGGGCCGGCGAAATCAATTGGCTGAAAGATCCGTTCAAAGTGGCGCAGCCGTTGGCGGGGGTAATCAGCGAAGTGAAATCGCCAGTGCGAATAACCGGCACTACGGTGAGGGGGTCGTAAATCGTTAATCCTTGTGGACTAGGTGGGAGTAAATTTGCGTTCTGCGCAAGGGAAATAACAGGGGCCAGTTTTGCCGCATCGTCGAGTGTTTTCAGCTTGGCTTTCTGGGCGTCGGTCAACATGTCTGTTTTCATTTTGACGATGGCCGATGACTGCCGGCTGATATCCCGGCATAAGTTTTCGATCTGCAGATAGCGGATGCCAAGCGCCATCGGGTCAGGAGTGGGCTTGCCGGTTTCCGCCCTAATTTCCAATTGCAGTTGGAATATTTGCGTCTGTTTATTCGAAAGCGTGTCGCTATTCACTGCATTGTTGGAAAGCAGTGTCTGGTACTGTGAATCATTGAGACTCAGGAATTCTTTGATCGTCGAATAGGGGCCCGGCGCAGGGATGTTGGGTTGTGCCCAGCAGCAGCCGAGAAACACGAGCGCTAGAAACAATCTCATGCGCTCATTTTGCGCACGATGCATCCCGGAGCGCAATTTGAGCCACACCGCGGCCCCGCTGGTGAGGTGACATCATATCTAGATGACACCGTTTCTTACCAACAAGCGCGCCATCGTCACAGGCGGCACCCGTGGCATCGGTCGCGCAATCACTGAAAGTCTATTGGAAGCTGGCTGCACCGTCTTGTTTTGCGGGCGCAGCGGCCAGGCAGTCCAAGCGACGCTCGATGAATTAAGGCCCAAATTTAGCTCTAAGGTTTTCGGCCAATCCGCCGATGTAAGTAGCCTAGAGGATGTGGAGAAACTGTTTGCGTATGGCGACGAAGCGATGGGCGGCCTGGACATCCTTGTGAATAATGCAGGCATAGGGATCTTTGCGAAAATGGCGGACTGCTCGGTGGATGACTGGCGCCGGGTGATCGACGTAAATCTGACAGGAGCATTTTACTGTTCCAAATTGGCAGTTCCCAGAATGGTAAAGGCTGGTAGCGGATACGTGGTTCATATAGGGAGCCTGGCTGGCAAAAATCCTTTCGCCACAGGTGCTGCCTACAATGCGTCGAAGTTTGCCTTGACGGGTTTTGCAGAGGCCATGATGTTGGATCATCGTAACGATAACATTCGGGTGACAACGATCATGCCAGGAAGTGTGGATACCGAGTTCAACGGTTCGGGCAAGAAATCTGGTTCAAATTGGAAAATTGCTTCTCAGGATATTGCCGATATGGTTATTGCGGTGCTTAGAATGCCTGAGCGGACAATGGTCAGCAGGGTTGAAATGAGGCCTTCCAAGCCTCAAAAAGGTTAACAGCCGGCGGCCGAAGCTTCGCACAGGGCGGAACAAATCCCCTCCTGCGTTCAGTTTACGTGGTGCAGGGAAAAAAGAGGCGGACAAAGGCATGGGGAGTTTTCTAGGACGGTCGTCAAATTGCAGTAATGAGTGGGAGCGTTGGCCCGAAGCCACCATGGCAAAGCCGAATGGCTGGTTCGGTTCAGAAAAAGCTGTATATGAAAAAGTGTCAGCAGGGAAACAGAAGGATGAGGCAGGGCGAATGAATTTGTTATTAGACCCTTCAAAAACCGGACGCGAGGCTGAGAACCTGGAGGCGTCGCTGCGCCGTATGGTCGTCGGCCAGGATGAAGCGATTCAACAGATCGTCAACATCTATCAGATGAATTTGACTTCCATGAATCCGCCGGGCCGTCCACTCGGCAATTTTTTGTTCCTTGGGCCAACGGGTTCGGGTAAAACCCGCATTGTCGAAGCCACTGCCGAGGCGCTGCTTGGAAATCCGCGAGCGGTAATCAAGATAGATTGCGCGGAATTCCAACATAGCCATGAAATTGCAAAGTTGATCGGATCGCCTCCCGGCTATTTGGGACATCGCGAAACCCATCCGCTGCTGAGCCAGGATGTGATCAATCAATTTCAAACAGAGAAGCTTAAAATCAGCTTCATTCTGTTTGACGAGATCGAAAAGGCGAGCGACTCTTTATGGAACCTGCTGCTAGGCATTCTAGATAAAGCGACTTTAACCCTGGGCGACAATCGCAAAGTGGACTTTTCGCGGGCCATGATCTTCATGACCAGTAATCTGGGGGCGGGCGAGATGAACTCCATGCTAAGCCCGAAACTCGGCTTTGCCGCCGGTTCGCCGGTTTCTCTGGATAAAAAAATGGCGGAAAAGATCACCAAGAGCGGTGTGGAAGCAGCGCGCCGTAAGTTCACCCCCGAGTTCATGAACCGCTTGGACAAGGTGGTGGTGTTCCGGCCGTTGGGCGAACCGGAGTTGCGGAAAATCCTGGAAATCGAGTTGAAGATGATCCAGCAGCGCATCTTCCTTTCGGCCGGCGACAGGTCTTTCGTTTTTACGATTTCCGAGGGCGCGAAAAATCATTTGCTGATCGCTGGTACGGATAATAAGTACGGCGCCCGGCATTTGAAGCGCGCCCTGGAGAGGTCTCTTGTGCAGCCATTATCGAACCTGATGGCGACAGATCAGGTTCATGGTGGAGATCTGATCCGCGTGGACTTCGACGCTGTGTCTGGTGGACTGAAATTCGTCAAAGAGGCGGAGGGAATGTCTACTTACGCCATGGCTCAGGTGGCAGAGCAGTCGCTGTCTCAGTTGGCTGCTGCTATTGGCACTGCCGCCAGTTATGAAATCGCCAAGGCGACCACCAACGCGCGGTCTTCTCGTCGATAAATCTGCCTGAAACGGGGAGTGCGGCATGCACTTGGGAAGGAATCCTATAGCGAGGGTTCCTTCCTGCATGCGGCATAGGCGTTAAAATATGGCCTTTACCCGTCACCCTCATCGGCCATCATTGTTATCGGAGAGTGAATCGAAGCTTGTTTTCAGCGAACTGACAGAAAAAGTGGTTGGTGCAATTTGCCAGCTTGTAAATTTTCACTCGTCCAAAGCAGAATGGAAGCGGGTTCAACTGATCCCATGCTCTGGCATTTGGTCAACGGGAACTTCGGTCAGGGAATCTTATTTTAACGCCTATGCCTGCTTGCCGCGCTCCTCTTTCCATTTCTGCCGCCTTCAAAACCAACTCGCGACAAACAAAAGGAACTTTTCGAGAGCCGGGTGCATCCAAGGAGACAGCAGCATTTGCAGGCTCCGAGGTTCACCGTATTGACATTCGGATCAATAACCTTCAAGCTCGATAGGTATAAGGAGACAATTCCATTGTTTAGAAACATTCTTATGACAGCAGCGTTGCTCGGAGCCGGGCTGATGATCGGCCGCTCGTCTCTACAGCCGATGCCCGTAGTGAAGGCCCAGTCAACTTCCGCTTGCACTATGGGCAGTCTGATGGGAAGCTACGGCTACAATCACACAGGATTCTTCTATGACAGCCAAGGCAATTTTGGCGTCTATGGTTCGGTGGGCCGCTTTGCCGCGGATGGAAACGGCGGACTGACCGCTGTAGACACGATTAACGTAGACGGCACTGTAGTGCAAGGGCGCAAATTAACTGGCGTCTATACCATCAACCCCGATTGCACCGGCAACCTCACATTCACCAGCGTCTCCAGTGGCAAGGTGGTTGGCAACTGGGATCTGAACCTGGTCAACGCAGGGAAAGAAGTGAACATGGTGGAAAGCGATACCGACACTATCTTCTCAGGCGTTGCCAAACAGCAGTAGTTATTCAGGCTCACCGTGGTTCGCATGCGTGCAACCCGCGAACCCGTGGGTCATGTTGTGCCCGCCCGATAACAGCAGATAGTGCGCCTCAATCGTTGTGCGTTTCAGCAGCACAAAAAAGCGGTCCGCCTCGGATACTGGGTGGGCTTCATTCCTTGCCGCTCCCTCCAGATCCGTCAGCGCTTCAATCCCACCTGTCCAGGTTTTACGCATTGCCACGTCACCCTTTTGCAACGTTAAATCGATAAAGGCGGCGACCTTCGTATCCCTTGCTCCGGGCATGATCGTTTCAACCAGTGAATCTAGCTTGCGCATCTGCTGGTCAGAGAGAAACTGCGCGGGGCGCTGCGGGACGGCGGCGGAGCCGATAATGCGGAACAGTTCACGGCGGTACATATCAGATTTCTCTCCTGCGGAATTTCTCGGCCAGTAGATCGGCCATGCGCCAGGTCAAGGCGATATTGGTGAGCGTGGGGTTCTTTTCCGGATTGGATGGGTAAACCGACGAGTCCCCGATAAACAGATTCTTCACGTCATGACTCTGGTTTGCCGTGTTCACCACCGATGTGCGCGCGTCCGTGCCCATGCGCATGGTGCCTACCCAGTGGTTCGAATCGATGACCAACTTGTCAGGGGTAACGCGACCGGGTGTTGCGTACACCGTGCCACCGGCGGTGCGGATGATCTCTTCGCAGACGTTCACAACGTCCTGCGCCATCTTCAAATCGTTGTCCTCATAGTGCAGGTGGATGCGGGGCAGGGGAATCCCGAATTGGTCTTTCTGTTCCAGATCGAGATCGACAAACTTCCTGGGTGAGGCAAGCAGGGTACCCTGCATGTTCATGCCGGCGTGGATGGCATTCAGGTCCTCAAGTTCACGCTTCATGGCTGCGCCGAAACCGGGGGCGAAGCGGATGGCCGGCTTTGCGCGATGAAAACCGGCGCCGCACTGCACTTGATAGGTGCCCTCGAACTCCTTGCTCGGTTTATCCCAATACATGTGGCTCAGTAGCGAGTGGTAGTAGTCCGTGCCGTCGTCATGCGAAGTGTCGCGCCCGCGAACTTGCGGGAACAATGCAGTCAGGCTTAGTCCAAAGTGGCTGGTTAGATTTCGCCCAATCTGGCCGCTGGAGTTGCCGATGCGGTTATAAAGCAGGTGGCGGGCGGTTTCGACGGTGCTGCAAGAGAGCACCAGTGCTCGGCACTGCAGCTTGTTCGTGGCCCCTTTTGCGTCAACATACTCGATACCCTCAACGCGCGGCTCGTCCTTTTTCATCAGGATTCGAGTCATGGCCGATTCGAGCAGCAGCGTAAGGTTTCCCGTGCGCATAGCAAGCGGAATGGGTGTGTTGGCCGAAGTATATTTCGATTCCACTTCGCAGCCATCCATACAATGGCCGCAGTAGTGGCAGACGGCGCGGCCCTGTGCGGCATGCTCCGTCGGCATTGCTTTGCGCTGGGCGACAAACGCCATTTCGCGGCCCTTGGTGCGTAGGCGGTTCACACCCAATTGCAGCATCTTTTCCGGGCAGCGCAACGGGACGCCTTTCTGGAATTCTCCATCGGGCATATTGGAAAGCCCGTCTTTATTGCCGTGAACTCCCATCAATATTTCGGCGCGGGAGTAGTAGGGCGCAACCTCCTCGTAACGAATCGGCCACCGGCTGAAGTCGAGCGGGCCGAAGCGCAAGCTATGACCAGCCCAACACAGCGAGCGTCCACCCAAGGCGCGGAGTTGGCCGTGGCGTGGTCGGTCGCCGACCGGCACAAAGGAGTTCACCTCGTTGAAGTCACGGCTCACGGCGGGCAGCGGGCCGGCAAGGTGCGCATCGAGGCGCTTGCCTATCTGCGCAAGCGAGGTGTTGTAATTGCCGTAGTCGACGCCGGCGCGCAACCGGCGTCCGCGTTCAACCAGGGCTACTTTCAGGCCGGCTTTCGTCAGGGCGTAAGCGGCGATACCACCGCCCGGCCCGCTGCCGACTACACATACATCGAAGGTGGTTTGAGGCATATCATTTGGGTAGCTTCTTTAAATCTTCTTGTAATCTGGCCATCTCTTCGCTCATGATTTCGCCGACGATTTTCATGACTTTTGGAGACATCGATTGTTGCGATAACTTAGTCGCTTCGGCCTGAACATCGGGCATAACCTTAACGAACTTTACGCCTACTGGACTCTTATAGAACGCGATGAGGCCCTTCAGGTCGTCCTCGGAGTAATACTTGTTATAAACCGGGATATAGACGGTCTCAATCAACTCGTTATAGTTGATCTCTTTTGACAGCGCATCGAACATACGCCTCACTACGCGCGTACCCATTTCGCGGCCTAGCGCCAAGGCCTTTTCTCGCTGCTCCGGCGTAAGCGATTCCATGCCAGGCATGGACTTCGACAAGTTTTCTTTGAGATTGGCTCCGACCTGATCGGCCATCATCGACATTGCCTTCTGCGTTACTGTCGCCAGATCGCTTACCTTGATCAATTCATCGAGCAAGGCGCGTTTCTGCGGTGAGACTGTTTCCTGCGCGTGGATAGGCGTCGCCAAGAGAATCGCGGTCAGTACGGCGGCGGTAAGTTTCGTCATAAGTATCACCATGTTTGATTGTGAATCGGGGCCAGTATATCGCGGACCTCCGCCAGAAGTTGTGTGTCGATTGGCTCTTCCATCCAGCGCACGGAGTTTTCCATGTTCGCGGGATTTGCCGAGCCGACTAAGGTGGTGTGAATCCGCGGATTCGCCAACGAGAATTGCAATGCCAGCTTCGCGATGTCGGAGCCGCGGGCGGCACAATGCTCTGCGGCGCGGGCGCATGCGGCCTTGATCGCAGGCCCCGCCGGATGCCAGGAAGGTGCGCCGCGCCGGGTCAGCAGGCCCATGGAGAGCGGCGAAGCGCTGATGATTCCAAGATGTTGCGATTCCACGTACGGCATGACCTCCTGCAATGCCGTGTCATTCAGAGAGTAGCGGCAGTAGGACAAGATCGAATCTACCTCGACACGAGACGCAACGTATTCAAAGATGGGAAGCGGCAGCCCGGTGATGCCCACTGCACCCACTTTTCCGGCCTTCTGAACTTCACGCAACGCGGGCACGGTCTCGTTCACCACCTGATCGAGGTCGCCGAATTCAATGTCGTGGCACTGGATGAGGTCGATAAAATCCACACCCATGCGACGCAGGCTTTCATCCACGCTGGCTTTCACTCGCCCGGCCGAAAAATCAAACTCGCTGTTCCCGTAGCGGCCGGCTTTCGTCGCCAGAAAATACTTGTGGCGCGGAATCTCGCGCAGCGCCTTGCCAAGCACGCATTCTGCCTTGGTGAGGCCATAGTAGGGGCTGACATCGATGAAATTGATACCCAGGTCCACCGCGGTGTGGACAGTGCGGATGGCTTCGGCTTCGGCGACGTCCCGAAAGACGCCGCCCAATGACGAGGCGCCGAAACTGAGGATGGAGACATTGAGGCCGGTTTTGCCGAGTGTGCGGTAGATCATCGGAATTAAGTCTCAGTATACAGCGGTCAATCGTCGTACGCCTTGATAATTGCTGAGTTGTCCGCTGCTCCGAAGCCGCCAGCCTCCGCTTTTTCCAGCAACGCGCGATGCACTTCAGAAAGAGGCAGTGCCTTGCCTTTCTCGCGGGCCTGTTCGAGGATGAGCCGGACGTCCTTCAAATGCTGCGAAAGGCGTGCCTCGGCGGTGAACACGCCGCTGAGCATCTTACCCCCCTTGGCATCCATCGCCTGGGAATACGCCGGCCCGGCTTTGAGAATTTCAAGCGTGAGCGCAGTGTCAAGTCCCATGACTTTCGCAAACGTCAGACCTTCCGCCAGCGCCGCCCGATTCAGGCCGAGGACCAGGTTCATGGCCAGCTTCATGCGTGCGCCGCTGCCGGCTTCGCCAACGTAAAAGGTGCGCGCCGCAAAGGCATCGAAGAGGTGAGTGCACGCAGAGAAGGTGTCCTTATCCCCGCCCACGATCGCAATCGCTTCGCCGATGCGAACCTGCCGGCTGGAGCCTCCGATGGTGGCATCGAGATACGGCACGCCGCACGTTGCCAGCGAGTCTGCCAGGCCGGCCATCTCATCGGGGTCACCAGTAGTGGAATCGATTACAGTGGCCCCTGTTGTTAGTGCCAGCTCGTTGAGGACGGTGGCTGACACGCCGGAATGGGGCAGGCAGAGTACGACATAGCGGCACCCGCGAAGATCGTTGAGCGATTCGGCCCGGCGGCCAGGGAAACGTTCCAGCGTGGGGCCATCAATGTCGAAGCCGCTGACAACGAAGCCGGCGGCGTTATACCGTTCGGCCAGCGCGGCGCCGAGCAGACCACAGCCAACGATGCCAATTGTTTCCATTGTTAATGCGGCACCGCGATCACGTCGATTCCAAACGATGCGTCTATGCTGGGCAGGCCTTCAAACAGCACCATCGTGCTGGCCGGCGGGCGTGCTTTATCGTAAAACTCGAAACGAATATTGCGGATCTTGGTGAGCATGGCGTTGCTGAGCGGATAGAGGCTGGAGAACGCCACAAGCTTGAGTGAAGATTGGACAGCCTCCAACGCCTTGTCGAGCCGCCCAAAAGCGAGACGGACGTCGGCATCCTCCATATGGAAGGCCAGTTGGGTGCCGGTCAGTATGATTTTCGGTGAGCCAACCAGCGCGATCTTTGAATAGTTTGGTGAAGGGTTTTGTTCGGGTGGGCTGAGGAACTTCAAGGATCCTCCCACTGGGGACTTCAGCCGCGCTACCCCTTCGCATTCGGCGAGGCCGGAACCGGGACCGCGCTGCGTCATCACAGATGCCACCATCGCAGCCGGGAACGAGGTTTGAATGGTTGATCTCAACTTGGAATATTCATCGAGAGAACTGAACAGGCACGTAATCCGCAACACGTCCTGACTGGTAGCGCCGGAAGATTCCACGGCTGCTTTCAGATCGGCCATTGCTTTGTCGAGCAGCGGTGGCACTGGGTCGAGAGGGTTGCGCGTGGCAATGCCTACTCCGGAGACGAAGGCCAATCCGTTGGGGTTGACCGTCTTCTTGCCAACCACATAGGCTTCTAACTGTACCTGTGCCCCATCCAGCGGCAGGCCCCCCACCTGCACAATGCTTACAGCAGGCAGAGGCAGTTTCTTCTCGGTAAAAATATCGCTGACGATCGCATAGACGCGCCGCATGTCGCCTGTGCCCGCGGTGAAGGCGCGAAGCTTCACGATCTGTGCTCCGTTGGCGGTCTTGATCAGTCCGCGAATCGCATCCCGCAACTGGGCGGAAAGGAGCCCTTTGGCCGAAAGCGGCGAGACCAGAAACCCGAGGCGCTGCGTGTCGGCAACCACTGCCAGCGGCGGGTCTTTGGGTGCCTCCAGCGTTTGGGTGATTTCCTCTTTCTTCTTCTTTGCCATCGCAAACGAGGGCAATGAAACCAAGGCGTGTATCAGGCAGAGCAGGGCTAGCGTTCGCATGCAGTCTTGACGATGATTTTAACAGACATCATGGACCGTGCGTATGTCGAGCCCGCTCTGCCAGATCAAAGCCTCTCGCTATAGAGCCATGCGCCGGCGATAACCGAAGAACATGGCGGCGAACCCGGTGAGCATATAAAATACGGATTGCAACTCCGGTGTTTCCGGGGGCGACGGTGGCGGGACATTGCCATAGCTGACGTTGTCGATGACCAAACGTTCACCCGTTATCCCTGGACTGCCCACGATGTCAATCACCGTGAAGGAGGTATCGGAAGTGAATCCGATGAACGTTCTGCCATGACTCGAGGCTGTAGTCAGTGTTGCCGCCGGTACATCGCTTCCAACCGTTGACGTGTCGCCTCCAGAGACACTGAGCGACACGTGATAGCCACCAAGTGACGGGGTGCCCATTACCTGGACTCCAAAGGCCGTTACGGGAGAGGGCAGAGTGATTCGGAACCCCACCGGACTTGATGCGCCACCGTTGGAGCTATCGCTGAGAAGAATCCCGGGATTGGATATAACGTTGCCAAATTGGTCGCTCCTGCCGTAGTTGTACCACGTCTCAAGTTCGCTATATAGTTGCAATTGGGAGTTCTTTGTGAAGTCGCTCCCATTGAAGCCAATGAATGAGACGCCTCCGAAGGTCAGGCCATTATTACAACTTTCGCTGTTGGTTGGACCCGTGCACATCGTATCCGCGATGCCGTCGAACGTAACTATATTGCTATACGTCGTATACCAATCGCTTTGTGCGGTGCCGCCTGTGAATTCCGTAAAAGCCGCGAATGCTGGCGCAGCCATAACGATTGACAGCATAAGATTCCGGACTAAAATTCCACTTTTCATTAGTAGTTTCTCCTCATTCATTCGGACACCTGACAGGTGGGGGAGGTCCGGAGTTGCCACTTCCGTGACGCTTTGAGTGATTGAAATGTAGTAGTGAGGATTGGGCCGGAAAATTCTCTGCTCTACGCCTGAATAGGCACCTCAGTCTGTGCTTAGGCTGTATACCCTTGGTGGTAGTACATTATGGCGCAGCGAGGATTGGAACGCGTAAAACATTAGAATTTGCCCACAAGCGCTACGATAACCTGTCTCAATCGCCGAGTCGCTACTGCACCACCCGCTGTGGGGCAGATTGGCAATCTGCGGCCGATTGGCAATCGGCCTTCCGGGGCTAACTGAGCGCTTATGGGCAACAGGTCCGCCGGCTTGTCCGCGGAAGCCTTAGCGAAGGGCGATTCGCCTGTCCTATCGGGGGCGCAACGATAACGGACTCCGTTATCGCACCGCAACAATGGAGATCTGTTCGGCCATCGTGGCCCTGCCCTCGGCATCACGCTTCCGTTCTGCTACCGGTGCGGGTTGCACAGTAGTGCGCGTAGGCGGCGTTGCACCAAAATACTTGGCGTAGATGCCGTTCATGCGCTGGAACTCATCCAACTGATCGAGGTACACGTTGCTCGCCACGACATGCGAAAAGTTGAGGCCTGCCTCTTCCAGGCCGTCGAGCAGATTGCGCATCGTCTGCCGCACCTGCGTTTCTACATCCTCGGAGTAGATTCCGGAATTCGGACCCGGAATGAAGCCCGATTTTGCCGAGCAGTACAACGTGTCCGACGACCACACGCAGGGGCTGGCCGTTGCGCTGGGCGACATGTTGCGCGGCCGCACCACACGGCGCGTCGAAAGGTCGCGCACCGCGACGCCGGTGATCTCGATCTGCGCGCCTCGGGGCAGGGCATCCACCATGAGCGAAGCACGCGCCGGGGCATTGCCCTTTTCGAAATACTGCGCGTACACTTCATTCATCTTGCCAAGCGTGAGGCCGGGGCCGACATAGACGTTGGTGAAAACAAGATGTCCGAGTCCGATTCCTTCGCTCAGTAGCGTTTTTTGCAGTTTGTCGATCGCCGTCTGCGTGTCATTGGCGAAGATGCCATCCAGGTAAATACGTTCCGCAGTGGCGACTCCGCCCGCAAAGCGGCGCTTGTTTTTTAAATCCATCACGGCGACGGCATTGATCTCAACAGGCGTTTCCGTGGGCATGCGCTTGCTGCCCAGTATGGCCCTCGCCGGCGGATTGTTGGGGAACACTTCGCGCCACACTTTTTCCATTCCTTCCACCTGTGACACATCGGTCAAATACACCTGCGCGTAAACGATGTGCTCCATGGTCAGGCCGCCTGCTTCCACAATGCCGCGGATGTAGCTGAGCGTCTGGCGTGTTTGTGCTTCAATGCCTTCTGTCATCTTGCCGCTCTGATCGCGCGCGCCCTGGCCTGAGGCATATAGATAGCCGCCAGCTACGATGCCCGAGCTATACGGGCCAACTGGCTTGGCGCCATTGGCAGGCACCACAACGAGGCGATCGGCCGCAACCGCGGCCAGAGTCAGAATGAACAGCAAAGCAAAGTGTTTCATATCGGTTCCTACTACTTTACCCGTTCTGCTATCCTCTAGCGATATGCTGAGCGAGCGAGAGCAGCAATTCCTGGAGGCGGAACAGCAGGTAGAACTGCGCAGTTCCGATTTGAAAAAAGAGCTGCGATTGCGCGATCTGGTGGCGATCCAGGTCCTCAACATCGTAGGTCTAAGCTGGATTGGCTCAGCCGCGAAGCTGGGCCCCCCGCACATGATGTTCTGGCTGGCGGCGGTTTTCTTCTTCTATATTCCATCGGGACTGGTTGTGGCGCATCTGGCGACTGAGATGCCGCTCGAAGGCGGTGTCTATCAATGGGCGAAGCTGCGCTTCGGTCCACTGGCGGGCTTTCTGGTGGCGCTGAACATTTGGCTCAACAACGTATTTATCGTTTCTAAGGTTGGCATCGCCTCGGCCGATAGCTTATCCTACGCACTCGGCGCGGGCGGCGCATGGTTTGCCGGAAGCAAGCTGGCGATATCCGCGGTAATGGTGAGCATCATTGGCGGCTTGATCGTTGTCGCCTGGCGTGGCCTGTCGCTCGGCAAGTGGATTAACAACATTGGCAGCCTGGGTGTGCTGGTTCTATTTGGTGCCCTCATTCTGGTTGCGATCCCGGTGTGGTTCAACGGGACTTCTGCCATCGCGCCGGTTGCATTGACCTTTCCTGCGCTCACCGTGTTCAATTTGAATGTCCTTGGAAAAATGGGCATGGGCGCGCTGAGCGGCGTGGATGGCGCTGCTATCTTCGCCGGTGAATGCCGCGACAAAAATGTGGCCCGGTCGATTCGCCGTTCCGTTTGGATCTCAGCGCCGATCGTCTCGGCGATCTTCATTCTGGGCACGGCGTCGGTGCTGACTTTTGTGAAGCCATCTGACGTTGACCTTGTCGTGCCGATCACCCAAGTGCTGAGTATCGGCGCTCCCTCGCTGAAAGTTTTCGCCGCGCTCTTGTTGGTGGTGACATTGGTCACGGGCAATTCACTCAGTTTCAGCACCATAACGAGGCTTCCGATGGTTGCCGGGTGGGATCACCTGCTGCCGGAATGGTTCAGCCGCTTGCATCCGCGGCATCGCACGCCCACCGGATCCATCCTTGTGGTTGCGGCTGTGGCGTTCGTATTCGGCATCCTGGCGAATCTCAGCGGAGGCAATCAGGAAGCCTTTCAGTTGCTCGACAATGCGGGGGGAATCTTCTACGCACTGGCTTACATGGCCATGTTCGCCATCCCGCTCATCGCGCCGGGGGAGAAGCCAAAATTGAGCCTGCGCCTGGCGGCGGCCTCCGGCTTTGCGATGGCACTGCTCTATGTGACCCTGTCTGTGATTCCGATTGTCGACGTGCCTGACCGGCTTGCTTTTACAATGAAGATTATCGGCGTAGTGGGTGGATTTCAATTTGCCGGGGCGGCTTACTTCTGGTATATCCAAAGCCACCGGCCGGTGAATTCCGGTTATGATTCACCAGCCTAAAACAAGAAGTCGAAATCCATCGTAAACCGCCGTCCGCGATGCCCAAAGAAATACCCGTAAGCCGGGTCGGCATTATTGCCGTGCACCGCCTCCGGATTGAAGTGGTTGGTCAAATTGAACGCGGAAAGCGACAATCGCACCGAATACTGGTGACTCACTTTGAAGTCCTTCGAAATCCGCGTATCGGCCGAAAAGAAATGCGGGAAGCGGTTGTGGTACGGCACTCCGGCATAGTTCTGCATCACGTCAGTCTCCAGATAAGGGAATCCGTTTCGATACTCCACCACCGGCGACACCCTGAACTTCAGCGGCAACGGAAACACACCCCACGCGAGAAACCGGTTGGGCAGATCCGAAGGTAGATCCCCAAACTGGTTCGACCTTACAATCGGCGTGGGAAACGTCCCCAGATAATTGTTGAAATCGTTCAAATCGCCACGCGCCGAACTGTTCACGTACGACAGGAAAAGCTGGCGGTCCGACTTGAAACGAAAACGCGCCGTTGCTTCAAACTGCCGGTAGCGTGCTTTGCCAGTCCCAGCCAGCAGATAGGTGCCAGTGTTGGTGGTCGTATCCGGCTCCGATGGATTCAATGTCACCAGGCCTTCTGACCGGTTCTGTTGATAGCCTACCCGCAGCTTCAAAAATGTCGACACGGGCTGTTCCACCTGAACACTCCATGTGTCCGTCGCTGGTGAGAAGTTGCCATCCACCGGTTCCTGAAAAACAAACGGACGGCGCAACAGCACTTTCCCCAAGCCGCGGTGAAACACGAAGGGCCCACCTGTAATCTGTCCAGCAGGATCATACAGTGTGATCACTGGCGAAGGATAGCGGTCGAACGAATATACGTTGAGAGGGACGCGGTCATAGAACAGGCCGTATCCGCCGCGAATGGTGGTTCCAGCCTTTACAAATGGGGTCCACGCAGCTCCGCCCCGCGGAGCAAAGCGGATTGCCTGCGAGCGCTGTTGCGACTCGCTGCGCACACCCACGTCAATCGCCAGGTGCGGGGACAAAACCCAGTGGTCCTGCACGAACGCGCTGTAGTCGATGTCGGTCTTGCTAAAGGGCGCGCCGCCGATGAAAAAGATGCGCTCCAGCAACTGCTGGTCGTTGTTCAGAATGTTAATTGGCCGCTCTTTCACTTCGCCGCGGTCCAGGCTATCGGAGACATACGTGCCGGCCTTGATGTTGTGTTCACCATGGTTGCGAACTGTCGCGAAAGAGTAGGTGCTCTGCAGTCCGGCGCGCATCGCGTCGCGGTTCTGGCCGGCGAAGTAGTTGCCGGAATTGCCGCCTGGCGAAATGTTCAGATCGGCAACGCCTTTGCTCCACACATTGGCATCGAACCGTTTCAATGACAGCGTATTGTCGAACAATCCCCCGTGCCACGTCAGATGATCGGCGATCGTTGCATTGTAATTGTGCGTCCCCGCGTCTGGCGTGGTCCCAGCCGGATTGAAGTAGTTCATATTCACGAACTCCAGCTTTTGCGGAGCGATGTGAACCGTAGCCGTAATCAGGTTGTTCTGCGATTTCACCCAATCCAGCTGCGTGAAGGTGTTGATGCCCTCCTGCTTCTTTTGGTTATTGGGGAAGGGAAGCGTGTAGATCGCGATCTTGCGCAGTTCGTATTCAGCGCCTTCTGAAAGATACAATTTCCCCGGAATCAGCGGCCCTTCGAAGTTGATGCGCGGTGTCGCATCCCGCAGCCCGCGCAGATGCCAGCTACGGATGCGGAACTCCGGGAACGGGTCGTTCAAATCCCACTTCCATTTGTCGCCGCCGCGCTTGGTTTCCACTGACACGACGCCTGCCGAAAACTTCCCGTATTCGGCCAAAAACGGAGTCTGAAACACCTGCACCGTTTCCACGCTGTCCATCGGCACCGTCAATCCAAACTGTCCCGTGGCCGGATCCGTCACGTCCGCCGAGTTCACGATGAGTGCGCTGCGGTGCTCCCCACTGCCCGAAATCTGCAACTCGCCGCCAGGCTTGCGAACCACGCCGGGAATCATCGGCAGCACATCCGCAACCGTCGCCGGCCGGCCGGGCAGTTCTTTGGCCGTCTTGCCTGTGATGTCGTTGGAGGTGGACGCGCTTTGTTCTATCGTTGAGGCTTCGGCGTTCACATTGACACTATCCGCCCGCGCCTGCGCCGGTGTCAGCATCACGTCAACCGTCAGAGCCCCGCCCGCTGCCAGCGTAAGGCCATCCTTTGAGACCGGTGCAAAACCGTCCTTACTTATGGCAACCGCGTAAATGCCGGCCGCCAGTGGCGCAAACCGGACATGGCCGCTCACGTCAGTCTGCTGATAATCAATGGGCTTCCCAGGCGCCTTCAACTCAACTGGTACGTTTGGAACCGGTTTCGCCGACTGATCTGTTACGACGACCTCGATGGAGCTTTGTGCTTGTCCTTGTGCAAAAATGGCTTGGTTAGGGCCGATTGCCAGCAACAAAAGCAAAAGCACGCACGAACGCAAAAATGGGTTGATCGCCTGCAGCATCAAAAAATCCGTTCGGATTGCTAATTGCTTAGATGCGCCCCACCCGTGGAGGTTGCAGCCAATCCCGTTGTTACCGGTGGCCGAGCCACATCATCCAGCCGAGTCCAAAAATCGTGGCAACAAAACAGCCGAAGCAGTACAAACCGTAGTGCAGCCGCTCTTTGTCTGTCTTCTTGGTGACTACGCCCAGGACAATCGAGATGACCAGTCCGAACAGGATCGAGGCTTCAAAGTGAGATAAGTTCATCTTCGGCATGGCTTAGCTCTTCTTTCCACAGGCAATTTCAAACGCGTCCACAATAGCCAAAACGTTCAGTAGCCCCGCGCCCACCAGGAATTTCGTTCCATAGTCGTGAACGTGGCCGGCCATGTCAACCTGGTTGTAGCCCATCCAGGTTGCGAGGAAGTAAAGCACTCCCGAGGCCAAATCGCCCACATACCCGCCGTAATAAATCAGGATTGTGAGCAGATCGCCTGTCTGCGGCTGAAACATCGCGCCACGCATCAGCAACCCCAGCACGAACGTGACGGTGATGGTTAGCGCCAGAATCGCTCCGCGCCCACGCCGGTTGAGGAAAAAATGCCCGCCACCTGGGATGAGCCACCCGATAAGAATCACGGGTGCCCAAACATTAATCGGGGGCAGTCCTTCGCTTTCAGTAATCGCTTGTTCCTGAGCCATTGGTTGTAATTTTCATTTTAACATCATTGCCATCCCGCCGATTGTCTTTCCATCGGTGGCGCAGGCGAATCGCCCATTGTCACTAAGTTAGTAAGCAAGCCGATTAACAATCGGCTGCAGATTGCCAATCTACCCCACCTCGGTCGAACTGCTTCAGCAGTTCGCGGCTGGCGGCGAAGGGGGTGGTGCGGCCTTCGAGGACCTGCTGGCGGAGTTGGGGCAGGCGGGCGGCCACCGCACAGTTTTTTCGGAAGAGGTCTTCCAGGCCGAGCATGGTGAGTTCGTCCATCCATTGCAGGGCCTGATTTCTTCGGCGCTGATTGGGGATGGCGCGGTGGTCCTGCACCATCTGCCAGACGGCTTCGATGCCTTCGCCGGTGAGTGAGGAGCAGGTCAGCACGCGCGGAGTCCAGCCATCGGCCGAGGCAGGGAAGAGATGGAGCGCGCCTTCGTAGACGGCGCGGGCGCGTTGGGCGGGCAGAGTGTTGTCGCCATCGGCTTTGTTGATGGCCATGCCGTCGAGCATTTCGATGATGCCGCGCTTCATGCCTTGCAGGGCGTCGCCTGCTCCGGCCAGCATCAGCAACAAGAAAAAATCGGTCATGTTGCGGACGGCGGTTTCGCTTTGGCCTACGCCTACGGTTTCGACAAGGATGTTTTTGTAGCCTGCGGCCTCGCACAAGAGGATTGTCTCGCGTGTGCGCCGGGCTACACCTCCCAGGTGGCCCTGCGATGGCGAGGGGCGGATGAAGGCTCGCTCTTCTACGGCGAGCTTTTCCATGCGCGTCTTGTCGCCGAGGATGCTGCCGCCGCTGATGGGGCTGGAGGGGTCGACGCTGAGGACGGCGAGGTTCTCGTCGCGGTCGCGGATGAGGTGCATGCCGAGCGCGTCGATGAACGTGCTTTTGCCCACGCCAGGAACGCCGGTGATGCCGACTCGGACGGAGTTGCCGGTGAGTGGGAGGACTGCATCAAGCAGGTGCACGGCGAGGTCTGCGTCCGATGGCAGCGTGCTTTCGATCAGCGTGATGGCGCGGGCGAGGATGGCACGTTCGCCCGCGGCAACACCGTCAATATAACGTTGGAGCGGCAGCCTAGACGGCATGCATACTCCCGATGAGTGCGTGCAGGATCTGCTGCGCACAAACGGGAATCACCGTGCCGGGACCGAACACGCCGGCGACTCCGGCTTTGTACAAGGCGTCGTAATCCTGCGGCGGGATCACACCCCCGGCGTAGACTTGAATGTCGTCGCGGCCGAGGGATTTCAATTCCGCGACCACCTGCGGGATGAGCGTGGAGTGTCCGCCGGCGAGGCTGGAAACGCCGAGTATGTGGACATCGTTTTCGACGGCCATGCGGGCCGCTTCGCGCGGCGTTTGAAAGAGCGGGCCGACGTCAACGTCAAAGCCCAGGTCGGCAAACGCGGTGGCGATTACTTTGGCGCCGCGATCATGCCCGTCCTGCCCCAACTTGGCCATGAGGATGCGCGGGCGGCGGCCTTCCATTGCGGCGAACTCGCGCGCTGCGGCCTGTGCTTTGAGGAATTCAGGATCGCTCTGGCTTTCTGCGGAGTAGACGCCGGAGATGGTTTTGTTTGAGGCCTGGTAGCGGCCGTACACCTTTTCTAGGGCTGCGGAGATTTCGCCCAGCGTGGCCCGTTCGCGGGCGGCATTCACTGCGAGTTCAAGTAAATTGGCCGAGCCCTCGCGGGCGGCACCGGTCAAGGCGGCGAGAGCTGCGTCGACGGCGGGTTGCTTGCGCGCGGCGCGTGTTTCGGCCAGACGCTGCAACTGCGATTCGCGAACGGCTTGGTTATCGACGATGCGCACATCGAACTGCTCTTCCGTTACAGGCTTGTAGCGATTGACGCCGACGATGGTTTCCAGGCCCGTATCGATGTGGGACTGGCGGCGGGCGGCGGCCTCTTCAATGCGCATCTTGGGAAGGCCGGTTTCGATGGCTTTGGTCATTCCGCCGAGCTCTTCCACTTCCTGAATGTGCTGCCAGGCGCGCTCGGCGAGTTGCTGGGTGAGCGATTCGATGTAGTAACTGCCGGCCCATGGATCGACTACTTTCGTGATGCCGGTTTCTTCCTGCAGGAAGATCTGCGTGTTGCGGGCGATGCGCGCGGAGAAGTCGGTGGGCAGGGCGATGGCTTCATCGAGCGCGTTGGTGTGGAGCGATTGCGTGTGGCCGAGGACGGCGGCCAACGCTTCGACGCAAGTGCGTGGCACGTTGTTATAGACATCCTGCGCGGCGAGGCTCCAGCCGGAGGTCTGCGAGTGCGTGCGCAGGGCCATCGACTTCGGATTCTTAGGGTTGAAGCTCTTGACGATTTTGGCCCACAACAGACGGGCCGCGCGCAGCTTGGCGATCTCCATGAAGTGGTTCATGCCGATGCCCCAGAAGAAGCTGAGGCGCGGAGCGAAGGTATCGATATCGAGACCGGCGGCGAGGCCGGTGCGGATGTACTCAAGGCCATCGGCGAGCGTGTAGGCCAGTTCCAAATCTGCGGTAGCGCCCGCTTCCTGGATGTGATAGCCGCTGATGGAGATGCAGTTGAACTTGGGCATGTGCTGGGCGCAGTATTTGAAGATGTCGCCGATGATGCGCATGGAGGGGGCGGGTGGATAGATATAGGTGTTGCGCACCATGAACTCTTTCAGGATGTCGTTCTGAATGGTGCCGGTGAGGTCTTTGCGGTCGACGCGTTGCTCTTCGGCGGCGACGATGTAGAAGGCCATGATGGGCAGCACTGCGCCGTTCATTGTCATGGAGACGGACATCTGGCCGAGGGGGATGTTTTGGAAGAGGATCTTCATGTCCTCAACGGAATCGATGGCGACACCGGCTTTGCCCACGTCGCCAGTAACGCGTTCGTTGTCGGAATCGTAGCCGCGGTGCGTGGCGAGATCGAAGGCGACGGAGAGGCCCTTCTGACCGGCGGCGAGGTTGCGGCGGTAGAAGGCGTTTGATTCTTCGGCGGTTGAGAAGCCTGCGTACTGGCGGATGGTCCACGGCTGCATGGAATACATCGTTGAGTACGGGCCGCGCAGGAAGGGCGGGATGCCCGCGGCGTAGTCCAGGTGGTGGACGCCCTGCATGTCATCGGCGGTGTAGATGGGTTTCACCGGGATCTGTTCGGCGGTGTTCCAGACCTCTTTGTTTGTGGTTGGAATGGCTGCGGGCGGCTGCGGTTGGTATTCAATTTTTGAAAAGTCAGGTCTCATTGGTGGCCTCCCATGCCGAGTTCGTTTTGCCATTCGGAGAGCGTGTGGATGGCGTCGCTTTGAATGTGTACGAAGCCGCGAACGCCTGCGGCGCGCAGTGCTTCGAGCTCATTGACGGGGTTGCCGGCGACGAGCACCGGCACGTCCACGCAGGCGCAGACCTCGCGGGCGAACGGCAGGTATTCGGCGTCGGAACTGCAGAGGATGATGAGGTCGGCATCGGTGGTGAGGTACTCTTCGGAGTCCTCAATGTCGAAGCCTCCGCAGCCGAAGAAGTTGAAGCAGAAGTTGGCGCGGGCGCCCTTCATCTTCACGTCGCCGCGTTTGAGCAACAGCACTTTGGGACAGTGCCCGGTTGCCGTGGCGTGCACTGCGGTGCGATGGCGGATCTGTTCGAAGGGCTCGGCGATGCGGGTGGCCTTGGGGTAAGCGGGCACGTCTGGGTGCGGTGTTTTTTCTGTAACGTCCGGGTAGTTGTTTACGCCGACCAACGCACGTTTTCGTGATGAATAGGACTTGGCGCGCGCGGTGCGGGATTGTTCAATGGCGCGTTCGATGGATCCGTTGGCTTGGGCCTTGGCGTAGCCGCCTTCGGCCTCTACCTCTTGAAACAATCGCCAGGCCTGGCAGGCCAGCGAGTCAGTCAACGCTTCGATGTAATAGCAGCCGGCGGCGGGGTCGGCGACTGCATTGAGGTGGACTTCTTCTTTCAAGATGCGTTGCAGGTTGAGGGCGAGATGGGGATCGAAGCCGAAGGGGACGACGTCGAGCGAGTCGCATCCACCGAGCACGGCGGAGAGCGCTTCGGTGGTGACGCGGAGCAAGTTGGAGTAGCGGTCATAGATGCTCTTGTTGCGCTGAGGCGTGCAGACGTGTACGCGCATGGTCGCCGTGGAGCCGAAGGCGCGGGCCAGTTGGGCAAAGAGTTTGCGCGCGGCGCGGAGCTTGGCGATCTCCAGGAAGAAGGTGGGGCCAACGGCGAAGACGAATTCGATGGAGCCCGTGTTGGCCGCCAACATGTCAGCAGCAGCGGCGATGGAGTAGCCCAGTTCCTGGATGGCGTGCGCGCCGGCTTCGTGGAAGATGTCGGCACGGATGGCATCGGGCGCGGGTTCGGCTGCTTGCGCGATGGCCCAGTCGGCTGTGGCGATGGCGCCTGCATCTGTTGGTAGCGCTTCCTTGCGGTAGTAAGGGCGGATGGCGAGGCCTTCTTCGGTGCGCCAGACAAGTTTCTTATCGTAGTCGGCGCCTTTGAGATCGGCCTTGATTGCGGCCTCCCAGGCTTCGGTTGGGACCGGGGGAAAATCGGCGAGGATGTTGAGCGGTTCAGGCATGGTGGGCGCCCTCCTGCACCACTTCAATCAGGTAGCCAAGGGCGGCGGCCTCCGTTGTTTTCGGATGGAGGAAGAAGACGGTGGTGCCGCGCGAGCCTTTGCGCGGAGCCTTATCGATGATGCGGAAGCCGTTGGCGGCGAGGTAGTCGAAGGCCTTTTGGATATCGGCTACACGGAGTGCGACGTGGGCCATGCCGCCGCGTCCGCCGTTGCTTTCGATCTGCTTGGCCACGGGGGATTCGGGCGTGAGCGGCTCCAGCAGTTGGATCAGGTTCGGACCTGCGCCTACCTGCAGGAGCACCTCGCGCACCTGGTCACTGCCGAGCACGTCTTCGCGGTGGACTTCGTGGAAGCCCATCGCCCGATAGGCGTTCACCTGCGCTTCCATCTGGCCTGGCTTCACGGAGATGGCGACGTGGTCGAAAAACAGAAAGCCGGGGATGTTTTCTATGTTTGTTTCTTGCATGGCCGTAGGCATTATTCGAACTCCACTAAGATCTGTCCGCCCTGCACGCTGTCGCCTTGTTTAACTAAGATGGCGGCGATTTTGCCTGCCGAGGGGGCGGTGATGTTGGTCTCCATCTTCATGGCTTCGAGCACTAGCAGGATGTCGCCTGCCTGCAAAGTCTGGCCGACCTGCGCGGCGATTTGCACGACAATGCCGGATACGGGGCTGCGGGCGACCTTGTCTTCGTTTTCGACTTTCTGTGCGGCAGCCGGCGCCGCGCCTGCTGGGACTCGCAGCGGGACGGAACCGATATTCATGCCGGTCATGTTGTTGTAGTGCGGTGTGCCGGGCTGTTCGGGCTCGGCTACTTCTACGTCTACTTCGTAGAGTTTTTCGTCGATGGTGATGTTGAGTTTCATTTGGATTCCTTTTCTGTCCTTTAGGAACCGCTCCCTCACGGTCGCGGCTCGGTGAG
>CAIRSA010000200.1 GCA_903881085.1 uncultured Acidobacteriia bacterium
CGATTTGGTGAGCGATTCATTGGGGCATTGAGGTGGAGGGCAATTGGGGTCAGACAGCCCATTTTCGGCAAAAGCGGCCGAAAAAAGGTGTCAGACCCCAAATGCGACGCGTCGTTCTACTCAGTGTAAGCGACATTGGATTGGCAATCTGCGGGCGAGTGGCACTCGGCTCTCCGGAACGAACTGAATCCATCCCAAGCCGAAACACTTGGAGTAGCAGTAACACAGCTGTAACTCACTCCTAAGTAGAAACCCATGATCGTAACCACAATGTCATATTCCTGAAATCTCTCCGTCAAACTCACCTGCTAGCCTAGCATCGTGAATCATAAATCTCTCTTGTTCCAAATCTTACTTGTGTCGAGCATTGTCAGCGCACAAGACCTTGGGCGCTTTACCGGCTCGGTCGCAGATACCTCCGGCGCATTCATCCCAGGCGTCAAAATCAATGTCCGCAATGAGCGCACGGGCGCCGAACGCTCGGCGAGCACTTCCGATTCAGGCGTCTTTTTCGTAACCAGCCTTTCCGCCTCCACTTACACCATTACCGCTTCCGGCCCTGGCCTCAATGATGCAGTTTATAAATCCATCAATCTCGCGGTCGGACAGGAACGCGGCCTCCAGATTGTAATGAAGCCCTCGTCCGTTAACACAGAAGTAACAGTTTCAGGCGGTGACCTAGCTGCCGTTGATACCAGTTCCGCGTCTGTGGGCGCAAACATTAGTGCACGCGAACTAGCGCAGATGCCGATCAACGGCAGACAGATCTCGCAACTTTATCTTCTTGCGCCCGGCGCACAAACCGCTGGCGGCGGCACCTACGACAACATCCGCTTCTCAGGCCGAGCCAACCAACAGAACGCAGTTCGCTTCGATGGCGTCGAAGCCTCTTCCATCATTGACGCTTCGCCAGGCAACCTGAACGGCCAGATCTCATCCTCGTTCCGCCTCCAGGCCAGCCTCGAAACCGTCCAGGAGTTCCGCGTCGAATCCAGCAACTACCCTGCCGAATACGGCACAGGTACGGGTGGGCAGATCACCATCATCACCAAATCAGGCAGCAACGCCTTCCATGGCAGCGTTTTCGAATACCTGCGAAACGACGCGCTCGACGCGCGCAACTTCTTCGACGGCCTGAACAAATCGCCGCTCCGGCTTAATCAATTCGGCGGTTCTCTCGGCGGCCCCATCGCCAAAAGCAAACTCTTCTTCTTCGGACATTTTGAAGGCCTGCGCCAGCGGGCCGGCTTTCCGCTGGTCGGTCAGGTGCCCAGCCTGGCTGTACGCAACCTTCCGGTTTGCGTTACTGGCTCTACCGCTCGCTGCGTTGACGCCTCCATAAAGCCTCTGTTCGGGGCCTTCCCGGTTGGCAACCTCGGCGCCACATCCAATCCTGATTTCGACATCGCCCAATTGAACGGCCGCTCCGTTGTAAATGAGTCGTCCGGCAGCGTCCGTTTGGACTACCGCTACAGCGACAAAGACAGCTTCTATCTACGTTGGTTCCGTGACGACGGCACCTCCACCGCTCCATTCGACGTTTCAGGCAGCGCCTTTCTGCAGAAGGCCCTCGCTCAGAATGGAGTGCTATCGTGGCAGCGGATCATCGCGCCCACTGTCGTAAACGAAGCCAAAATCGGCTACAACGGCCCCAAAACGCGCACCACGGGCATCGCGCCCACGGTCAATGGCGTGGATCTCTCCGGCGTGACTTTGAATATCACCGGCGCTACCGTTCTGGTCGGCATCGGCGGCCAGGGAGCCAGCGCCGGCGTCTCCATTCCTTCCGGCCAGGTGCGCTCCAATAGCGCCACCAACGGACGCGGCCAACCTTACACCAACTACTCGCTCAGCTACGTAGACAGCCTCTCATGGGTGAAGGGCAATCACAACTTTAAGTTCGGCGGCGAATTCCGCCAGGTCCGCCTCTACACCGACCGTCTCGGCGGCACCACCTACGCCTTCAGCAACCTCGCGGCATTTCTCGCCAACACCCCCACCATCTCCATCAACGGCGACGTCAGCGCTCCCAGCCCATTCAACAATGGCGCCACCGGCAATCGCTTCGGCAAGACCGAAATGTTCAGCGCCTACGCACAGGATGAATACAAGTTCAAGCCGAATCTGACACTCAGCTACGGCCTGCGCTACGAATACTACACCCCTATGCGTGAAGACCGTAATCTGGTTGTTCTCTATAACACCGTTACCGGCACCCTCGATGCTCCAGGCAGCCGCCCCTTCTACCCAACCTCGAAGCTTGCCTTCGGCCCGCGCCTGGCACTTAGCTGGTCGCCCGTCAAGACGAACAACAAAACCGTATTCCGCATCGGCGGCGGTTATTACTACGGACCCGGCCAGGGTGAAGATCTGATCCAGCCCATCGAAAGCGATCGCGTTAGCACCTCCGCAACCGGACGCTTCCCCATCGATGCGCTGGCAGTAATCAAGAACTTCAACATCAACACGGCAACCGGCATCGGCGTTCGAGCGTATGCCCCTGGCTACACGGTTCCCGAAAAGATCCTCTCCTACACCGCTTCCGTCCAGCAGCAGTTCTGGGGCGGCGCTGTGCTCCAGGTGGCCTACGTCGGCAGCCAGGGACGCAATCTGTTCCTGCGCAGCATCACCAACAAAGTCACCGGCGTCACTATGAACGCAACCACCGGCGCAGGCACCGCGGTTCGCGAGTTCGGCACGCGCTTCGGCGAAATTGACTACAAGACCACCGGCGGTAACGACAACTACAATTCTCTCCAGACCACCCTCAATCGCCGCTACAGTAAAGGGCTCACGTTGGGTGCTCAATGGACCTATGCCCACAGCATCGGCAACAGCGGCGGCTCCAACGAAGCCAATACCGCCCTCAACCCGTACAACTTCAAAATGGACCACGGCAACAATGCCTTCGATGTCCGTCACAGCGCAAACATCTCCGCAATGTATGAACTGCCCTTCGGCCGCGGCTACAAATATGGATCGTCACTCAGCCGCGGCGCCGACGCGATCCTGGGTGGCTGGCAACTTGGCGGTATCGTCAACGCCCGCACCGGCCTTCCAGTCGACATCCGCATCACCCGCCCCGACATCGTCTATCGCGACACGCGCAACAACACCATCGTCAACAACCCCATCGTGGTCAACGGCGAACCCGTCACTGTCCCTGTCATCAACGTGCCTGGCGGCGGCAACTCCCGCGACGTCCGCTTCCCTGACGTAATAGCCGGGGTCGATCCGTTCCTTCACACCAGCGATCGCCGCATCGTTCTCAACCCGGCCGCCTTCTCCACGCCGGCCCCCGGCAAGTTCGGCAACCTAGGCCGCGGCGCACTGCACGGACCGGGCTTGTCGCAATTCGATCTCACGCTGCACAAGAGGTTCTCCATCTCGGAACGTGTGAAGACGGAATTCCGTTTTGAGGCTTACAACTTGTTCAACCGCGCCAATTTCGCCAATCCAGTGGCGCGCTTGAACAATGTGCTCGGCACCTCCGGCAACACGTTGCAGCCCGGTCAGGCTTACAACGCTGCCACCGGCGGTACTTTCGGAACGGTGCTCTCGACAGTGGAATCCGCAGTCGGTCTCGGCGCCCAGCGGCAGATTCAGATGTCACTGCGCCTTTCGTTCTAGAACTCGTTTTGTACATGCAAGAAGGGCGGGCTGCCAACCCGCCTTTTTTGTTGTTTAGCCGCAAAGAGCGGGCACTCGCCCCACATGCGTTACCCTTGTATCTAATGGCCGACCTACAACCGCCCAACGACCTAGGCTTCGGCAACCGCCTGGCCGAAGAAAGCAAAGCCCGCCTCCTAAACCGCGACGGCTCCTTCAACGTAGAGCGAGCCGGCATGACCATCTTCCAATCGCTAGGCCTCTATCATTACCTGCTAACCATCTCCTGGACCCGCTTCTACGCCATCGCCGCCTTCTCATATTTCCTTACCAACGTAGTCTTCGCCGCCGCATATTACCTGTGCGGCCCGGAATCCCTACACGGCTCCACCGAAGTAAGCCCGCTAGGCCACTACCTCGACGCCTTCTTCTTCAGCGTCCAAACCCTAGCCACCATCGGCTACGGCCGCCTCACCCCGAACGGCCTCCCCGCCAACATCCTGGTCTCGATCGAGGCGCTGCTCGGCCTGCTCGGCTTCGCCGTCATCACCGGCTTCCTCTTCGCCCGTTTCTCCCGCCCAACCATGCGCATCGTGTACAGCGATCAGGCGGTGGTGGCCCCCTACCACGACATGACCGCCTTCATGATCCGCATCGCCAACCAGCGCAACAGCCAGTTGGTGAATGTGGAGGCAACCCTTGTCCTCAGCGTCCGCATTCCGGAAACAGGCAAGCGCAAATTCCACGGCCTCACGCTGGAACGCAGCAAGGTGATGTTCTTCCCGCTGCACTGGGTAATCGTGCATCCCATCGACGAGACCAGCCCCATGCAGGGTATGACCGCCGAATCCCTTGCCGAAGCCGACGCCGAATTCTTCGTCCTGCTCAGCGCCACCGATGAGGTGTTCTCCCAGACCGTCCACAGCCGCTCGAGCTACAAGTTCGACGAAGTGCAATGGGGCGCCAAGTTCTCCGACATGTTCCAACCGATCGAAGGCGGCCGCATCGCCATCGACCTGCGCAATATCCACAAAATCGAGCCGGTGCAAGACCAAATCGAACCCTGATATTCATTGGGCTACCTACTTTTCCAAGCAGCCAGCGGTTCGCCATCGTAGGGCAGGTTGGCAAGCTGCGGCCGAGTGGCACTCGGCCTTCTTGCGTTTGCCAGAGCTTACGAAAAGTAAGTGGCGCAGGCACTTTGGCCTGCCCCGTCCCGACTCCTCGGTACGCGTTCGCCTAAGCTTCAATCGCGTGGCCGTCCCATTGCGTTTGTAGTCGTGCGTCATCGTTCCGCAGCGCCCCTTGTTCAATCGCAGGCCCCGTTGCGTGCGGTCCAGGGCCTGGATTTGGCTCTTCGAATCGGCGCACAGGACGATGGCATGTTCCGTCGGGTTGAGATAGAGCCCCACGATGGCTTCCAGTTTTTCGGAAAACGCTGGATCGTTGCTTACCTTGAACGTCCGCACCAAATGTGGCTTCAGGCCATGTTGCCGCCAAATATGGCGCAGGCTCTTTTCGCCACTCCGGCGGCGGCAGCCATGCTCCTTGTGCTCCAGTTGATCGGTGGCCGGTCTGTAATGCTGAACGTTGGCGCCAGTCACAAACTGTTGCAAGTATCTGACTTCCGTTCGGTCGTCCGCGTTTCCGAAGCGCTCCAGCAGCACCTCGCGCCGGTAGCTCCTTAGACTCCACTTCGGTTTGGCGGCCCACGGTATGATAAGATCTCTTAACGCGGATTTGCCGCCGGAGAATATATGATTCAATTGCGAGTAACTAGCGTCTATCTGTTAGCGGTCCTTGCTGCGCCGGCAGCCTCCATCTCGATCGGGTCAGGAACCAACTGGACCGTTACTGCAGGTGGAACTGGAGCGGTAAACGTCACTCCGTTCTTGATCTCAGGCAACACTATTAGCATCACCAGTGACGACTCGGCTACTGGGACATTTGTAACAGGCGGGACCGCGGCGAGCTTCAACAACTATTGGACAGCTCAATTCAGTTTTGTGCTGCCAGCCAACGCCAGCAATGTCGTTCTGAACTTCGGCAACCTCTCCGCCGACGACAGGACTGTGCTGGAGTTGAACGGCGTAATCATCGGCTCCAACGGTTTGCTCAACCCCTCTTCGGGATGCACAACGGGCGCAATGGTTATGACTAATGGCGGAAGCAACAATCCCTACACTTTCTGTGCCGGGACCAACACAGGGTCAGTCACGAGTGGATTCAATATTGGCGGCTCCAACACGCTGATGGCGATTATCAACAATACGAACACGGGAATCAATGGCAACCTGGCCGCAACGTTTGCAGCGGGAGGCCCGACTGTGTTCGGCGTAACCGGTTCGGTGAGCTTTACGCCGACGCCAGAGCCTGCCAGTGCGGCGCTGGCGGGTGCGGGACTGCTGGGCCTATTGTGGCGGGTTCGTTCGAAGCGGACCGGCGCCTGATCAGTGGCGCGACGGGACAAGTGCCTTCGTTTAAGGAAGGCCATTTGATTAGCGACCAAGTACACATGTTGATCGCGATCCCGCTGAAATACGCAGTTTCCAGTGTGATCGGCTATATCAAAGGGAAGAGTGCGATCCACATTGCAAGGGTTTACGGAGAACGGAGTAGGAAATTCGTCGGCAGAGTTTTGGGTCACGCGGGTATTTTGTGTCCACCGTTGGGCGAGATCAGGCTGTGATCCGAGACTACACCAAAAATCAGGAGCAAGAATATCAGCGTATTGAGCAGTTGAAGTTGGGGAGCGATTAGCCACCGTTAAGGTGGCCAACAGGAAACCGTGGCCTAACGTCAGCGATGCCCATGAGCCGCTTTGAGTGGCTCACAACCGAAAGCCCCCGGGCTCTGACTGGGGATCCTTACTTTCGCCATACGGCCAATGTCGAGGCCGGATAAGCTGTCTTAGCGGAAATTGAGCAACTTGTCCTCCTTTCCTTTCAGCCCGAGTTTAGAAATGGCGCTTGCCCAGTTTCGCATCGTGTCCGAATGAGAATGCAACCGCAAGCAAAGCAGAAGCCCTACTTACGAATGAGCATAACCTCAGCCAGCGCAACTGACGATGAGAACCCGCCAGTCCCTGGCTCGAGCGCCCATTTCAGCGTAAGCGAACCGGCGGCGGTGGCTTCGGCGGGCACGTCGAAGTCCAATGGGCGAATCGGCGTGGGCCGTGCAAGATAAGGATGCACCTCGATGCCCTCATTCGCCGTGAGCCGGTATTTCGGCGCATTGTTCCAGCCGACGTAAACAACCCGCACTTTATAACGGGCGTGGACATCCAGGTTGTCGTATCGCATCGTCAATGGCGTGTCCTGCCGCGTTCCGGCGTAATCCCACCACTCCGTTGGGGTCTCAAGATGCGGTCCCGAACCTTCCGAACGGAATTGATTGAAGGTTGACTGAAACGCGCTTGGATCGACGCCATACCCTGGGCCTGCTTTCACCAGATGCGGCTGCATGCCAGGTTTGCCGAGGTCGTCATAGAAGCCGCCAGGCCCCGGATTGGTGCGGTTTACGATTCGATCGATGGCCACCATGCGCTCTCGATCCGTCTTCATTGCGCGGACCGCTTCAAATTGCTGCTTGAGCCAGAAACGGCTGTTGAGCGGAAAGTCCACCATGTCTAGATTTGCACCACGCCCAAAATGTACCGCGCGATAGAGATCGACGCTCAACTGCATGCCGATGCTTTGAAACAGAGCTTCCGCCAGCGCGAAGATACGTGTCCGCAGGTCCTGCGCAATGGGCTTTGAGGCAGCCTGGTCCAGCGTGTGCTCCGCCTCGTCCAACGCCATGCCTGCGCCCAGGCGCGGTGCATCGCGCAGATGGTCCATCGCCTGTTGTTCAAGCGAACTCTCATAGAGCAGCCGGCGCCGGATATAAGCATCGTAGTAAGCCCGATATAGGACTTGCTGAAAGCGCCAGTTCCGCAGCATCTGCGGAGTGGCGGCACGTTCCATGGCACGGAACTGAAGCAGCGTTTGATCCACCATGGCGTTGGCGGCCAGCGGGCCGCGCCAGTTCTTTTCCAGGCCGAGTAAGCCCTGCGCGAACTGGTCCTCGAACGCCGGACCGATAAAGTAGCGCGAGTATTCGCGGAGCAGTGACATCACCTGCGCATCGGGATCCCAACCCAGACCGCTCCACAGCATCTTGTTCACGTCGTCATTGACGCCTTCCGAATACGTGATGAACCCACCGCTGTGCGAACTCATCAGTCGGAAGATATTCGCGTGATCCACCGGCCGCGGATTAATGCTCTCGCGCCCTTCCGTCGCAGCGAAGGCCGTGTCCCAGTCAGGTACGGGATACTCGCAAAGGAAGTTGTGCGTGATGTCCGGATAGAGCCGGATCGGGTAACGGGCCGGCACTTTCGAGCGCAACTCCGCAATCGGCATGCTGGTCCATGGGCCATAAACAATGCCGTTCAACCACGCCGGCTGCTTGCCGACCAACTGCAAAAACTCAGCGAATTGCGGCCTGTCGAAACCTTGCGGCGAAACCCACATCTGCGCCTTGGGATGCGTGTGGCGCAGCACCACCGCTTCCTTTTCCAAAAGGTCCATCAAAGGCTGCGGCGGTGTGCTGCCCGGGTCACCGCCAGGCACAAACACGGCATCAATGCGTGGAAGTTTACGGAATACGTCGCCCCATTCTTTCAAGGCGAATTCGACGGTTTTGGGGTCCGTGTAGTTCTTATCCATCGCCGGATACCACACCCAAACCTGCAATCCATATTCGGCGATGATGCGCGACATCTCGGCCATCATCTCGATCTTGGGCAGCAGGAAATGCGGACTCTGGTCGCGATCGTCAGACCGCGGCGGGATCAACTCAATCGCATTGACGCCGAACACTACCAGGTCGCGTAGGTACTGCTCGAACACTTCCGGCGTCCAGGCATCGTAGGTGTTGACCTTCGGCCGGTAGCCGATCTGGTGGCCACGCAACGGGAACTTGGGGGTGGTGCGGATATCCAAGCCTGAGGCAACCTCGGCTGCACCCTTTGTCATGCGCAGCTCGCGCAAAAAGCGCCCGACGCCGAACAGCGTGCCACGTTCATCGTTGCCCTGAATCTCGACACTATCCGCGCTCACGCGCAAGCGGAACCCCTCGGCAGGGCCGCTGCCAGTTGCGTGCCGTATGTTGACTGGCACGCTGCCAGCAGACCAGTCCAAGCCGGTTCGCGCCTTCACTTCATGCGCCAGCATCTCCACGGCCTTCTTCTCCGGCCCGGTCAGCCCAGGCGCGGGAACGATATGTGCGCTGTGCAGGTCTAGCGCTGCCAAAGGAGCACAGCCCAGCAACAAGATTGCAAGAGATGACATCATATCGCCGCGTACACTCCGTTTATCGACCCTCTTCGGATCTCACTTGCCTTGCTTGCAGGTTCTGGTACATCGGTGGTGAGAATCGCGATCTCGAGCTTGGCATCCGGGTCGCCAACGGCCAGGGCTGTGCTGATTCCGGCATGAGAAAAGACTCGCGGTCCGGAGCGATCGGCGTCGCCCAGCCATCCAGCATTTCCTTTTGTTCCTTCCGCGCGCAGCATCATGCCTAGGCCCCAACTTTCAAAGCCCGGCTTGTCTTTTGCCGGCGCCGGCTTGCCTGCGAATTGATTGGTGTGCATCTCTTTCCAGTAGCGTTCCCCAAGAAGACGCTTGCCAGAGGGTGTCACGCCGCCACGCGTATGGAAGCGCAGGAACTTCAGGATGTCGCCCATGTTGCCCATCAACCCGCCGCCAGGATTGTTGACGCCGTTGCGATAGATGCGCGCTCCCTGCGACAGATCTTTCGGCGAGGGCAGCATCACCACGCGAACATCGGGAGGCGGCAGCTCAAAGGTCAAACTGGCAAGGCCCAGTGGATCAAACACTCGTTCTTTGCAGATGGCGTGCCAGCTCTTGCCGCCGGACTTGCGCCGTACCACCGCGGCCGCAACCATCGGCCCGGTGCTCCCGTGATACTGTGTGCGGCTGCCAGGCTCAAACTCCAGTTCCTTATTGCAGACTAGCGCCAGAGTTTCATTCCAGTGTTCATCGGTGTCCATCCACTTTCCTGGGATGGCAGTGGGAATTCCAGCAGTGTGAGTGAGGCACTGGCGGATTGTGATCTTCTCCTTGCCGTGCGCGCCGAACTCGGGAATGTACTTCACAACCGGATCGTCCAGATCAAACAAGCCGTCCTGCCAAGCCATTACGATCGCCGTCGCCGTAACCATCTTCGATACGGACGCCAGCGAGTGTACGGCCTTCCAGTCGCACGGATTGTCGCGCCGCTTCTGGTCGCTGTAGGTCCCCAGAAAGATCTCGATGAACGGCTTGTCATCAAGAGTCGCCGCGACCTTTACACCGGGCACGACCTTTGCATCGATCATGCCCTGTAGAAAGGCAGTCAAGTCCTTCACTGCGGATGGCCGCGCCGTGGCGGCCATCATGGCGTATCCGAATTCCCGGCGGTTGATCAGCATCAGAATACGATTTTAGCGACAAAGAAGATCTGCCGCGCCACAGACGACACCTGCGTCAGTTGCCCGAACAGCGTGCTCGTCACCGTTGTATTCGGAGCAGCAAAGTGCGAGTGATTGAAGCCATTCATGCACTCCGAGCGGAACTGCAACTTGGCATTCTCCGAAAGGCGAAAGTATTTCATCATGGAAGTATTCCAGATGTTCATGCCTTGATTTCGTACGCTGGGAAAACGCAGCGACATTACGCGAATATCAGAGGCGCGCTGGTTGGCCGGGTTCTTATCGAAGCCGGCATCGGTGTTGAACCAGCGGGAGATTTTCTTGTCGCTGTTGGAGAGCGTGATATCGTGCAGGTTGCCGTTGAAGATCACGTCGCCAAAGCCGATCGGCGCTCCGCTCTGCGCTTCGTAGATCGCCTGCCATTGCCACCCGCCAAGCACTGCCGCAACAAACTTGTTAGAGTGGCTGCCGAATTTCCGGCCGGCGCCAAAGGGCAGATCGTAGAGGCCGCTGATGCCCAGGCGCTGCGGAATATCCTGATCGGATACCACCTGCGACGGCTTGGCATCTGTGGCGTTGAGGAATTCCGTGGTGCTGAGGAACTTGGACCATGAGTACGTCCCCTGCAGCGAGAAGCCGGAGCCGAACCTGCGTTCAACTCTTGTCTGCAGCGAGTGGTAAATGGAGGAGCCGGAGGGATCGTTGTAAGTGATGCCCGTGTACTGCGGGTAGGGCCTCAACAGTTGAGAACGCGAAACCGTCGCACTCGAAAGCGAAGTGCCTGGCAGCAGGGGAAAGAACGGATTGGCGACCTGCGCGGAGAGGGCGTTGATGACTGTATTGTCGCGCGTTGGCAGCGTGCTCAGGTATTGGGCCGGCGTGGCATCGATCTGCCGCGAAACGGCGAGACTCGATCCGGAACTGCCCACATACATCGCCTCAAGCAGCACGCGCTTCGGCAGTTCCAGCTGGAAGCCGAAATCCCAACGGCCTATCAGAGGATTGACTTGCTGGCTGTTGTAGAACGAGATCGAAGAACCCAGATTGCTTTTTAGGCCATTGCTCGAACCCACTGGCAGCAACACTCCGCTAGGAAACGGATTACGCAAAGACGCGATGAAATGCTGCCCGTTATCGGTTGTCACCGTCATGCTGGTGGACTGGCTGTAGCCGGTCTGGTTCACGGCCGTGCGATCCGCCGCGGAGCCGATGTGGTCAACGGCCTTGGGCATATAGAATACGCCGAAGCCCCCACGTAGCACTGTCTTTGCAAAAATCTGGTAGGCCACACCCGCGCGTGGCGCGACGTTGTTCTTATCAGAAGTCCAGAGCGCCGAAGGCTGTCCATTGACGCCCGCATAAGTCAGCCCCCCGGTGACATGGAACTGCGATAACGGTATCTCGGGAATCGGTGATTTTGCGTAGGCGGCCTGCACCTGCGCTTCCAACGGATTCGCGGTCGATTGGTCAAAGCCACGTACCGTGCGATTGAAGCGCTCCACGGGCGAGGTCTCGTACTCATAGCGGATTCCGAGGTTCAACGTCAACTTGCTTGAAACCTTCCAATCGTCTTGCAGGAAAGCGGAATAGAACGTGGAGTGATACGCATACGATGTATTCATCACCACCGTGCCAGAGCTGGGAATGCCCAACAGGAAAGAGGCAAGGCCCTGGCCGATGGGCGCACCAGGCGAGTTATCGAGCGGTCCCTGCGTGTAGCTGGAGTTGAAGTTCAAGTACGGTGTGGAATTGTTGAAGACATACGAATTTTCGTTGTAAGTGCGGAAGTCACCGCCCATTCGCAGGGTATGCTTACCCATCGACCGGGTAACATCCGCCGCGGTGGCATGATAGTTAGTGGCTTTGCGCGTAGGCGTGAAGTTACCGAGGACGGCAAAGCTATCGATGGTCAACCGCGGAAACACCGTGGCCTGTGGATCGAGCTGTTTCACCGACGCCGGATCGAACCCGAGCTTCGTCAGATCCATCGCCCCGCCCTGTGGAATGGAGCTGGGGGCGTAGCGCGTAAACGAGTACCGCACATTCAGCAGCAGGTGAGGATTAAGGGTGTAAACGTCGTCGAACCCTATGCCCGTTGTGCTCGCCTGATTGGTTAACGCAGTAGCATCGGTGTTGAAACTGCCACCGCCTAAGCCATTCAGGTGGTTATAATTGACGCGAGCGAAGATCCTGTGACTGTCGCTGAAAGCATGATCGAGCCTCGCGGTCTGCACATTATAAGCACTCAAACCATGCACGGCATGGAAGAAGTTATTCAGGCCATTCACAGTACCGGTAGTGTTTGGCAGGGGGAAATAGCTGAGTAGGCCTTTGGCCACCGAATCGAGCCTTGTGGCGGGCAGGATGTTGCCGGCCAGCGGTAGCCGGCTGAAACGGCCCCCGGCGGCCGCGGTGATGGTAGCAGGATCGTAGATCTGGTAGATGTTACCCAAGGAAAGGAGCCCTGAGAAATCGCCCTGGCGCTCGGCTGTGGTAGGAACCGTACTGAAGTAGCCCGAGTTGGCATCGGTGTTGGGATGGCGGAAGCCTTCGTAGCCGTAGATCCAGAACGTGCGATTCTTACCATTGTAGAGTTTCGGAATCAGCACCGGCCCGCTGGCCGAGCCACCGAAGCGGTTATTCACATCCGCGCCCTTAATGGACTTCTGTTTGTCCGAAGTCGGCGCCCCGCTTGATGCATCGTATAGACGCTGGCGCTGGAAGAAGTCGAGCCCTTTGAGCGCCGCTCCGGTGTAGTTTTCATACAACGTTGCATGGAAGTTGTTGGTGCCTGACCGCGTGCCGATATTCACCGATCCGCCGGCGGTGTGGCCGCTCGCCGCGTCGTAGGAATTGGTCTCCACTTTCAGTTCCTGCACCAGATCGGCCTGCGGCACAATGATCGCCGAATCGTTGGACATGACGGGCGCGCCGTCAATCGTGAACTCCGTATTCTGGCTGCGTATGCCGCTTACCGACATGCGAGAAGCCACGCCTGCCGAGGAAAGTTCATAGGGATGGTTGGCAATGGCAAAGTTAGTGACGCCGGGGGTGAGCCGTTCCAAAGTCAAGGCGTTGCCGCCGCTAACCGGGAGCTCAACAATCCGGCGGTGATCCACCACCGCACCAGTCGACGAACTGGCCACTTCCAGCAACGGCGTCCCGCCGCTTACGGTGATGGAATCAGAGACAGCGCCGACCTCCATCTTCAGATCCAGCGACACTTTGTCGGCAACACGCAGTTCAATGGTGCTGCGAACCAATTTCTTGAAACCCGGGGCTTCCGCACTCACCGTGTAGGTGCCTGGCACCAGGTAGGGAATTTCGAAGAGCCCAGCTTCGTTTGTGGTTGAAGCGAGATTTATGCCGGTGGCGGTGTTGGTGGCGTGGACAGATGCGCCGACAACCGCAGAACCTGCGGGATCGGTGACCTGGCCAAGAATCTTGGCGCGAGTGTCCTGCGCGTGAAGCGCGTACGGCATCAGCCACGCGCATGCTAAAACTAGAATTTTGGATTTCATAACGAGTATCCTTCGGGCGACCTGGCCCCCTTTGTAGCCTCATTATACATCTTGTATCCATGCGGTATAGCTAAAATGTCGTTAACTATTTCTCCATGCAGTAAGCTTCTCGCTGGCGTCTTGACCTTCTCTGTATACCGCTTGTATAATCAGGCAGCGTTATTCTCAGGAGTTCATCAATGAGACCATCTACGTGGGCACTCGCCATCCTTTCCATTTCGGCCGCCCTGGCCCAGACCCCGACCGCGACACTGATTGGCGTGGTTTCCGATCCAGCCGGACTGGCAATCCCTGCCGCTATCGCCGTGATTCAGAATACGGGCACGGGCGAAGTGCAACGCGTAAAGACGGGCGCTGAAGGCACGTTTACCGTGACCAACCTGCCTCGTGGATTCTATGACGTGCGCATTGAGCGTGACGGCTTCCGGACGCTGCATCAGACGGGTATCGAACTGCTGGTGGATCAACCGGCACGCCTGTCGTTCAAACTGGAAATTGGTGCGGTTTCACAGGAGGTGACGGTAAAGGCAAGCACGCCGCTTATTAATACTGAAAACGCCGTCCGCGGCGACGTCATCGAAAAAGCTGAGCTGACTGAAATGCCGCTACAGGGGCGGAACTTCCTCGACCTCGCCTACCTCGTTCCAGGCGTCTCCACCGGCTTGCCGAGCATCAGCTATTCCGGAGTGGTAACGAACGGCGCGCGCAGCGACAACACCGGCATGATCGTGGATGGAACGCCTTCGCGCGACATGATCGGCGCGAGCCTGATCGCGCCGGTGAATCTTGAAGCGGTCTCTGAGTTCCGCATGATGACCAACAATTACTCGGCCCAGTACGGGCGCGTTGCCGGCGGCATGATGAGCGTTGTGGTCAAAGCCGGATCAAATGACTTGCACGGCTCGGCCTTTCTATTTTCACGTGACGCCATCTTCGATGCCCGCAGCTACTTTGCGCCCACCAAGGGCGACATGCTACGCAATCAATACGGCGGATCGATCGGCGGCCCGGTGTATATTCCCAGACTGTACAGCGGAAAGAACAAGTCGTTTTTCATGGTGTCGTTTGAACAACTGCGGCAGAATGCTCCGTACACCGCACTGATGACCGTGCCGACACCGCTCGAAAAGACAGGCGACTTCTCGCAGAGCGTCACCAATACCGGCGCGAAGATCGTGCTGAAAGATCCGCTCGCCACCAATGCTCCGTTCGCGAACGCGGTGATTCCAGCCAACCGCGTGGACCCCATCGTGCAGAAGATCATGACCTACTATCCGGCATCGAATCGCGCCGGCGCGGTCAACAATTACGCGGAGAACCTGCAGCAGGAGCAGAAGAACTACTTCATCACCACGAAGATCGATCAGAATATCTCCAACAACAACCGGCTCAGCATTAATTTCTCTCGATCGCATACGTTCAACACGAAAAACATTCAAGCCGGCTATACTCCCGATTTTGCCGCCGACTTTCAAAACGAGAACACCGTTGGCGGCGTGAGTTACACGCGCATCATCACCCCGGCTCTGATCATGGAACTCCGCTCCGGCCTCAGCCGCAACTACAACAACTACGCGGTTGCTTTCTCGCATCAGAACATTGCACAGCAACTGGGGATTTCAGGCACAACCACCGACCCCAACCTGTGGGCTTTCCCGTCGTTCCAGCCCACCGGCTACGCAACGGTCGGGGACTATGCAGCAAACCCTGGCTTCCGGCTTTCTTACACCTTGACAGAGGCAGGTACAATTACCTGGGTGAAGGGAAAGCATGTGATTCGAGCGGGCGCGGACGCCGCTTTCGGACAGGTGAACAACTACCGTCCCACCAATGCAAACGGGCAGTTCAAATTCCTTGGCAACTGGACCAGTAATTCTTTTGCGGACATGGTTCTGGGCTACGCCGATAGTACTTCGCTCACGCCCACCTCATCGCCGCAGTACGTGCGGTCAAAGACCTATTCCGCGTTTGTGCAGGACGATTTCAAGCTCAGTTCGCGACTTACGCTCAATCTGGGATTGCGCTACGAACTGACGATTCCATCGTCGGAATTGCGTGGACGCTGGTCAAACTACAACCTGGACCTGAACAAAGTGGTGATTGGCAGCGACGAGACCATGCCTGACCTTGCCGACCGGCTGAAGTTACTGGGCCTCACAGGGAAGGTGGTCACCGCGAAATCCGTGGGGCTTCCCGAAAACCTGGCCTATACGCCGAAGAAAGATTTCGGGCCGCGCATCGGCGTGGCATGGCGTCCGTTCGGCGACACTAAGACCTCTATCCGCGCGGGCTGGGGCATATTCTACGGTGCAAACTACATGGGCCCCTATCTCACGTTCCTTGGCCAGGGTTACCCGTTTCAGATCTCCCAGACCTTCGCGCGCAACACCAACAACGCTCTTGCCCTGACAATGAAGAATCCCTTCCCCACCGCGACATCGAGCATCGCCGGCACGACGAACACAAACGGCACGCAGTGGCACGCGCAGTCGCCGTATCTGCAGAACTTCAACTTCACGATTGAGCGGGAATTGCCGTGGGCATTCGCCGTTGAGACAGCCTATAGCGGCTCCACTGGCACGCACCTCACACGCGGCATCAACATCAACGGGCCATATTATTATCAGCCGGCGTTGTGGGGGCCGAACAACACCATCACGCGGCCAAATCCGGCGTGGTCGACAATCAACTACATCACCAACGGCTCGTCGTCGAACTTCCATGCGGGGTTGATCACAGTGAAGCGCCGGCTGACGCGTGGGTTTATGCTGCGCTTCAATTACCAGTTCAGCAAAAGCATCGACGATGCGACCGACTACAACGTTTCCGTCGATCCTGTTACCGACCCGCGCTATGCGCGCATGGACCGCGCGGTTTCCGACAACAACCAGACGCACCTGGCCAGCTTCAGCTTTCTGCTGCAATCGCCGCTGCATTCCGTATGGGGCCGCAACTGGCAGCTATCCAGCACCGGCAGAATGGGCAGCGGCTTCCCGTTTTCGCCACAGACGCAAAGTGCCAACCAGTCGTTGGGTCAATCGCCGCGCCCCGACCGCTTGAGGACCGGCACACTCGACAACCCGACACCAGCGCATTGGTTCGACGTCACAGCTTTCACCACAGTGCCCAACGGCGCATTCCGCCCCGGAACCGCAGGCCGCAATATTCTGTACGGTCCCGGCTACGAAGCGGCAAACCTTTCTTTCAGCCGCAACTTCATGTTCCGCGAACGTAACCGGCTGCAGATACGAGTGGAAGCGTTCAACGCGTTTAACCACGGCAATTTCGGACAGCCGGTTGTATTCATCAACGCGGTGAATGGCGGTAGCATTACGTCCGCGCAGGCAACGCGGTCGATGCAGTTGGGTGCAAGGTACGAGTTTTGACACTTTAGCGAGGCCCCCGCAGGAATGCGGATAGAGCGTGTGTGCCCGGAGAACCGCGACCCGTGAGGGCGCGGTTGCTAAAGTACCGAAACAAAACGGGGGCACAGATGTGCGGTTACCGCAGACGGTCCGTCCGGAACGGCTGCAAGGGCAACCCGGCTTGGTTCTCTACAGATAGTATCGGATTGCTCGCCCACGCATACCGCACCGCCACCGGCTTGGGAACGTCGCGGCTCCAAACCCGTACCTTGCCGCCTTCGATGCGCAAGAGCCACTTGCCACCGCTAGCCGTGGCCTGAACAATCCTCCCGCGGAAACTCACCGTCACCGGTTCGTCCACGGTGGCAGTCCCCCAAACCGTAACGGCCGATTCACGCTGGACCACCATGCCATCAGCAAACAACGCCGCCACTTTGACCTCAGCGGCGAGCGGGAAAGAAGCGAGCAATAGTATGCAAAGGAATCGACTGATCATGTCAGTGCATCAAGAGGAACTTTGGTGAAGTAGATGTCTTCCTTGGCCCGCGAAAACACGATATACATGTTCCCGTTGGCAATATCGCAAGTCGGATATCCGTAGGCCCCGCCCTTGGCATGGCCCTGCATGCGAGGCTTCGATGCCGCGGCATCTCCCAGAATGTAGTGGCGGTCAAACACCACGCCATCCTTGCTTGTAGCGAGCACCATCGGCGTGCGTGCGCCTTTTGGATTGGGGCAGCTCAAGCCGAAAAAGCGGCCATCCGGCAGGCGGCCGAAATGAAACCGGCACGAACAATCGGAGTAGCTGGTGAGCACCGGTTCGGACCAGGTTCGCCCGTTGTCCGCACTCTCTGAAACAGCCAACAACCCGTTGTGTTTTTCGCGGCCGATGGGTAAGGTCCGCATCATCATGTGGATTTTGCCGTCGTCAGTCTGGAAGAACGAGCCCTCGCAGTAGTCGCGCGGATCATTGCGATAGGTGCAGGCCTTGAGAAAACCTTCGGGATTATCTTCCATCCATTTCGGCAGGCGCGGCAAGCCAACCATCTTCCAGCCGCGAATCCCCGCCGGGTCGTCCGTGTAGGGGAATGTGACGTTGCCGGTCATCAGCAACCGGCCGTTGCGAAGCGGAAACGGCCGCAGATTTGGCACAAATTTGTTCAGCACGCGCACCGGTTTGTCCCAGGTCGTACCTCCGTCCCGTGAGATTCGAGCATCGCAGAACGTGTTCTTTCGGACCCACACTTTTCCGCTCCCGCGATTATCCAGGATCGGTTTGGAAAGCACTACGCCGCTGGCATCGAAGGCGATCGGATTATAGGAAAAATGCCCGTAGTATGCGATCAGGCGATCCTGATGTGAGTGGATTCCCATCGCAGTGTAGGTCGAACTCTTCTCTGGCGGCGGTGCAGAAATCTCGCGCTCCGCAGACCAGGTTTTTCCGTCATCGCCCGAAACAGCGAGCATCATCCGCTGCCCGGGATTGTCCTCATGCAGCACGCCGTTGGACCAGGATGCGTAGAGTTTGCCCTGATGAGACAGGATCTGGTGGTGATGGTTGTACGCCTTGCCAGCCACGCCCTCGTATAAGCGGATCTCTTCCAGCGCAAGCTTTGTGGTCTTCGCTTCGCCCCACTTGTTTGTGATCGGCGAGATGGCGGGCTCGGCGGCGCCTGCGCGCCAGGCAACGCCACCTGCCAGAAGAGCTCTTCGGGTGATTGCAGTCATTGCACGAATTATACATCGCTTGATTGCCTCAACGTGTATACAGCCTGTATAATTCAGCTTCGGTGGTCTTACTATGACTCGACACTCATTCCTCTTAACCGTGGCGTTGACCCTCGGGTTACACGCGGAGATCCGGCTCCCCGCGTTAATCTCCGACCACATGGTGCTGATGCGATCAGGCGCGGCGCCCATTTGGGGAAACGCCGATCCGGGCGAAAACATCACCGTAGCATTCGACGGCAAAACCTGGCAGACCGTCGCGGGTGGCGATGGCCGCTGGAAAGTTCGGATGGACCTTCAGCCTACGGGCAACGGGCCTTTCCTAATGACCGTGAAAGGCAAGAATGAAATCGCAGTGTCGGATGTGATGGTGGGAACAGTCTGGCTGGCGGCCGGGCAGTCAAATATGGAGTTGGCGCTCCAGTCCACACTCGGCGCTGAGGCAGAGATTGCCCGATCCGCAAATCCGCAGCTGCGAGTCTTCCGGGTGATCAAGGTGGGCAAACCGCAACCTGCGGAAGATTGCAAAGGCCAGTGGGTGGTTTCCGATCCGAAGAGTTCCGCCGCATTCACGGCAGTGGGCTACTATTTCGCTCAGCGCATGCAGCACGAACTGCAGCAACCCGTGGGCGTGATTGACGGTTCCTGGTCTGGCACCTATTCCGAGATGTGGATGGGTGAAGATGCCATTCGCCGCGTCGATTCCATCCGCGAAGGCGATGCTCGCAGGCGCGCGCTGCTGGCTGGGTATCCGGACAAGAAGAATAAGTTCGTGAACGAATATGCAACCTGGCTGGAGAGCAACGGCCGCAAGGACCGGCAAGCAGCAGACGCTGCGCATTTCGCGGCGGAAAGTATTTCCACCTCGGACTGGAGCACGGTCCGGCTTCCAGGAAAGATCTTCGATCGGCCTGTGATCGGCGCCGTGTGGATTCGGAAAGACATCGATGTGCCGCCCGCCGCCCTTGCCAGCGGCCAGGCATTCAAAGTATTGCTGGGCGACATCGAAGGCTTTGAACAGGTCTATTGGAATGGGACCAAGGTCTCAGAAACGTCGTATCAGACGTATCCGGGCGCGGGATATCCACGCTACTTCCCGATTCCAGCGCAATTGCTGCGCACTGGTAAGAACACCATTGCCGTCCGTATCTTTGCGCCTGCGTTCGCTCCACGCATTAGCAATGCTCCGGGCCGTTTCTGGGCTTTTACGGTGAATCTGGAAGGTGACTGGCTGGCCAAGATCGAATACGAATTCACTGCTGAGTCAGTCGCGGCAATCGACAAATTACCCAAGCCGCCCAACACGCCGCCGCTCGGAAACTCCAGCGTGATTTTCAACGGCACAATCAATCCTTTGACGAATTACGGAATCAACGCCGTGTTGTGGTATCAGGGCGAGTCAGACGTTTCGCGGGCCTTCGAATACCGGTCTGCACTCGGCGCGATGATCGCCGAATGGCGCGAGAAATGGAACCGCCCCGAGCTACCTTTCTATATTTGCCAGTTGCACGGCATTGGCGCCAAACAGCCCAACCCAGGAGAAAGCGACGTTGCCGAACTGCGCGAGTCTCAGGCCGCCATGCTCAAGCTGCCCGCAACTGGGATGACAGTGCAGATGGACATGGGCGAATCAGGAGATGATCACCCCCGCAACAAGCGCACCCCCGGCGAGCGACTGGCTTCCCTGGTGTTAGCCCGCCAGTTTGGCAAGAAGGTTCCCTACTCCGGCCCAATGTTCGCCTCGCGCAAAATCGAAGACAGCAAAATCCGGATACAGTTTACCCATGCCGCCGGCGGACTTCGCGCGCGGCCCTTGCCCGCGGTTTACGACGTGAACACGCTGGCCGGCAAAACGGCTCCTTTAATTCGCAACAGCCCACAGTCAGAATTGGAAGGTTTCCAGATCTGCGGTGAAGACAGGCGTTGGGTGTGGGCCGACGCTCGCCTTGAAGGGGACTCGGTCGTAGTCTGGTCTCCAAAGGTTGCCCGCCCGATTGCGGTCCGTTACGGTTGGGCGGACAATCCAACAATCAATCTGGTGAATGGCGACGGCCTGCCCGCCGCACCCTTCCGCACCGACGACTTTCCAGCTCATACCGCAAAGAATCATTTCGGCGCCACGCCGTAACAATGAGGAGAACCAGTGAGAACCACTCTTGTCAGTCTTCTGCTCGCCATCGCCGCTGCCGCCGCGGCCCAGGCGCCACCCGCCGGAAACTTCACCAACTCCATTGGCATGAAGTTCGTCAGCATTCCGGCTGGCGAATTTCAGATGGGCCAAGCCGGGCCGCAAAGAGAATACGACAAGAACGGAATGTGGTTTCAAACCGCGTCGACAAGATTCGATGAAGCAGACTGGGATGAGCGCCCCGTGCATGCGGTCTCCATCGGCAGATACTTCTCCATCGCTACAACCGAAGTAACCAACGCGCAATACGAGCAATTCGACCCATCGCACAAAAAGTACCGCGGGCGGAAAGGGGTGTCGTCTGGCGATGACGAAGCTGTCACGCATGTGAATTGGAGCGAGGCGGTGGCCTTCACCAAGTGGCTCTCCAAGAAAGAAAACCGGCCTTATCGTTTGCCGACAGAGGCGGAGTGGGAGTATGCGGCGCGTGCCGGCACCACCACGCTGTTCCACACTGGCGATCAATTGCCCGCCGGACATCACAAATGGATTACTGACGAAGGTACGCGCAAGCTCTATTACGCCAAGACCGGAATGCCTGACGAATACACAGCCCGGCAGGACGCTTTGAATCTTCGCGTCGGCGTCACCACTCCCAATGCGTGGGGGCTTTTCGACATGCATGGCAATGTGGAGGAGTGGTGCCTGGATTGGTACGGGCCCTATGAGCCGGGCCGCCAGATTAACCCAGTGGGTAGGCGCGATGGCGACTTCCGCGTAACCCGCGGCGGCAGCCACACCGCACTCACACGCCTGCTGCGCTCGGCAAATCGTAGCGGGCGACTGCCTGACACACGCACACACCAACTCGGCTTTCGCGTCGTCGCAGGAGAACTGCCGGCGACCAAGCCACTGCCCCCGCCTCCGCCAAGCCTGTACCAGACCGGCGTCAATCAATCGCCGGCACCGGTAAAACCGATCGACCCCAACAAGCCGTTCTTCAAAGGTCCGCGCATCTACATGAAGGTCCCGGCGAAATCCTTTGGGCCCCTGTTCTCCGCGCACAATCACAACTCGGCGTTGACGGAATGTCCCAATGGCGATCTGCTTGCGGTCTGGTACACCTGCATTGACGAACCAGGCGACGAAATGGGCGTCGCAATCAGCCGGCTGCCGCGCGGCGCAGAAGAGTGGCAGGACGCATCGCCTTTCTGGGATCAGCCCGACGCGAATGACCACGCTCCCAGAATCTGGTTCGATGGCAAGAAGACACTCTACTTCTTCGCCAATAGCATTACGGACGACATCGTCCGCACGTCAACCGACAACGGTGTTACCTGGTCCAAAGCGCGTTCCATCGAGCCGCACGGCGAGTTAGGCAACGCTCCGTTCCGCAGCCGCGAAGGCTATATCATCGTCCCGCATGACGCCCGGCAACTAAGCTTCATCATCAGCAAGGACGACGGCAAAACTTGGTCCTACAACGCGGTGAAGCCCGCCAACTGGGAGCCGGCCACCGCCGCGCTCCGCTATGCCGGCTTTCACAACGCGATGGTGCAACTGACTGACGGCCGCCTGCTGGCGCTTGGCCGCATAGACGACCCCGCCAACCAGGCGCAGTTCGAGATTCGCACACCGATGAGCATTTCTGCCGACATGGGCAAGACGTGGCAGGTGAGCGCCAGTGAGTTCCCCGCAGTTAGCAGCGGCCAGCGGCCGGCGATGATCCGGCTGAAGGAAGGCGCGCTGCTGTTCTGCTCATTCACCGATCAGGGCCGCGATTGGGGCAAGCGGAAGGGGCTTGTTTTCCGTGACTCCGCCGGCGGCGAATTCAAGGGGTACGGGCTGTTTGCCGCACTGTCGTTTGACGAAGGGAAAACTTGGCCGGTGCGGAAACTCATTACGCCTGGCGGTCCAGAGCGGAAGCAACCGGCAACCGATCACGGTCAGTTTGTGTTGAGTGAAACGATGGCAGAGACCGGTGGATATATTTCGCTAACGCAGTCGCGCGACACGACGATTCACCTGAACACAAGCAAGAACCATTACGCGTTCAATCTGGCGTGGCTGAAAGACCCACCACCCCCGCCTGGCAAGCGATAAATGAGGAGGCGATGGCTTGTTTAGGGAAATGGTGAGTTGGGCGGTCTGCTTTAGCCAGGCCGGTTTATTCGAATCAGCATGCCTACAAGGTCAGGCTTGGCTTGAATCGCGTCGTGGATTCGTTTAGCTTGTCCGTCAAAATCCGGATCGAAATAGGGACGCCGCAAGCTGGTATTATTAGTTCCACCCGCTTCGACACGAACCGGCAGATCCAATTTGTTCTGAGATTATTCTTTTAAGGAACTCGCCCGGGCAACGGAGCCAGGCGCGGCAGGTAATTGGCGAGATGCTGGTAATTTATTGGGCCGCGCCGGCCCTGCCCGGGCTTTTAAGCAATCATGAAGCTGACACGACGATCTTTCTTACAACTTACTGCCGGTACGCTGGCTTTCGCACAGACGGCCCGCGCCAGACGTCCGAACATTGTGATGATACTGGCTGACGACATGGGTTACGAGTGCCTGGGCTCCTACGGCAGCACGACCTATAAGACGCCGCGTCTCGACAAGCTGGCGGCAGAGGGGGTCCGCTTTACCCATGCCTACGCGCAGCCCCTCTGCACTCCCACCCGCATGCAGTTGATGACAGGCCAGCAAAATTTCCGGAACTGGCGGGCGTTCGGCGTGATGGATCCTAAGGAAATCACCTTCGGCCACCTTATGAGCGCTCAAGGTTACAAGACCTGCATCGCTGGTAAATGGCAGCTCTACAGCTACAATCCGCCTGATTACCAGCCGGAATGGCGAGGCAAGGGCAAGCCGCCAAAGGACGCGGGCTTCGATGAATACTGCTTGTGGCACGCCTGGCAAACCGAAGACAAGGGATCGCGTTATGCCGACCCCACCTTCGACGAGAACGGCCAGATCAAGACCCTGAAGGGCAAGTATGGCGAAGATGTGTTTTGCGATTACATCAACCGTTTTGTGGAACGCCACCGCCACGAACCCTTCTTTGTCTACTACCCCATGACGCTGACTCATCCTCCCTTCATGCCCACGCCGCGTTCCGCGGAATGGGCTCGGGAAAACCGCCTGAAGCCAGACCCCAAGCACTACAAGGACATGGTGGAATACATGGACGAAGTGGTGGGCCGAGTGGTGGATAATCTGGACCGGCTGGGCTTGCGCGAAAACACCCTCATCCTTTTTTATAGCGATAACGGCACGCCCGTAGGCGTTCGATCGCAACTCGGCAGCCGCGTAGTCGATGGCGGCAAGGGATTGACTACGGATGCCGGCATGCGCGTTCCTTTGATCGTCGATTGGCGTGGCGTGACTCGCGTGACTCCGTCCGGAAAGGTGTTGCCGGACTTGGTCGATTCCACCGACTTCCTACCCACAATGTTCGATGCAATCGGCGCAAAGCTTCCGCCGGACCGTGTGGCGGATGGCCATAGTTTCATGCCACAACTACGAGGCCAGAAAGGCACTCCCAGGGAGTGGATATACTGCCATTACGACCCACGGCCCGGCCATGACAAGGACCAGTACGGGCTTCTGATATTCGCCAGAAACCAGCGTTACAAGCTTTATAGCGATGGACGGCTTTTCGATATCGACGCCGATGTGCTGGAGGAGCATCCTCTCGCGCCCGGCGCGGCTGCCCCGGTGCGTAAGAAGTTGCAGGCTGTCATTGACAAGTACGCCCACGACAGGAGTTCCCTCGCATAGTAATCAGATGCGGAAGACGATTGAGCCTCTTACGTGTACTTGTCAGAGGCACGCCTGACTTCGAACTCACTATGCGATGACGGCCTCGACTACTCGCGCGGCGGCAAGCAACTGCTTGTCTTCTCGTTCCCCATGGGCCCATGCATGTGAACTTCTGGTCTCCCAATTGAAATAGCTTCGCGTTTGTGATCTTCGAAGAACTTTCGGAAGTTGACCGGAAACGAGACGTCGCACTCCATGTGGTGGGTGCTGAAGGAAAAAGCGTTTAATTTGCTGCAAAAGGCATATAAGGCAGAGACTGTGGGCAAGCCGTAGTAGATATCATGGTGAGATAGAAGAATCGATGATGAAGTGAGCGAAGGCCGCGTTGGTTTTGACGGAGCACTGGTGCATGTGACTCCGAAATGATCACTGTACCGGCTCCCCGCACTTGCCCGGTTCCGCTGTTTGTCCTATTGTTTTGGTTTGAGGAGAACTTATATGCTTTTCATTACGCGTCGTATCGCAATCCTAACCCTGCTCGGCTGCGGCTGTTTGGCCGCACAGCCGCAGGCCCCTGAAATGCTGCCCGGCAAGGGCCTCGCGCAGTACGACTTCTTCTACGCCGGTGAACAAAAGCAGCACTGGATGTTCCGCGTGGAGAAGGGGAAGATTTTCTGGCAATACATGGATGCCGCAAGTAAGGGCGAGATCAGCGACGCGACGCTGCTGTCGAATGGCGACATTGTCTTCACTCGTCAGTTCGGTGTCACCAAGATTTCCAAGGATAAGAAAGTGCTGTGGCAGTACGATGCGCCCGCCCACTTCGAGATCCACACTGCGCAGCCGATCGGCAAGCAGCGCGTGGTGTTCATCCAAAGTGGTCCGGAGCCGGTGGCGCGGGTGGTGAATGTGGTGACCAACAAGGTGGAGCGCGAGTTCCCGCTGCCCGCCGGCAATGTGAAAAACACCCACGGCCAGTTGCGCCACGCGCGACTCACGCCAGCGGGCACACTGCTGGTGGCGCACATGGACATGAAGTGCGTTGCGGAGTACGATGCAAAGGGCAAGCAGGTTTGGAAGTACGACATTGAGAATCCGTGGTCGGCCTCGCGGCTGGCCAACGGCAACACCTTGATCGCGACAAACAAAAAGGTGGTGCGCGAGGTCGATCCGCAAGGCCGCACCGTGTGGGAGTTCAGCGCGGCCGATATTCCGGATTACAAGATCGCGGGCTTCCAGATCGCCACGCGCCTGGCGAACGGAAACACGATGGTCAACAACTGGTTCAACCAGTGGAACGGCACGCTGGATAAAGCGAACCCGCCGGTGCAGGCGATTGAAGTAAACCCGGCGAAGCAGGTGGTGTGGGCGCTGCGGTCGTGGGGCGAGCCGGATCTGGGGCCGTCGACTACGATCCAGTTGCTGGACCGCAAGACTGCGCCGGAACGGGTGCATTTCGGGGAGTTCCGGTAGGGTTCTGATGAAAAGGTTGACAGTTGTTTTGTGTCTGCTAGCGACCGCACTGAGGGCCGGGCAAGCAATTGACACCTCACCGTGGATGAAGGTCTCCGACGAATTGTTCGCCAGGCTCGGGGTGGTGGACATGAAGCCAGACTCCTTGCGCCGTTGCGTGGGGATGGCGATCACTCCGGCAGGCGAGATCTTCATTCTGGCCAGCAAGAACAACGGCGTGTGCGTCAGTAAGGACCACGGGACGACATGGACGGTGGTCCCGGACAACAACGTCACTGGCCGGTGCGAAACCGGCTTCGGGTTCTCCATGGCTTATCCCTACAACGGAAGGCTGGCATTCTTCTCAATAGACGGAACGGGCGGAATCACGGCCGACGGCGGTAAGACCTGGCGGCCCTTTGCGAAGATGCTGCGGAATTTTGAGTTCGCTGACGTGGATTGGCGCGTCCCAACCCCGCAGTCGCTGTTCGGGCTCTTGCACGAGCCGTTTTTCACTGTCCTCAGCAAAGACGGCGGGCGCAGCTGGCAGCAACTGTACAAGGAAACCGAGACGCCCAAGGAGTCGCAGAAGCCGGTCAGTCAATACTGCCTCGGCATCGTCGACGCAAAGACATTGGTGCGCTCGCATCTCTTGCAAGGCGGCATCGCAATGAGCAAGGACGATGGGAAGACTTGGACCGAAGTGGCCAATTACAAGGTGCTGGGTCGGCGGCCAGTGCATTTCGGAAAGAAGGTGTACTGGACCACCACTGCGGGCGTGATCGTCACCACCAACGGCAAAGACTGGAAATTGACGGGCAATGGCCCGGCGCAAGCCGTTTTCGGACCTTACTTCGGCGCCAGCGAAAAGGATTTCATGGTGGTTTCCGACAAGGCCTTTTTCCTGACGCATGACGGCGGCAAAACCTGGAAAGACCTCGCGCCGCTGTTCGTCCCGCCGGACGCCTTTCGCAAGACAGGCTTCAATGCCAACGGCCAGTTCAACTACTTCGGCTGGGACTCCAAGCACAACTTCATCTACTCATCGGTCCTCGGTGGTTCGGTTTTCAGGCGGCAGTTGAAGTAAACGTCAGCCGCTTATCAAAACGTAGAATCAATAGGGTCAGGATGTCTGAGACTAGGGTCCACTGCGCAGGGTGCGGTGGATTATCAACCGGCCAACAGACCCTGTGGGCTGCACCCTCGTATTGACGCGTTCGGCTGACACGAATGCTTTTCTGGTTGTGCACTACTGGTTGTCTTGAAAAAGCGGTAGGGTGCTCATCCTTTAGTCGCGCCGGCTGCTGGTTTCCGAACTGACCGTTGCCCCCATGGCCCTCTCCGTGGAAGCAATGGCGTAGGTCTCCCCCGCGTCGTTCACCAGCGCGGATAAGATGATCGACACGGGAAGGCTACCACCGCCTTTCGCCATGCGATTGATGATTTGCGGCTTCAACACGCCCTTCGACCCCTCCTGCTTGAGCGCAGTCAATGCCAGGTCGCAATCGCTTTCCGACATTAAGTCGCGAATGTTCATTTCCAGCGCTTCAGCTTCGGTCCACCCGTACATCCTTACGGCGCCGGGATTCCATGCCAGAATTCGCCCCGTCATGTCCTGCACAAGAATCGCGTCCTGAGAGTCGCTCACCACAGCAGCAAGGCGCCGCATGGCTTCGGAATCCTGCAGAACCAGCTGCGCTTTTTTCAAGGCTGAGATGTTCGTATAAGTGATGACGGCGCCGTCAATCACGTTTTCCAATGTGCGATAAGGCCTGATGCGTAGCAGGTACCACTCGCCGGTGTTGGTCTTTACTTCCAGTTCCTTCGGAATCAGGGTTTCGAGTACCTCTTTGATATCTCCTGCCAAGTGGTCATAGCCGGCCAAATTGGAGCGAATCTGGTCCACCGGACGCCCAACGTCTGTTTCGATCAGGTTGATCACGGAAGAAATACTTGGCGTGAAGCGAAGAATGTGCAGCGCGTGGTCGACGAAAACTGTTGCGATTCCGGTGCCGGCGAGCAAATTCTTCATATCGTTATTCGATCGCGAGAGGTCCGCTACCTTGACTTGCAATTCTCCGTTTACGGTGGAGAGCTCTTCATTGACCGACTGCAACTCTTCTTTGGAGGTCTCCAATTCTTCATTGGTCGATTGCATCTCCTCGTTTACCGATTGCATCTCTTCATGGGCGGAGCGCAACTCTTCGTTGGAAGTTTCCAGCTCCTCAACGGCCGTCTGCAAATATTCGTCCTTGGCCCGCAGTTCCTGTTTCAAGCCAAGAATATACTCATCCAGATTGAGGTTCCGTGCGCCTGTCCCATCTAGTTGGTCCACCGCAGGCTCAACCGCAACCTTCTGTTCCTGTATTGGCAACTCATCGATAATTACAAGGAACAGGCTATTGGGGACGGCCCCTTCCAGTTCCGTGGGCACCGGAAATACCGTCAGATTCACCAGCGCAGGATCGCCCTCGGTCTTCACCCGCAGGTTCATATGGCGGCTGGGCACGCGTAAGGAAGCCGCACGGTGCAGCGCCACGGTTAGATCGCCACGCAGGCCTTCACGCGCCATGCGAAAAATATTCATACTGGCTTCGCCGGGGGCCAGTTCCAGATAGCGGCCGGTACGGCCGAGTAGATAATGAATATCGCCGTTCTCGCTGACAAGCGCACCGACTGGCGCGTAATGTTCCAGAAATGTCCGAACCGCGATCTCGCGCCAGGGGAGTTTTGGGTCCTTCGCCAAACCGCCAGATGCCGCCCTTGAAAATTCATCGGCTGGGGGACGCGGGAGCAACCTGGCAATTCCGGCGTGGAGCGAAAAATCATCCGATCGACGTTGGTAGATTTTTGCCTTCCGATCGATCGTGGTAAACAGGTTGCCGAAATCTCCTACGCTTTCGGAAGAACCCAGCACCAACATGCCTCCCGGGTTCACGGCGTAGTGGAACATCGGAATCAACCGCTTCTGTAATTCCGGTCCCATATAGATCAGCAGATTGCGGCAGCTTATCAGATCGAGCTTGGAAAACGGCGGGTCCTTGACCAGGTCGTGCTCGGAAAACACGAGCATGTCGCGAATGGATTTGTGAATACGATAAGTAGTGCTTTCCGGATGCTCCTGATCGAAGAAATAGGCCAGGCGCTCCGGCGATACGTCCGCGACGATGCTGGAAGGATAAATGCCGGCGCGTGCAAAGTCGATCGATTCGCGGTCAATATCGGTGGCAAAAATCTGCACCTTGAAGCTTTCCTTGAGTTCCTCCATGCGTTCGCGCAGCAGAATCGCAAGGGAGTAGGCTTCTTCGCCGGTGGAGCAACCTGGCACCCAAACGCGGATCACGGAACCGGTGGTTTTACCGGTGAAAATCCGCGGGATGACCTGGTTCTGGATCTGTTCGAAGATCTCCGTGTCGCGGAAGAAATTGGTGACTCCGATCAACAAATCGCGAAAGAGCGCATCCACTTCGCCGCGGGTGAGTTGCAGATAGCGGACATAATCTGCCAGGCTGTCAATTTGATGGACGGACATGCGGCGTTCCACGCGCCTGACGATGGTGTTTCGCCTGTACCCTGAAAAATCGTGGCCGGTCTGCCTGTAGAGCAGGTGAAAAATCTTTTCCAACCCGCCTTCCGGCTGTGGACCATCGGAAGCCGTAATCAGTGGTGCTGGCCCGAAAGCATGTGCCACATAGGCAAGCAACTGCGAGGGCATCTCGTTGGGCGGCAGAATGAAATCAACCATACCGGTAGCAATGGCGCTGTTTGGCATCCCGTCGTATTCAGTCGATTCCGGTGATTGCGCCATGGCCATACCGCCCTCGCCCTTCACTGCGCGGACGCCGAGCGCCCCGTCGCTACCGGTGCCTGACAGCACAATACAGATGGCGCGGTCATGCCTATCTTGCGCTAATGAGCGGAAGAAATGATCGATGGGCAGTCTGACACCGCGGGCCACGCTTGGTTCCAGAAGCTGCAGCGCGCCATCCTGAATCGCCATGTCGCGATTGGGTGGGATGATGTAAGCGCAGTTCGGCTTGATGACCATTCCATCTTCCACTTCAAACACCTGCATTCTGGTATAGCGGCGGATCAACTCCGTGAGGATGCTCTTGTGATCGCGTGCCAGATGCTGCACTAGAATAAATGCCATGCCCGGATCGCTGTCGGCAGGCATTGTGGAAAAGAAGGATTCAAATGCTGACAGCCCTCCAGCCGACGCGCCAATGCCAACAATCGGGAATTCCGTGCTTTGCTTCTCTACCGGCGGTTGAACCTGTGGTGGTTTGACGATCTCGTCCATGAATGGAATTCCCTCTCTCACGCCTGCGACTTAGTGACAGGAGTCTGCAGCACGTATCGCGCCACATGGCGGTGGAGCGTGCACCTTATGATAGTGCATTCGAGCACAGTAGGGCGGGCTTCAGCCTGCGCAGGGCTTGAGGCCTGCTTTATCTGCGTCATCGTCGTTTCCTAAAAGCGGAGATAAAGCTCCGCGCATGCTCATCTGTGCCCCGTTTGTTTCTGCACTCTTAGGAACCGCTCCCTTGGCGCAAGAGCGGGGCCTCCGTCGGGGCCGGATTGAACTCTTGCGCCAAGGGCGCGGTCCTCCGGGCACATTCACGTTCTACCCGCTGATTTGCGGTGGATTTGCTAAAGCCCGCCCCACACGTTGACCTTCCATGGTCATATGGCGGCGGAGTGTCAGAGAACGGAAGCCAGGCTGTCCTGTTTTTCTACCTTCGCAGCCTGGCTGCAAATGCTGGTAATCTGCCTGGCGATCGCTTCTGGCGAGAGAATGTAGTCGATATACCCGCTGGCAACGGCACTCTGCGGCATCTCAGGGAATTGGGCAGTATCCATCTTTTGCGCGATCGTTATGCCCCCCACTTCCTTAATGCCAGACAATGCCGCGGCGCCATCGCCATCATAGCCAGAGACAATGATGGCTATCAGTTGTCCACGCCAGTGCTCCGTAAGCGAGCGCAGGAAAACGGTAATCACAGATGGCCAGCCCCTTGGTTTCGATATCGGCTTCAGGCGGAACTCTCCGTCAAGTACGTGCAAATCGCGGTTTTCCGGAATGATAAATACGTGGTTAGGTACGATGGACAAGCGATCTGAAATCAGTTCAACCGGCATCCTAGTATAATGCGGCAGAATCTCGTGGAGCCGAGTAGCGAAGGTTCTGACATGATTTACAATCACGATGGCTACCCCGAGATCGGACGGCAGATTCTGTAGCAACTTGATGTAGGCCTCAAGGCCACCGGCCGAACCGCCTACACATACGACCGGGAATTGGTTTTCATTCATCTTGCCCTGCATTGCGTCACGTTATGCCCCTTACTTCGACTTTCCAAGCAGGCGGCGAATCCTGTCGCCTGCCTGTCACAATGGGAATGCCAGCACTCAAAGGGCCGAAGGGCCAAGTCACCTGCGAGTAATTCCGAAATGGGCTTTCGCATGCTAAACACATTTAGCAGGAGGCGAACAATGGCAGGGACAGCAACAGCAATGAAGCTGGAGAGCATCACCACGCGTGAATCCAAGAACCTGGGTGGCGCGGCTGAACTCAGGGAAAGCGAAATCGCCGCGGTTGCGTATCAACTGTGGCTGAAAAGAGGCCGGCCCGAGGGATCCTGTAATAAGGACTGGTTTGAGGCGCGCGCAATCCTAATGAAAAAGAACTTCGACGCGGATGAATTACTGAACACCTCACCGTCGCTCGATGCCAACCATGCTCAGACACATACCGAGCCAATGTTTGAGTGCCATTGGAAGGGGCACTGGGAGATCTGGGAAAGAGAGTGGGCTGGACCGCGCTGGGTACCGGATGTCGTTCGCATAAGAAATTGAGCGTGCACGAGACCCTTCCTGGGACGGAGAATTTCAGCCGGAAGCTTCTCGGCACAGCAAGTCGGCGATACGGCATGATGTGAAATATGGAATGCAATCGCGGAGGTTCTTTCTATTCACTCCTGCCGTCTCCTTCCTGCGCGGCCAAAATAACCGGTCCGCTATGTTTGGAAATGCCGAAGAATATGAGCGTTTCATGGGCCGGTGGCGCAAACTTGTTGCTCCGCAATTGGTGGATTTCAGCAGCGCACCAGAAGACGGCCACCTGCTGGATGTAGGCTCGGGCACAGGAGCGTTAGCCTTCGCCATCGCCGGGTGGAAGCCGCCCGCAAAAATCCTTGGTATCGATCCATCCAAAGAGTACGTCGATTATGCCAGGAGCAGGAATCCGTTCCCGGATCGAGTCAGCTTCGAAGACGGCGCTGCTGGAACTGCGCCGGGCAACCAAACCTGGTGGAACCATCGCAGCCGCTGTCTGCGATTACGGCGCGGGTATGCGCATGCTGCGGACATTCTGGGACGCCGCGGTAACAATCGATGCAAAAGCAGAAGAGCTCGACGAAAAGCGGTTGCCGCTTTGCCGCAACGGGGAGTTGTCGAATCTCTGGAAGCAGGGCGGCTTGGAGAAAATCCGCGAGCAGCCCCTCGATATCACGATGCAGTTCAGATCCTTCTCCGACTATTGGGATCCATTCCTGCTCGGGCAAGGCCCTGCGGGGACCTATGTTGGCCGTCTCGACAAGAGCAAGCTCCAGGCCCTGCGTAGCGAGCTGAAACGCCGGCTTGCAGTGTCGTCGGAAGCGGCGCCATTGCCTCTTACAGCGCAGGTATGGGCGGTAAGGGGAACGGTGCCGCGGGTAGGCTGAACTGGTTACCTTGACAGCCGGCCAACCCGATTCAGGATGCCCTTTAATAGGCGAGCACCGAACAGCAAGGGATTATGCAGATAGCTGCGCATCTCATTTTCCAGCGCGCGCCGCTCGTTTTCCACCTGCATCGCGCATGCCGCCTGCTTTTGGGCCTCGGCATCCAGGCTTTGCGCCTGCGCGGTCATCTGTTCCAGTTCTTTATCCAGGCTCAACGCCCATGCTGTTCGCTCCTGCAGGACTTTCTCCAAGTCCAGTGCCCAGGCGGTGCGCGCTTCCAACTCTGACTCCAGAAGTTGCCCCGAAGCCGTGACTCGTTCCAGATCTTTCTCCAGGTCGAGCGCCCATGCCGTTCGTTCCTCCAGCGCCTTCTTCAGATCCAACGCCCAAACGGTTCTCGCCTCTATTTCCTTTGAAAGCTCCCGCGACCAGGCGGTGCCTTTCTCCAACTCCTTCTCTAGTTCCCTTTCGATATGTTGGGTCCGCGCCCCAGTCTGCCTCAACAATTCAGCCGATTCTGCAAGCCTCGCGCGAACGAGTTGCAGTTCCTCTTGTGCGCCGCGAGGCCAGCCCAGCCCCTCATACGGAGCTGCGGCCTGTTGGAAACCAACGGGGCCAATGCTGAAGTTCCGCCGCACGCAAAACTCCGGAGTCAGATGCTGCAAGATCACCGGCGCATCGACAGCTTCTCGCGCCACTACGGCGTACATGTGGGTTGGCGTCAGTCCGCCAGAAAACAGTTCCTGCTCATCGCGCAGATGTACCTGGTCAACAAATTCGCGATCCCACGGCAGTGCCGGATCGAAGTTCGGCCCGAAGTTACGGTCCACGAAAGGGTCGATCAGATTAGCGAACGGAACGAACAATTGAAATTGAAATCTGTCGATCAGCATCGGCAGAATATCCTGCGCCCGTATCCCTTCGAATCCCTCCGCCGAACAATCCTGATCTTCGTACATCTCCTCATACCGGCCTGACACCCGGTTGAAGCGATAGGATGGCGGCAGTTTCCGCCAGAATTCGTGAACCAGGGTGAGCGCTTCAGGCCAACGCTGATGGCCGTTGCGGCCGATCATTTCGGCGATGAGAAAGGTACCCGCGGGCTTGAGAGCGCGTCGTACCTGTTCGAAGACGTGTTCCAGGTTCACCACATGATGCAGGAAATAATTGGCCACAATGGCGTCGAATTCCTGTGGCGCGTTCCATACGTTGACATCACCTTCGGCAAACGTCAGGTGATGGCCGACACCGGCCTGTTCGGCTGCGAGCCGGCCCCGTTCAAGCATGGCGGGATTCAGGTCGAGGCAGTCAAACAGGAAATCCTGATGGCCCCCTGCCCTCAGTTTAAGTGCAAGCGCGATCTCCAGGTCGCAATTCCCTGCTCCAAGGCTGAGGAAGCGTTTCGGCCTGTCTGCTTCATTGGTGCACTGCGCGGCCAGGTAAGTTTCGAAAATCGCGTCAGGATCGTTGAACCCAAGAGACTGAAGTTTAGGGCGAAGATATCGGTTTGACCAGTAGTGGAAAATCGCGGGCAATTCATGCACGCCGGTGCAGTTTTCGTAGCGAAGTTGCTCGCTCGCCGCGAGCAGTTCATAACTTTTACGGTTGTCCATTTCGTTTAAGAGCCTTCATTGTAACGTAGGTACCGCTGCTTGCCGTAAACATTTAGTCTGTCATGAGGGCAATCCGGTCCAACCCCGCGCCCTTGGCGATGTCGATCACTTCCGCCACCCGGTAAAACTCAAGCTCCTTGGCCCCCTTTAGGAATAGGACGTGGTTGGTAGCAACAAAAAAGATACTACGCAGCCGTTTGCCAAGGTCGTTGAGCGCGACAACTTCCTGGTTCAGCCTGATCACGCCGTCGGCGCCAATGGAGACCACCAAATCGTTGCGCGGCGTTGGCGGATCAACGGCGCTATCGGGCGGGAGAGGCACCAGCGCATTCAAACCGGTTGACTTAGTGGGTACGATCACCATGAAGATGATGAGTAAGACGAGTAACACGTCAATTAATGGAGTAACATTAATAGTTGCGTGCTGACCGTAGTTTCCCTCAGTGGACATTGCCATTTTTCGTTCTCCTTGGTGATTTGGACACTTAAGAAGAAGAGAAAGTTCCCAACGGCAACAGATGGATGCAGCCGCCCCTGCATCGCAGTGATACGCTGGATATGCAATGCGAAACTCGTCATGAGTATGACAGGTCCCAAAGTGGCGAACCTTGCGGGAAACAGCCGCCTTATCCTGCTTGCCGGCTTCGGCGGATTGCTGCTGCTGATGATCTTCGCCGAATTCGACGGCGTGCGGGCGCTGACGGAGATTCAAACCTCGAACGATATGACGCGCGAGGACTACCTGCTGCACACCCGCGTGCTGGAGCGCATTCGCAGCGATCTTTATCTTTCCGGCACCTATCTGCGCGATTACCTTTTGGAGACCGATAGCGGACGGGCTGAGGGGCACAGGCTGAGTTTGCTGGAAACGCGGCGCGACATGGACGCGGCATTGGCTCAATACCGCGGGATGCTCAATCCGCGCGAGGCGAAGACCTTCGATGCGCTGGGCCGCGAACTGGCCGATTATTGGCGGGTGCTGCAGCCGTCGTTTGAGTGGACGACGGCAGAACGTAATCAGCGAGGCTATCCGTTCCTGCGCGATGAAATTTTCCCAAGGCGTACTGCGATGTTGGGGATTGCGGGACAGATTGGGTCGATCAATGAATCGCAGCTGAACGCAGGAAAACTTCAGCTGCAAGAGACTTTCGCACAATTTCGGCGCCGTCTGACAGGCGCGGTGGGGCTGACGATCTTGCTGGGGCTGGTGCTGGCTGCTTTCACTACGCGCAGAATTCTTTCTCTGGAAAAAGAAACGGCGGCGCGATACCAGGAGATCTCAGAAGCACGTCTGGAGTTGAAGCAGCTTTCGGCACGGCTTGTTCACGCGCAGGAGGAAGAACGGCGAGCAATTTCCCGCGAGTTGCATGACGAAGTGGGACAGGTAATGACAGGCACGCTGCTGGAGATGGCGAACCTCTCGAAACTGGTTCGGGCGGGCGATCTCGAAGGAATTCAGCGGCAGGCCGAGGACATCAAAAAAGAGATTGAGAATTCGATTGGCGTGGTGCGCAATATATCGCTGCTGCTGCGGCCGTCGATGCTGGACGACCTGGGGTTGATTCCGGCACTGCAATGGCAGGCACGGGAACTGGCGCGGCGCAGTGGATTACGAGTAAAGGTGGTGGCCGAAGACGTGCCGGAAGACCTGCCGGAAGAGCACAAGACGTGCATATATCGTGTGGTGCAGGAGGCACTGCATAACGCCACTCGCCACGCTGCGGGATCGATGGTGCGAGTCGAGGTGCATCAGCAGAAAGGGCGTATTCATTTGTCGATTCAGGATAACGGGAAGGGCTTCGATCCGCCGGACGCGCGCGGGTTGGGCCTGGTAGGGATGAAAGAACGCGTGAACCATTTGAATGGGACTTTTGTGGTGGATTCCGCGCCTGGACGCGGTACGGCGCTGCGGATTGTTCTTCCGGTTGACGGGAAGGCGATGGAAACTGCATGACCGAGGTACGAATTTTATTAGCCGATGATCACACCGTGGTTCGCAAAGGATTGCGGCTGTTGCTGGAAGGACATCCTGGCTTCACGGTGATCGGAGATGCCGGAGACGGGCGCGAAACCGTGGCCCTGGTGGAACAATATCTGCCAGACGTTGTCGTGATGGATGTGGCGATGCCAATTCTGAATGGCATTGAAGCGGCTCGGCAGATTACGGCGAAGTTCCCCCAGGTGGGGATTGTTTTTCTCAGCATGCATGCCGATGAAGGGTATGTGCTGCGGGCTTTGAAATCGGGTGCACGGGCATACTTACTCAAGGACTCCGCGGAACACGATCTGATTAACGCGATCCGCGCCGTGGTCGATCGGAAGGCATTCTTCAGTCCCGCGATCAGTAAGTTTCTGGTGGAGGATTATGTACGGCAGATGAATGAGCGCGAGGTGGAAGATAGCTACGACTTGCTCACTACGCGCGAGCGTGAGATTCTGCAGTTGCTGGCAGAGGGTAAAAACAATAAGGAAGTCGCCACGTTGCTGAATTTAAGTGCCTATACGGTGGAGACTCATCGCGGCAATATTTTCCAGAAATTGAATGTTCACAATAGCGCGGAGTTGATCTTGTATGCAGTGCGGAAAGGCGTGATCAGCTGACAAGCTCGTAGCGTGAGCATAGTATACTCATATTATGGTGCGTCCTGAAAGACGCGTTGTTCTAGCAGGTGGAAGTCCTGTCCGGGTAAGCGCCGAAGCGCCCGGTAGCAGACTCCAGCCGGAAGGAGAGATCCGACCGAGCCGAGCGGAGTGTCGAAAGCCTTTGAAAGAGA
>CAIRSA010000201.1 GCA_903881085.1 uncultured Acidobacteriia bacterium
GGTTACGCGGCCTTCATCCGCAATCGAATGCAAATGCAGAAGATCGCTGTATCAAACCCAGTCCAACAGCTTTTTTTAGGCTGAAGGCTGCCAAAACTTTCAAATATTTTTGGCTAGCTTTTCCATTCCCGAAGAGCCTCATAAGCTTCGCATCAACAAAAGGAAAACATGAAGCCCGAACTCTTTTTGATACCAGGCCCGTGGCCGGGCAACTTGGCCATTGTGACGCGCCCACGCGGTGGCGACTGGCTCGACGACGAAGCCATTGGCTGGAAGCGCGTCGGCCTAAACCTAGTCGTCTCCGCGTTGGAACAAGACGAAGCCGAATCCTTACAACTGTCAGGCGAAAAAACTGCAGCAGAGTCTCACGGAATAGACTTCATCTCCTGCCCAATTCCAGATCGAAACATCCCCGGCTCTCTTAAATCTGTACTCGACACCCTCGCCAAAGTCCTATCGGCCCTAAACCAAGGCAAGAACGTCGCCGTACATTGCCGGCAAGGAGTCGGCCGCTCAGGCCTTCTGGCCGCAACCGCACTGATCCTAACCGGCGTGGAAGCAAACCAAGCCGCCGCCATCGTCACCCAGGCGCGCGGCGTCCCAGTCCCGGAAACCGCCGCGCAAATGGAATGGCTGCGCCACCTCACTCCCGTTTCAAATTATCCTTAATCAACCCCGCCAGCAAAATATTCACCAGCGAACTGGCCCCATCGCCACTCCCACCGCCGCCCGCCACAATCTGCGGCACCAGTGGCGTCTTGGCCTCGGCCAACGCACGACCCACTTCGATAATGGCGTAATTTCCCTGACCCACGGCATCGTTCTTCAGCTTGATCACCGAAGCCTCCGCCGTACCCACCGCCATCGTCTTCTCCGCGGTAGCATTACCTACAACCGTCAACACCTCGGCATCGGCCTTCGCGTTGATGGTCTTCGATTCCGCCTCGCCCGCGGCCTGCTTCACAATCGCCTTGGCCTTGAACTCCGAAATCTCAACCGACCGCTCCGCCTCCACCACATGCGCCTGCGTATCAGCCTGCGCCTTGGCCTGCTCCAGACTCTTGCGCGTCTCCTGAGCCATGCGTTGCGTCTCGAAAGTGGTCTTCTCCTGCTCGGCGATCTTGCGATCCGTCAGCGTCTTCATCAGCGCTTCCGGCGGCGTAATGTCGCCGATCAGCGTATCCACCGCGACCACGTTATACTCCATCAAAGCCGCGCCAATCCGCATCTTCGCGTCTTCCTGCCGCTCCTTGCGCTGCCGCAAAAAGTCGATCACATCCGACCCCTGCGCCGCATTGCGGAAGTAGTTGCCGATGGTCGGCTCCAGCACCTGCGTCACCAGATTCGCCACGCTGCCAAAACGCGCAATCACCTTCGGTGCATCGTTGCGCGGAATGTGGATGATCTGGCTTACATCCAAGTTGAACGTAAATCCATCCGACGACCGTACCGTAATCGTGCACAAATTCTTATCCAGGTTATGCGCCTCGGTCTTGCCCGTCGCCCAGTTCAAAACCACGTTAGCCGTAGGCACGCACTCCACTTTGTGTGTGTACGGATTGATCGGATACTTGCCCGGATCGAGCGGCTCCGCCCACACGCCCTTCTGCCCGCGCCCAACCAAATTGCCGTGCTTGAACGAATCGCCCGTCATGTCCACACCCGGCAGCCCGACGAACGCAATCACCACGCCCGCGCTCGCTATCGGCACCGTAGTCATATCGCGCGACTCCACCGTCGCCAACCGTGGATTGATAAAGTACCGCCCAGCCAAAATCACCTGCTCCTGCAGACCCTTGAACCCGCCCGCGTCGAGGAACGATTGCCCGTCCTGAAACAGGTTGTGCTTCGGCACTTCCGTCCCCGCAATATCGCCCGTCGCCAGCGGCCGCCCTTCCTTGGTCGTCACAATCCCGACCATGTTGTCCTGAATTTCCGTTACCTTTTCGAGCACCACAGTGAACAGCATCGTATTGATGCGATAAGTTCCCGGAGGAATCACTTTGATCTGCGGTCCACGCTCGCCGCTATGCTCCAAAAACGACCGCGCGTTCTGAAACGCATCGCACTCCACCTGCCGCGCCAGCACTCGGCCATCCGATAGCGGAATCCCATCGCGCGCCTCAACCACTCCGATGTAACCTTCAGCCACAGTGACAAACTTCTGCAGATACATGGTGTACTGCCACGGCCAGTAGCCAAAGTACAAACCCGGCGCCAGCGTATCCGCCTGAAACCCAGCCTCGCCCTTCAGCGCAATAATCTTGCCATCGGGCAGCGACTTATTCGCGCCCCATAACACAAATTTCTTGTTTACAATGCCGATGGAGTCTTCCGGTATAACAGCAATCCCAAGCAACCGGAAGGTCCAGCGGTAAAAAAGCAGAAAGAGGATGGCAGGAAAAAGCCACCACAAGCGTCCTATTGATTCCAGTAGTTCAGTCATGGCCAGATAGTATCAAATTACAGACCACAAATCCGATACAATCGCTATGCACCAGCTACTCAGCATGAAGCTCACCCCAGCTTTCGTCTCCCAAATCCGCGAGTAGATCGCCGGCGCCCGCACCACCATAGCCCGCGGCGTGGATCTTGTGCAGGTCCACTCAAACTTCGAGATCGGCCGCCGCATCGTGGAAGAGGAGCAGCGAGGCGAAGACCGCGCCGCTTATGGCCAGGAGATCATCAGGACGCTCGCGGAACGCCTTACGGAAGAGTTCGGCAGGGGCTTTTCCACCAGCAGCCTCGCCTACATGCGGACATTCTATTTGACCTACCAGGACCGGCTCCCAATTTTCCAGACACTGTCTGGAAAATCCGCAGGACCTCATGCTCGCCCTTGCTCGCTTGGATGGTCGCACTACGTCTTCCTTACCGGAATCTCCAACCCCGACGAGCGCAGCTTCTACGAAATCGAATCCCGCGAACAAAACTGGACCGTCCGCGAACTCAAACACCAATACAACGCCAGCCTCTACGAACGCCTCGCCCAACAAGGCCAACTGGTCGAAAAACCCGCTGACCTCATGAAAGAACCACTTGTCCTGGAATTCCTAGGCCTCGACGAGCGCACCCACTACTCCGAATCCGACCTCGAAACCGCCATCATCGGCCAAATCGAAGCTTTCTTGTTGGAGGTGGGAAAAGGCTATCTATTCGAAGCACGCCGAAAACGATTCTCCTTCGACCTCGTCCTTTACTACCGCCTCCTCCGATGCTATATTCTGCTCGACCTAAAGCTAGGTAAGCTCACCATGTGGGGCGGCCTTCAGGCTGCGCGGGACTTCAGTCCCGCTCCCCCACTAACGGCAAGCCCCGCCGCCTAACCCCACTCCCCGCAAACAGCGCATTCGCAATCGCCGGAGCAGGCAGCGTAATCGGCGACTCCCCCGCCCCGCACGCCGCCACATCCCGCCGGTCAATCAACTCCACCCGCATCTCCGGCACATCCCCAAACCGCGGCACCCGGTACTGCGAAAACTTCCGCGTCACCTGCGACCGCGAATCAAACACCAGCCGCTCCCACAACGCCCCGCCGATCCCCTGCACCACGCCACCTTGCAACTGATTCTTCAAATTATCCGGATTCAGCGCCGCCCCGAAATCGCCCACCACCACAATCCGCCGCAGCGTCGCCGCGCCCTCTGTCTCCACGAACATCGCCAGCCGCGCGCCCTTCTCCAGATTGCACGCCACCCCAAACCCAATGCCCTTCCCCGCCTTGCGCTTCCCCCATCCAAACAACTTCGCCCCAGTCTCCAGCACCTCACGCAGCCTTGCATCGCTGATGTGCGCCAACCGGAACTCCAGCGGATCGCGCCCCAGCGCATGCGCCCACTCATCCATGTGCGACTCGCGCGCAAAGTTATTCCCCGTCGCCGCCAGCGCCCGATAAGATCCCTGCCGCAACGGAGACTCCGCACGCCAAAATTCATTCGACATGTCCGCAAAGTCGTAAGGCGGAACCAACCCCGGCGCACCGGCATTGTAATTGCGAAACCGCCACGCCACCACCCGACCCGCAGAATCCACGCCGCTCTCAATTTCAATCAGCGCCGCCGGCCGCGAATACGCCACCCAGAACTCTTCCTCGCGAGTCCATGCCAACCGCACCGGCCCGTCCACCGCACGCGCCAGTCGCGCCGCCTCCAACTCACACTCGCCGCGCTGCTTCCCGCCAAACGCCCCGCCCGGCATGTTCACAACGATCCGAACCTTGCTCTCTTCAATCCCAAACGATTTCGCCAACTCCGCCCGCACCAGAAACGGAGCCTGCTTACCGCAATTCACCGTCAACGCCCCGTCCTTCCACTGGGCAATCGCCGCGCGCGGCTCCAGCGCCGCATGCGCAATCGGCTGCATTGTGTACGAAGCGGTCAACCGCCGCGCCGACGACGACAGCCCCGCCTCCACATCGCCCCGCCGGATCAACGGCGGATACCGCACATTCTTAGCCTCCACCGGAGCAACTCCGCCCGCGCGAAACTGCTCAATCATCTTCCCCATCGCAGGCAGTGCGTCAACTTTCCAATGAGCGCGGATCAGCCCAGCAGCCCGCGCCGCCGTCCGAGCATCGTCCGCGACCACGCCCAGCAAATCGCCATCCCGCACCACCCGCACGCCCGGAATCTTCCGCGCGTCACTATCATCGAAATCCACCAGCGATGCCCGGTACCCATCGGGCCGCACAATCGACCCATGGCGCATCCCCGCAATCCGCGCATCGGAACAATACTTCAACGCCCCGGTAACAACATCGCGCCCATGCATCGGCTTCACCGAAGTCCCCAGCACCTTCCACGCGCCGGGCTCAGTAACCGCACGCCCCGCCACCGCCGCAGCAGCCTGCCGTACCGACGGAACCGTCTCCGGCGTCGTCAACGAAGCCCACGTGCCGCCATCGTCAGGCACCACATCCGTATCGGCCATCGTCAGCCGAATGCTAGCCACCCCCACCCGTAGCTCTTCCGCCAACGCCTGCAGTAACAGCGTGCGTGACCCCTGCCCCATCTCAATCTTGCCCGTAAACGCCTCATACCGGCCGTCGGCCGCCAGCCGCACCCGTATCGGCGCAGCCGCGCCCTGCACCGTCACCGCCAGCAGCGCGCCCGTCCCCAGCAGCCGCAAAAAATCACGCCGCTTGTATTCCGCCAGCAATGGATCGAGATCAGTCATTCCCCCACCATAATAACCACAGCACGACAAGCCGTTACATCCCACCACTCGACATTGAATCTGCCAGCCCACATAATGAGTGAAGATGCGGCGAAGTTTTGTATCAGCCATCTCGCTGGTTATTGCATCCGGTTCGCTTGCGATCCTTCCAGCTCAAGTTCGCCTCGCAGGCAGAGTCACCACGGAGACCAACACCCCCGTCGCCGGAGCCAGACTTACGGCCATCTCAAACTCGCGCCCCAGAGGTGTAGTCACCATCTCCGACCCTACCGGCGCCTTCGCTTTCTCGTTGCCCGAAGCCGGCACCTACTCCCTCAAAATCGACCGCGAAGGCTTCTATATCCACACCGAACCCGTTGTCGCGATCGACGCCTCTAAAGCCACTCCCGAATTGCACGTCGTCCTGCAAAGCATTCACGAACTCTCCAATTCAGTGAATGTCACCGGCCGCCCCGGCTTGGTGAATATGGAAACCGCCGCCCCGCAGGAAACACTCAGCAGCCGTACCCTCTTCGACATCCCTTTCCCCAATCAAAACAGCATGCGCAGCGGCCTCCGCCTCATCCCCGGCGTCGTCCAGGATTCTACCGGCAGCATCCACCTCTTCGGCGGCTCCGAACCGCAGGCCCAGTACACGTTTGAAGGCTTCGAAATCAACGACCCGCTCACCGGCCGCCTCGATGCGCGCATGAGCATGGAATCGGTGCAGTCCATCGACGTCACTACCCCTTCCGGAGCCGAATCCGGACGCGGCGAGGCCGGCACCATGGCCATCCACGCACGCATCGGCGATGACGAATTCAAATACTCAATCACCAGTTTTTTCCCCGGTATCGATACGGGCCGCGGCGTCAGGGTAGGCAGTTGGACGCCCCGCGGAGATTTCTCCGGGCCGTGGCTCCGCGGCAAGGCCTGGTTCGCCAGCACCACCGAAATGCAATACACCGCAACCGAAATCCCGCAGCTACCCGCCGGGCAGGACCGCAACCGTACTTGGCGCGGCAACACTCTGCTTCATAACCAGCTCAACCTCAAGCCGCATAACAACCTCTTCATCGGGTTGCTGGTCAACTATGTGTTTGCTACGCGCAACGGTCTCACTTTTCTTGACCCTCTTTCCACCACCGTCGATCGCCGCTCTAATCAATGGTTCGGCTACATCAAGGATCAACAAACGTTCTCTCGCGGTTCGCTCATCGAATTCGGAATCGCCGCCAGCCGTACCTTCAGCCGCGAAGTCCCGCAGGGCGATTCACCTTACAAGATCACGCCGGTAGGACGTCAAGGCAATAACTACGTCAACGCCCGCCGCCTCGGCCAGCGCCAGCAGGCTCTGACGAACTACTATCTGCCATCATTTAACTTATTCGGATCCCATCAATTCAAAGCCGGCGCTGACGCCGTACATTTGGATTACGAACAGAACGTCCGCCGCGGTCCCATCGACTACATCGGCCTCAATGGAACCATGTTGCGGCAGGTCAATTTCCATGGCTCCGGCGTTCTCAGCCGCAATAACTTCGAAGGCTCCACTTACGCCCAGGACTCCTGGAAAATCCACGAAAAACTCCTCATAGAACTTGGCCTCCGCCTCGACCACGATACGATCCTAGGCCGCTGGAACCCCTCTCCGCGCCTCGGTTTCGCCTGGTCGCCTCCGCGTTGGGAGAGCACGCGAATCTCCGGCGGAGTCGCCTCCATCTACAACGCCACCGACCTGCGCCTGTTCACCAGGCCCCTGGATCAATACACTACCTCCACGTATTTCAATCCCGACGGCAGCACCGCCTCTGGCCCGGTCGCGTCCATCTACACCGCCGGCGTGAATGTCCGCAATCCCCGCGCAACCACCTGGAACCTGGGCGTGCAGCGGCAACTCCCCAAACAGATTCGCGCCAGCCTTCAGTTACTCCATAGAAACTCCACCCAGGGCTTTAACTATGTGAACGACTTACTGCCAAACGGAGCAATCCCGGCGGGCCTGGGCCTGGTATCGATACCCGTCCCCATAGCCGCCATCTACCAACTGGTCAACCAACGGCACGACACTTACAACTCCGCCGAACTCTCCCTCCGCCAGTTACTCAAGGACCGCTACGAATGGATGGTCAGTTACACCCGCAGCCGGGCCCATTCCAATGCCGTCTACGAGCACAGCATCGACCAGCCGCTGACCGTCTCAGACAACAGCGGCTCCCTTCCCTGGGACTCCCCCAACCGCCTCATGACCTGGGGCTACACACCCCTTTGGTGGAAGAATTGGGCAGTATCCTATCTGCTGGATTGGCGTAGCGGATTCCCATTTTCCGTGCAGGACCAATACGGCCAGTTAGTCGGCACCGTCGATGCCCATAGGTTCAATCAGTTCTTCGAATTCAACTTCTACGTCGAGCACCAGTTCGCCTTGCGCGGCTACCGCCTCGCCGCCCGCGCCGGCTACAACAACGTTACTGGCCACGCAAATCCCACCATTGTCGACAATGTGGTCGGCGGTCCAACTTACTTGAAGGAATATGGCGGACTAACCCGCTCCCTGAACTTCCGCCTGCGCTTCCTCGGAAAGCAATGACGTTGCAGCCATCGACGTAGCGCAGGCACTCTTGCCGGCCACGGCGAGACTCAGCCCTCCTGATCTCCTGGAAAATGAGCTGAGCCAATTTCGAAATGATGAGGAACCGCTCCCTGGCGGCCGTCTGAAAAATTAGATATTGGACAGGCGATTCGCCGGTCCAGCTCGCTTGCGAGCGCATTTTTTCACACCCTCTCAGCCCAGCACTTGGCCGGAGCCAAGGCAAATCCGAAAAGAACTGAAAATAAGGGCATTTGAATTTTCAGCTCCTTAGGAGGGAGCGGTTGTCCGGGATCAATCCAAATTCCATGCATAGCGAAAATACCCGCATGACATCAGATCGTAGACTCGTCTCGACGCCTTGTTGTCGACAGCGAGCCAAACCTCGGCACGACTCTCGGCGCGGCATGCCAGAGTGCATGCCGCCACACTGCAGCAGCATGGCAAGTTCGGTTATAGTACCGCCTATGGACAGGCCGCCGCCCGCTCAGCGTGGGCGGGTCGGCGATGTCTCTTCGCGGATGATGCCATTCATGGCACCCAGGCGGGCGGCCTTCGGCACATCGGGTCCGCTAAGAGCTGCATAGAGCGCCAGCGCCTCGCTGCGCTTGCCGTCAGCCAGCATGTGTTCGGCGCAGACCAGGCAGGCGTCGGCGACCGACACCTTCATTAAGCCGGTGGCTTTAGGCAGCGCGGCCAGCAACTCTTTCGATGCGCCGATATGGCCGAGTGCGGACGCTGCGGCACGGGCCACATCGACCTCGGAGCCGTGCATCATCTTCACCAGCGTGGGCTGCGCCTTCGCATCGCGGCGTTTGCCAATCGAATTGATCACGCCGATCAGGCGCACGCCCTTCAGCTTCGTAAGTGCAGCACGCAGGGCCTCGTCGGCCGAGGGGTCGGCGATCGGCTCCAGGCCATAACGCGCGTAGACGCTCAGGTGCTCGTTATCGAGCAGTGCGGCGAGCGCGGGCACGGTGTCCTTCGATGCCACTTCGCCGGCGCGCTGGCAGGCTTTCGCTTTCTGGAACTCGCTCGCCGCCGGGTCCTTCAAAATGCCATTGAGGCCGGCTGCGTCCATGGTGGCAATGCCGCCTTCCCGGAACTCCGCGGGCGGCACCAGCGGCTTGGGTTTCGGCTTTGCGGCCTGCGGTGCGGGGGATGTTGTCTGTTGCATGTTAGGCTCTCCAAGGTTCGCGCATGGAGCGCGACCGCATATTGTTGGCGACTGCGTCGTTGGTGAATTCGCGTTTGGCCACGTCCCATGTCAGCGTCTTGCCGCGCTGATAAGCGATGAAGGCCGCGTGACAGGTGACGTGCGAATTGGCGGCCGCGGCTGCGTTCGATGCGGGCTGCTTGCGCGTGGCGATGCAACGCACGAACTCGTTCATGTGATTCTCAAGCGCCATCGCGGCCGACTCGGTGGGCCGGATCAACGGCTTGATGTTATCGGAGCATTCAATCTTGGTTGCGTCGCCGGTTTCCACCCAGCCCTTGTCGCCTTCAATGCGGAAGCTGCACGAGCCGGTTTTCAGAGCGCCGTCCCAGGCGTTGTCGCGCATCACAAGGCGCACACCATTCTCATACTTGCAGTTCACCTGATACGGGCCAACATTGGTGCCGACGGGTTCGTATTCCACCGGCTGAATGGTATCGTAATCGGCCGCCCACTGGCAGAGGTCCACCGTGTGCGAGCCCCATTCCAGAATGCCGCCGCCATGGAAATCGTAGAAGTTGCGCCAGCCGCCGCGCACGTAGGAAGAGTGATACGGACGCCACGGCGCAGGGCCCAGCCAGCGGTCCCAATCGAGCACCTGTTTCGGCGGCAGCTCTTCGGCTTCCAGCCAGTCGCGGCTGGGAATCGGAGGCCAACTGGCCGATGGGCCAACGTTCGCATACAACGTCTGCAACTTGCCCAGCGCGCCCGACTTCAACAGTTCCTTGCATTGTTGGAAGTTCGCCCCGTTGCGGCGCTGGCAACCGGCCTGGTACAGGCGGTTGTAGCGGCGCGACGCGGCGGCCAGCGCCCAGCTTTCTTCGATCGACATGGAACACGGCTTTTCGCAGTAGACGTCCTTGCCATGTTGCGCGGCGATGATGGAAAGCGGCGTGTGCCAGCGGTCGCCCGTGGCGATCAGGACCGCGTCGATGTCCTGGCGGGCCAGCAGTTCATACTGGTCGCTGTACATCTTGCAGTCGCTATTGCCGTATTCCTTATCGGCAGTTGACTTGATGGTTTCGCGGCGTTCATTGCGAACGTCGCAGATGGCGACGAAGCGTGCCGCGGGAATTTTGAGCAGCTTACTGAGATCGTGCGAGCCGCGGGAACCGATCCCGATGCCGCCGAAGACGATGCGGTCACTGGGCGCAACGGCCCCGGCGCGCTGGCCGAGTACGAGGCTGGGCACAATCATAGGTGCAACAGCCGACTTGAGGATTTGGCGTCTGGTAGTCATGGCGATGTCTAATTGGATTCTATACCCTACTGACCAACTTGTCACGACCAAAAGATAAAAAAGTCCGCTTAATCACCGAGTTTCTACATCCCCACTGTCACTATCCACCCGGCGTGGGGCAGAGTGGCACTCCAATGTCGCTTACATTGAGTAGAACGACGCGTCGCATTTGGGGTCTGACACCTTTTTTCGGCCGTTTTCTTGTCCGCCGTAGCTTTAGCGAAGGTGGATGCCGAAAATGGGCTGTCTGACCCCAATTGCCCTCCAACGCAATGCCCCAATGACTCGCTCA
>CAIRSA010000202.1 GCA_903881085.1 uncultured Acidobacteriia bacterium
CTGTTACAGGCCGAACTGCAGTCCTGGCAGCAGCAGAGAAACGCTGCAAAGCGAGGCATCGAGTGGACGTTTACGCGTCAAAAGGCGGACCGCAAACTGAGTAAGCATTATGTTCCGTAATTACATTGTTCTGATACTAGATATTATTCAGAATCCGGAAGAGTGGCGCAAACGCGGCATGAAGGGCCGTAAGCATGTGCTCACCCACCATGCCTGGGATAAGCGAATCGCCGACGGCATGGCCATTTATTCGAAGCTTACAAACATCTGTTCCGCAAAGGAAGCGGCATAAACAAAATGAATTCATATTTACTGGTAACTCATATCCCGTTCTCGAGAAATGAACAAGGAGAGCCCGTCGTCGATGCGCTTTGGGCTCGCGATCTGATCGGATTAACGAAGTCCGTTGGCCCGCTGCGCGTTGCGGCGCCAGAAGTTTCTTCGGCTAGCCTGAAGACCTGGGGCCACAATTCCAGTGTGCTCCCTGAATCAACCGGCATTCAGTTCCGCGGTTTTGCGCAGGTGCGCGGCAAACGCGACTATTGGCGGTGGCCCACCATTCGGCGTGTATTGCGCGAGGAAGTCCGTAACGCCAACCTCGTGCACACTTCGAATTTCTACCCGCCCTATTTGGGACTTGCTTATGCTCATGACTACGCGGCCAAAATGGGCAAGCCAACTGTCTTTGTGGTTGCGGAAGACTTTCCCGATATTCTGGAGTGGGAGTGGGTGCGTCCGTCCTCGGGCCTGGAACAATGGCGCAGGCGGCGGACGCTGGCGGCCATCGATCAACGCGTGCGCAAGAGTGCCGCAACCGCTGCGCTTACTTTTTTGCACACGCCGGCCGTGGTGGATCGCTACCGCTTGTGCGCACGCCGGTCTGTTGCCATCCGGCAGCCGGGGTTTGAATTGGAGCATGTAATCACGGCCGATGCGTTGCAGCAGCGGATCGAATCTTTGAAAGAGGATCGGCCTCTTCGCCTGGCGTGCGCCTGCCGCCACGTGAGCTTAAAGGGCATTGATTTATTGCTTCGCGCGATTGGCCTGCTCAAGGATCGCGGCGTGAAGGTCACAACCACGCTGTACGGGCAAGGACCGGAAACGGAACAATTGAAGAAGTTGGCCGGGCAGTTGGGGATCGCCGGACAGGTAAACATGCCGGGTGCGCTTTCCGCAGGACCGGAACTCGACCATGCGCTGCAGCAGGCCGATCTTTTCGTGATGCCGCATCGCAGCACGGATTTCGGGCGTGCCTTCTTCGATGCCATTGCAGCAGCGCTTCCAGTGGTGGCGTTTCGCACTCCCGCCAGTGCAGAAACCGTTTATGACGGACTGGATGGCTTCCTGACACCGATGGATGATATTCAAGGCCTGGCGGAACGCATCGCGGTCTTACATCGTGATCGCACATTGCTGGCAGGCGCGGCGCTCGCAGCCAGAGCGCGAGCACTGGAAAATACACGAACAGAGTGGTTCCGGATGCGTGCGGCGTGGACGAAGAGCCTGCTTCAGGAGCAATCTCATGCCGCATAGCAGGCTACTGCGAAATGTATCAGCCGAAGCCGGCGCGCGCGTACTGTATCTGGCCACCCGGTTTTTTATTCCGCCCTTTGTGTTGGCACGCATCGGCATGGAGGCCTATGGGCTCTATGGCACCGTTTTCATTCTTGTTGCATACTTTGGCGTCTCTGCGATCGGGTTTTCGAATGCTTACGTAAAGTACGTAGCGCAGTACGCGGCTTCAGGCGAGACCGATCGCGCTAACCGCCTGCTGTCTTCCGGATTGACGATCATGTCTGGCTTGAGCCTGTTCGGCTTCGGCATGTTGATTCTGGCATGGCCATGGGTTGCCGCGTGGATGAAGGTGCCCGCGGCGATGGCTTCCGAAGCGCGGTTCCTGACATTCCTGATCACCGGCGTCTTCTTCGCCTATCTTGCTTTTTCCGTATATCGCGATGTGCTGACAGGATTGCAGGAGATTGCCCTGATTCAGAAAGTGTGGATCGTTTCCTTTGTGGTTGAAACGGCACTGATCTTCGGCCTGGTTGGAGCGGGATTCGGATTGCGAGGACTGGGGCTCGCATTCTTTGCGCGTACCGCCGTGGACTTGATTTCACAATGGTGGCTGTCGACTCATCGCGTGCCTTGGTTGCGAATCCGCTTTGTGAAGCCGGACCGCGAGTCGTTGCGGCTGCTGGCAGGCTTTGGCGGCATTGTGCAAGTGAACTGTCTGGTGGCGATTTTTCTTGGTTCGGTGGAACGTGTCATTGCAACTCCGCTATTGGGGCTGGAAGCTTCCGGATTGCTCGATCTGGCAAAACGGTTTCCGGGCATGGCTACTTCCATCCCGAGTTCGTTCGCTTCGTCCGTCTTGCCTTCGGCCGCGGAGATCGATCATAAGAGCCCAACGGGCCGCCGCCAATTGCGCGAACTGTATCTTTCCACGAACCGCTACATGAACACCGTCTCTGGAATTCTTTTCGCCTTCCTGTGTTTCGCCGCCTTCCCTGCGCTCAAATTCTGGCTGGGAAAAGTGCCCGCGGGCGCAACAGAGCTGATGGTCTTGTTCGCTGTTGCATCGCAGGTTCACTTAATGACGGGCCCTGGAACATCGGTCCTGAAGGCCTCTGGACGGCCTGCGATGGAATTCCACTATAGCGTGGCGAATCTAATTGCACTGGCTCTCCTGGTGCCGGCTACGCGGGTGCTCATCGGCCGTTGGGACGTGACTGGAATCGCCGTGGCGGTAGCCTGCTCAACCGTGGTTTCGGCCACCTGGTTCCTGATACGCGCCCATCGTGAATTGGGAATTCGGCTTACGGAGTTCACGGGGCAGGTTTTGTTTCCTGGCTTTTTGCCCTATATCGCGGCCGCGCTTTGTATCAGCCCGTTCGCCACATGGGCAGGCTCCGGAGATCAGGTGCGTGCCGCCTCGGCCTTAGTTTGCACCGGCAGTATCTACATGTTTGCCGCCGCTGCTTTAGTGTTTGTGTTTGCAGCAACGCAGCCGGAACAGTCAGCCGTTCGCTTTGCCCTCGCCAAACTACGCGCCAGCCTGCTCTCCACCGGGTCGCCCGTGGTTAGTGCTTAGGTTGCCATACTACGGCTTTCAGATAAGCCCGCAGCATACGGATTGCATCCCTGGCTTCAACTTCTTTTCCATCCGCGGCAGATGCCTCAAGCATCTGCCCCAACCGGGTGACCTCTGTGAATCCGTATCCACTACCGGAACCTTTGAGATCATGGCCGATCTTCCGAGCTTCGTTCAGTTTACCCGCGCCAATCAACGATTCAGCCAGATCCAGTCTTTCAACAGCCTTGGAGAGATAGTTCGGGATGAGGTCCGCCAGATCGGGATCAATGTCCACCACCGGTTGCCAGTCGACGGCTTTGCGATTGCTTCCTACTGCCCGATTCGTCCATTTAGCAACCGCGGCCAGCAGCGCTTCCTTACGCACCGGCTTGGTCAGATAATCGTCCATGCCGGCTTCGAATGCCTGCACACGGTAATCCTGCAGTGCGTGGGCTGTCAGCGCAATGATCGGCACAGCCGTGACCCCGATGGTCTGCTCATGTTTCCTGATGATTCGGGTAGCGTCAAAGCCGCTGCCATCGGGCAGCATTACGTCCATGAAGATGACGTGAAACGACTCACGACGCGCCCAGGCGACGGCTGCTTCCATGCTTGCGGCGAAGGTGGTGACGTGTCCTGATTTGTCTAGAACGCGCTTAAAATAGGCCGCACTTTCGGGGTTGTCTTCCACCAGCAGAACGCGCGCGGACTTTGCCGCCTGCAACGGACGGCTCAGATCGCCGGTGTGCCTGGCGTCTGGAATCGCCCCCTCCTGGGGCTGGATGTTCTGCAATGCTCGAAGCAATTTGCCCGGGGTCAGTGGGTAGTCGACATCGATCATGTTCGCTTGAGACGCACTGGAAGAGCCTCCCTGTGGGGAACGAACGCGGATACAGCGCACCTTCCCGCGGAGCGCAAGCAACCGCATAAGGTACTTGAGTTCCACCGGATTCTCAGCCGATTCAGCGTCCAGGATTACGAAATCGCATTCGCCATCCGTATCCAAATATCCGATCGCAGCGTTGAGCGACTCAAACATCTTGATCTTGAGGCCAATGGAGCGCCACGCTCCATGCAGGAGATTCGCGTGCTCGCCAGAAGCAATCAGGACGGCGGTATCGTTGCTTGCCTGTTTCGGGGCCGCCTCGCCGCTATAATCAAGCCGTAGTTTCAAACAGAAGGAGGAACCTGTATCCATGCCGCTGGAAACGGTCAGGGAACCTCCCATCGCCTCGGCCAGACGTCTGGAGATGCTGAGGCCAAGTCCGGTCCCGCCAATTCTGCGCACTGCCTCTGAGTCGACGCGGTAGAACTTCTCAAAGATCAGATCCTGTTCGCCGGGCATGATGCCAATCCCCGTGTCGCGGACCTCCATCGTTAATTCGGCAACCCTATGGGATAAAGCTTTCCAATCGATATGCAGCGACACCGAACCGTGTTGCGTGAATTTGACACCATTGCCAAGCAGATTGATCAGGATTTGCCGAATGCGGTTTGCGTCTCCGAAGAGTCGCGCTGGAACCGTCGGATTGGTTAACATCGCCAGCGCTAAACGCTTGCTGACCGCACGCGGTTTTACTATCTCGATGGCGTGTTCGCAGATCGCGAGCATGTCGAACTCGGTATGCATCAGGTCAACTTCGCCGGCTTCGATTTTTGAGATGTCCAGCAGATCGTTGATCAAATGAAGCAAAAGTTCAGAACTGGCCCAGACTGTGTTGACCATTTCCTGCTGGTCTTCGGTCATCTGGCTGCCTCGAAGCAAATCCGAAAGTCCGGCGATCGTATTCAGCGGTGTACGGATTTCATGACTGATGCTGGCGAGAAAGTCGCTCTTGGCCCGATTTGCGTTGTCAGCATCCTGGATGGCGAGACGCAGGGTGGCGAGAGCGTCCTGCAGGCGTGATTCTGCCGCAAGCCTTTCGGTAACGTCTCTCATGACGCCAGTGAGGACACGCTCTCCGCGAATGTGCGCTTTGCCGAAAGTAACTTCAAGCGGGAACTCCGTGCCGTTGTACTTGCGGGCTCTTACTTCCGTAGCCTTTGAGCCTGCACTCACCCTCGAACCGCGCACCACCCGCATCAAGCCTCGTGCATCCAGTTCACTGAACTCTTCGCCCATCAATTGGGAAAGGTTCAATCCAATCAATGTTCCGTGCTCGTATCCGAACATTCTCTCCGCAGCCTCATTCGCAAAGAGAATGACATTCATGCTGTTAACGCTCATGATGCCGTCAGACGCAGTGGACGAGATGACCCGGTAACGCTCTTCGCTTTCGCGGAGCGCCTCTTCCGCGCGCCAGCGCTCGGTCACATCGCGGTAGCTCCAGACCCGGCCGATCACACCGCGGGAGGATTGTTGGGGTTGGGTGACGCGTTCGAAGACACGTCCATTGGTGAAATGGATCAGATCCTCGCCCGATTCCTCTGGATGTTCGTACCACCAGTTAACGCGGCGCATAAACTCCTGAGGATTGCTGACCATGTGAGCCGCCCGTCGCAGCACATCGTCTCGATGACTGTCGGAAACATCCTCTCCGCTGAGCCCCCAAATTTGAAGAAAGCGCTGGTTCCATGATACGAAACGCCTCTGTAGGTCAGCGACGAGGATTCCTTCCTTTGTCGATTCAAAGGTGGAACCAAGCAACGACACCAGCCGGCGGCGCTCGCGCTCCGCATCATTTCGTTCCAGGAACTGACCGATCTGGTTTCCTAACGCGCTCAGTGTGCGCAGGAAATCCGCTCCCGGCATTTCCATCCGTGCGCTGTAAAACTCGATAACTCCAAACGGCTCTCCATCCACTTGGATGGGAAAGGCAAATCCGCTTTGAAGATCGTCCAGTTTGGCTGCTTCGCCACGAAGGAAGGCCGGATCGGCAGAAAGATCCGATATGCAATGTGGTGCGTTCGACTCCCAAACTCTGCCCGGAAGACCTTCGCCACGCGTAAAAGAAATATTCCTTGTGGCGGTCTCAAAGTGAGAATCTTTCAGCAGCCACACTCCCAGGATTTTTGCGGGCAACAGCCGCCGCTTTTCCCGATCCACACGCCATACCGCGCCAAAAAGGTAGCCGAAGTCCTCCATGATGATCTGTAGAATCTTCTCAAGGCCCTTATCGGCATCGGTCGAGGCCGCCAGAATTGTGGAAACGGCATGGGCGAGATCTTTCCGCAAGGCTTCCTCTTTGCGGGCTGTAATATCGCTCTCCATTGCCATGAAGTTGGTGATCTGGCCCGCCGCGTTGCGGATCGGCTGGACTTCTATCGCTACCCAATATTTGTTTCCATCTTTGTGGTAGTTGATAATTTCACATTGGAATCCTTCCCCGCTTCGCAACTGCTCGCCCATCGTGGCAACCGTTTCAATGTCGGTTTCAGGTCCTTGCAGCAAGTCTCCTGGCTTTTTGCCGCGCATTTCATCCAGAGTGTAGCCCGTGATTCGAACGAATCCTTCGTTAACCCATTCGACAAGGCCCCCAGCATCGGTGATCACTACGCCGTTATCCGTGCGCGCAGCGATCAATGCCAGCTTGCGCGACTCACTGGCCTGATCGAGCAGCCTCTGATTCGATAGCTTCAACGCCTCCCTCTGCTGGCGTAGTTTGTCTGTCAGTTTACGCAGGTCAGCCATGCCGAGACGCTGAGCCTGTACCACCTGTAGAAACTCCGGCATCGAGCCATGGAACGGAAAATCCTCGAAGGTCAACCCGGAAGCGCCTAACTCACCCTGTTCGGGAAGCCAGGGGGAGCATAGAAATGCGATTTGGTCCTCTTCCGGCATCCGCACCATCTGACCACGAAACCGGATCTGCCTCTGTTTGGTACAGAGAAGGAAGAGGGAATTTGTAGCGGCTGCAATGCTTTCAAAAGTAATCTGGATAAGTGGGCGTTGGAGTTCAAACTGGGAATCGAACGCAGTACCGTGCAGCATTTCCGGAAAAATCTTTCTCATTGATGGGCCAATCTGTGTCACCAGCAGTTGGCGGTCGAACACAATGTGAAATGGAAACAGCGAAGCCATCTGCTCCTGCGCCAGATGCAGTTTGGCGGGTCCTCGAGAACCAGGAGTTTCGCTACCAGCGGACGACAAACTCATCGTGATCCGCCCCGGCAGCTTTGTCTGCCGCATGTTCAACTATAACGGGCGTGGAAAATCGTTCTCCCAGCCCCTTCATCAACCCCACGACAAATGGGCTCAGCCCGGCACGATGCGACTGGTAATGTATCCGCACGCTCTTCTCTTCTATGTCGCTGATATAGAATTTAGGCGGCGCCAGATGCGGCAGTATCATGCTGACTCGCGAATGAAAGTCGGGCAGGTTGACTAGAAACTCTCGCAAAGTCTTGCCGCCTGCGGCCATCATATCGCCATAGCCATTCTGAGCAGTTTTGAGAATCCAGTGCTTGCCGAACGACTCCAATACGTCTGAAGCCGGCATTTTCAGGACTTCACTGGCAGCGCCAACCAGCGCGTAGGTCATCGCATCAGGGTAGCCTTCCGTACTCACGAAGACTTCCTCTTCAACGCCAGCCGTTAATTTGATCTGCTCCCAGATATCTTCGCCGTAACCCGAGATAACCAGTTCCTCGATTGCCTTGTTGACCATTCCGTACATCGTATCTTTACCCTTCTCCTATTCTGAGGAACCCTTTCCGGATTGGCGAATCTCGTCAATGCGCCCTTCCAGATCGAACTTTCGTAGCATGCGGTAAAAACGGGTCCTTCCAACTTTGAGCTCACGCATGACGGCGGAAGCATTGCCGTCGTGCTTAACCAACGCGGCTACCAGCAGGCGTTTGGATGCATCTTCCAGTGTCCCGGAACTATCCCTCGAATCAAGCTCGTTGAACGCGGGGGCATTGGTTGCGCCTCCGGCTACATGCAGACGCGATGGAAGATCTTGCGGAAGAATCTCTTCCCCTTCCGCCACCACCACAGCCCGTTGAATCACGTTTTGGAGTTCACGAATATTGCCTGGCCATTCATGGCGCAACAACACCTGCATAGCAGCAGAGGAAATTGATTTTGCAGTGCTTCCCATCGTGGTCTGCTGTTCACGCAGGAATGAGGCCGCCAGCAGCGGGATGTCTCCGGTGCGTTTACGCAGTGGCGGTAAATCCAACTCGAAAACGGCAAGACGGAAGAATAGATCTTCGCGGAACCGCCCGGCCTTGACCTCTTCCGCAAGATTGCGGTGGGTTGCCGTTACGAGGCGAAAATTCGATTTCACCTGGAAGGTACCGCCAACGCGCTGGAAGTTGCGCTCCTGAAGCACGCGCAGGAGCTTGGCCTGCACGTTCGGAGAAAGTTCGCCAATTTCATCGAGAAAAATGGTGCCTCCATCGGCCTCTTCGAAGCGTCCGATACGGCGACCCACCGCGCCTGTAAACGAGCCTTTCTCATGTCCGAACAACTCAGATTCCAGCAGGTTCTCAGGAATTGCGGCAGAGTTTACGGCAACAAAAGCCTTCTTGCTTCGGCCGCTCGACTGGTGAATTGCTTTGGCGACAAGTTCCTTGCCGGTGCCGCTTTCGCCGTGAATGAGAACGCTCACGTCGCTGACCGCAAGCCTGTCGATCTGCCGGAAAACGGCTTTCATTGCCGCGGAAGAACCAACAATTCCCGGGTAGCCGCGTCCCTCAACTTCGCGTTCGAGTTGAGCGACGCGCAGTGAGAGCCGCCCATGTTCGACCGCGTTTCTGAGCGTGGTAAGCAGTTTGGTTTCATCAAGCGGCTTGGTCAGGTAATCATGAGCGCCGCGTTTCATCGCTTCGACCGCGGTGCCAGCCGTGGCGTCCGCGGTGAGCACGATGATAGGCAGTGAGGGATTATGCTCCCGGATGCGTTCCAGCGTTTCCAGTCCCGACAGGCCCGGCATGTTCAGGTCAAGGCAGACGGCCGCGGGAATCTCTTCCTCGAGTGCTTCCAGGCAAACTACGCCATCATTGAGTGGGCAGACCTCAAAACCGGCCCGCTCCAGCCAACGGCATAGCAGCATACGCAAATGCTCGTCATCATCAACCACATAAATTAAGCTGGGTAGTTCAACATTCATTTGATCATCCTCATCTTCCCATACCTATGCCGCCGCGCGAAGAAAATGGGGGAGCGCTCTACGTCTCGCATATGCTCAGACGATCACCCGAACCTGCTGGAGGTGATCGGCCAGTTTGCCGGCTGCTGTTTTGATGCCCCTTGCGTACAAAGTGTTCGAGGCCATTTCAATTTCCTTACCCAAACGGCCGATTTCGTCAAAACCATAACTGGGTGCGATGCCTTTCAAACGCTGTCCGATTTTCGCGGCGAGTGTCCAGTTTTCGGTGGCGACGGCATCGAGGATCCTGCCAACATCCCGGCGGCAGTGGTCGAGGAAACCTGGAACCAGGTCAGTCAGATCCGGGTCCACCTCCACGTAAATCGGAACTTGATCCTCCTGCGGCACCGGCTTGGGCATTTGGGCTTCCGCGAGTGCGGAAGTTACGGCATCGAACAGCGCCTCCTTCCGAACCGGCTTTGTAAGGTATCCTGTACATCCTGCCTGCAGGCAGCGTTCACGGTATCCTCTGACGGCATGAGCCGTCACGGCGAGGATGGGAACTGGGGTTCTGCTGCCCGTCAACTCGCCTGCCCGGATAAGCCGGGTGGCCTGTAGTCCGTCCATCTCCGGCATCTCTATGTCCATGAGGATCAGGTCGAACCGTTGGCTGGTGACCGCATCGACGGCCTGCTTCCCATTCGCGGCACGCTCCACGCGGTAACCATTATTGGTCAAGTGGCGGTGGATGATAGCAAAGTTATCATCATTGTCTTCCACCACCAGGATGCAATTGACGGTGTTCTGCAACAATCTTGCGGGTCCCATTGCTTGACCGCCAGCTCTCGGCCCACCGGGTTTCTCCGCTTCAATGAACGGCTCCAGCGGAAGCAGCACTTGGAACTGCGCGCCTTCGCCCGGCATACTCTCAACCGCAACTTTGCCGCCCATAGCGTTTACAAGCGACTTGACAATGCTGAGTCCCAACCCGGCGCCACCTTTGCGGCGTGTAGTTGAACTGTCACCCTGAAAGAATCTGTCAAAAATGTACGGGATCGCGGACGTGGGAATCCCTGCTCCGCTGTCGGCCACGCGAATTCCAAGGCCCATCCCATCTGCGGAGGGCCCCGCTTCGGGCACGGCCACCTCAATACTGATGAAACCTCGATCTGTAAACTTCACTGCGTTTTCCGCCAGATTCGTCACGATCTGCCTGAAACGTGTTGGATCGCCGATGACCCTTTGCGGCAGCTTTTCGTCGAACACAATTTGGAAGTCCAGCCCTTTTCGCGCAGCGCGCTCGGCAATAGGCGCAAGTGCCTGCTGAAGCCTGGAGCGCAGATGGAACGGAATCCGCTCCCACTCGAATTGGCCAGCCTCGATCTTGGAAACGTCAAGCAGATCAGAGATCAGGCCGAGCAGCGTTTCGGCATTCTCATTAATTCGTCTGAGGTAATGGTGATACTCAGTTTTGGATTCGCTGTCGAGTGCCAGGTCCGCGGTGCCAAGTATTACGTTGAGCGGCGTGCGCATTTCGTGGCTGATGGTGGCCAGGAACTGGGTTTTCGCTTCACTGGCCGATTCCGCAGCCTCTTTTGCCGCTTTGAGGTCTTGCTGCGTTTTCCTAAGTTCCGTAATGTCGGTCTGAATCGCGACAAACCGCTCTACTTCGCCGGAAGCGTTCTGGATAGGTGAAATGTGAATTGCGACCCAGTATTTCTCGCCCGATTTGGTGTAGTTTAATAGTTCGCACTGAAAGGAACGTTTCTCGCTTAAACGCTCTCGAATCATCGCGGTTGTGGTTGGATCCGTTTCGGGCCCTTGTAGCAACGATCCTGGTTTCATTCCGATCGCTTCTTCACTGCTGTATCCGGTCTTACGAATGAAGGCCTGATTGACCCATTCGATTCGCCCAACTCCATCGGTAATCACAACCAAGTTGTCAGTGAAGCTCGCCACGAGTGATAGTTTTGCCAGCTCTGCTTGCGCCCGTTTCTGTTCCGTGACGTCATATAGCGTGCCGACTACACCTCCTTCGTTGAGGGGCACGACAGACAACTCCATCCACACGATTCCGCCGTCGTTCCGCAGTAAGCGCAACTGCGGCCGGACACCCATTCCATAGGAGGTAGTGGAGGCCAACGTCAGGTCGAGTTGTTGCCTGTCCGCCTCGTGAACGAACACCCGCAGCGGCTGACCCAAGCTGGCCTTCAAATCGTATCCAAGCGCGTTCGCCCAGGCTTGGTTCAAGAAGGACAAATTGCCATCCGATGCGGTTTCGAAAATGACCTCAGAAAGGAGTTCAATTCGCCGGCGCATCTTTTTTTCAGAAGCGACTAGCGCTTCCGTCAACCGGTAGGTTGCCTGTATGTGGATGTCGTTGCGAAGGAGCGATGGGTCTGCTTCGTTGGTCACTTGGATTTATTTCCTAGCTGACCGTGGGTGGCGCCAGTTTGGCGATCAATTGTTTGCTGTCCAGCACATCGGAATACAGCGGGAATATGTTCTGGCAGTAGAAATCCTGTTCGCCTGGTGTCCTTGCCGAGACGCAGTCAGAGATGATCGTGACTTTATATCCGCGTTCGTAAGCCGCTCTACCCGTAGAATCAATGCACAATGAGGTGATCATCCCGGCAAGCAGCAGGTGATGGATGTTTCTTGCGCGCAGAACGCGGTCCAGTTCGGTGTTGGAGAATGCGTTGAAGCCCTGCTTCCCGTTGACGTAATCGATGCGTTCGCCAAACGCGAGCAGTTCCGGAATCGTATCGGCGCCGCTGCTACCTGCACGAAATGCGCCAGACTCTTTGATGGTGCCTAAGATACCTTCCGACTCCGCCATGGCGCGGTAATCTGAGGTCAGGATGATCGGTGTGGAAATCAGTGCCATCTCCGTTTCCGCCGCGCACTTCAGCAGCTCGATAGTGTTGCTGAGGGTGCGATCCACCCGGTTCGCTTCCTCCACCACTCCGCGGAGAATGCCATTTGCGGCGAAATAGTCGTTCTGGTAACCAACCAGGATCATCGCGGTTGTTTTGGGATCCATGAAACTTTCCTTTGTCTGAAATCGTCTTGCCGAACATCTTTTCCTGGAGGGAAACGGACGGCATGTTTCAGAAGGATGCATCTTGAAAGCCACCTTGCGTGGCTATTGGAGCCTGGTCAAATGCCGGCCGCAACTCATTGAAAGAACGGATAAACACGGCCGAGTCAGAGTGTACTCTTTCCAGGCGGTTGGGGAGCCTGTTTCGAATCAAGACAGTCTCTAGCACGCAGGGTGTTCCGATTCGTGCTAACTCATCGAGTCAACACGATCAGCCGCCGCTCCAAGCTCGAAGAACATGTTTTGGGGAATCCCTGCCCAGTCCGAAACAGTCTCACGAAAGGGAATACCTACGCTAGCCCGTACTAGTGCCGCTGAATAGAGAGTACCCCTTTTGTTTCATGCTTTTGAGTCGCTCACCGAACTTGGCATAGGATGTGCATTCAACGCGGCATGGAAAATCAACCTTCAGCGGGGCCTTGGCCGGTCCTCACATACCTTCGGAAACTAGGCCCCGTTGCGCGCAACAAAGCACGGCATCGGCATTGGCTCATGTTGTTAGCAACTCCCAATATTCTTATTACGGTCGCCGCCTTGATTGCCGCTCTGCCGTTTTGCCTGCGCCGGGGATTAGCTGAAAGTGGTCACCTCCCACATTTTCTGACCACAATCTATTACACGCCCCTACTAGCCACTTCGCTGGCTGCCACTCCCCTGATGTATCTCGCTAACCGCAGACCCAGCCGTTATGCAATGGCTGTCATCGTTATGCTAAGCAGTTTGCTGGCTACTCTATTTTGGCTTGCTGGAGTTGGGGCGGCTTACTGGGTTGGCGCTCCGGTTATCATGGGAGGCGCAACATTGGGCATTGCCTGTCTCGGCGCCTCAATTCTAGGTGGCAACATGCGGACCATTTTCGCCACTGCCGCCATCCCTGTCAATATGGGACTGGCTGGTACATTGCTGAAATACACCGTTGCCCTGCATCCCAAAACCCTGGACCTGATGCTGTATGCCTTCGATGAAACGCTGGGGGGCGAGCCGTGTTTCTGGATGGGCAGGCTATTCGCCCAGTGCGAATTGCTAAGGAATTCTGCATTTCTTGCGTACATTTTGCTACCCGTTGCCCTCTCCTTCGCCAATTTGTTCGAGCAAGGTTTGGTCGCCGACGGGATTCTGGCCCAATTTGTGGCCTTTGGTATCGTCGGCAGCCTCGCTTATAATTTGTTCCCCGCAGCAGGCCCAACCGTTTCGTTTGCGGGAGCGTTTCCCTTCTCACCTCCTTCCATCAAATTCTTATCGGTCGCACCGATGCTCTTGCTATCAGGTGTTCGCAATGCCATGCCCTCATTGCACATGGCTTGGGCTCTGTTGCTCTTCTGGCACTCCCGGCCGTGGCGAGCCGAGGTGCGGGCCGTGTTTGCGTTGTTCTTGGCCTTAACCATGGCTGCGACCCTCGGACTCGGCGAACACTATCTGATTGACCTGGTGGTTGCATTTCCATTCGCGCTCGCGGTGCGGGCCGCTTTCGCCCGGAAAATCGGAACATCGGTTACAGGCGCAGCAACTATGTGTCTGTGGATGTTCCTTTTGCGGAATCGCGCCTTGATCTCCCACCCAAACCCCTGGCTGAATTGGCTCCTCGTGATCTTAACCGTGGGCAGTAGTTGGTGGCTGGATCGCGGACTTGTATCGCCGCGGACCAATGCTGCCAACACTTCGTGGTTCGGAGCGGCTGTTTGGCCGCTTACCGGGGCAAGCGCGAAATCGAGGCCCTATCCCTGTTCCAATTAACTTCGATTCTATCGATGCGTGACCCGGAAAAGTAATTGTCGCCAGACAATACGCCGGGCGATCATATGCAGCCAATCCAAGACGACTGGTATTGGATTGCCAATCTGTTCTGCAGCGGATGAAGAATGTCACCTGGGATGAAGAGACTTGGATGTCGTCCAGCGGTTATGGGAGAATCGCCTGCGCACTACCCGCGAGTAGTACAATCCAAAGTAATGAAGCAGATAATCGGCTCTCTTGTTTCGTTGATCCTCTCCGCTGCCGCAGCCACCGCCCAGCCCGAGGTCATGGCGTGGGGAAACCTCACAGGCCTCCGCGTTGACGGCCACCTGTTGGAACTTGCCACTTCCATCTGCGTGGCTCAGCCGCAGCTCACTCGCGTCAGTTGCACCGGGCGCGAGCGGCAGCAAAACTCCTACAAGCGCAGTGGCAAGGTCGAAACCGTCACTGTGGAGATGCGTGCCCCGCGCCACCTTCGCGATGCCCTGGGCAGCGGTTGGAAAATGTCGGCCACGGAAACCGTCGAAGACACCGGGCCTGGCACCGCGAAATTGGATCTGCAATTCACATCTCCCGAGGCGGCCGAGATCGGCGGGGCTTTTCTTGCCATCGAGCTGCCGGCATCCGTCTTCTCTTCAGGCTCCGTCGAATTGATAGCCGCTGACCCGCCACAGCCTTCGAAGACCCTGCTTGCACCAGGGGCTGCGGAACAAAACGAATACGTACGCGCCACCGCCAAAGGCGCGCGTTTTACCGCACGGGACCGCACTGTCGATGTCATGTTCGATGCCCCGGCGTTGGTGCTCGTGCGCGACGACCGCCGCAAAGGCAACTACAACCTGCAGGTTCTGATTCAAGTGATCGATGGCAAAACAACAGTGGGCCAGACCGCCCAGCGCAGCTTCGCCTTTAAAGTCACCGCCCCGCTCGACAAGCGGCCGGTCGAAATTGTGCTCGACCCCTCCCGGCCCGGTCAGATGTTCGACGGCCTGGGTGGAAACTTCCGGCTGCAGAATTCCCGTACCGATCCGCAGGTGATCGATTACACACTGGAAAACATGCGAGTCGCCTGGGGCCGAGTGGAGATGCCTTGGAGCCTGTGGCATGCCGATGAAGCCACTGATCCGCTGGCCTCGGCGCGGACTGGCAAATTGAACGCAAAGGTGGAGCAGTCGATGGTGATGGCGCAGCGGTTGGCACGCAAAGGCATGCCGGTGATGGTTAGCGCGTGGCACCCGCCGGCCTGGGCAGTGTTGGGGGCTGAGGATCCCCAGCAACAGAGAGGCGCACCTCGCGGCAGGCCTCTCAATCCGGAGAAGATGGCGCGGATCAAGAATTCGATTACGGATTACTTGTTGTTTTTGAAAGAGCGATACGGCGTGGAAGCCGTGATGTTCAGTTTTAATGAATCGGATATCGGCATCGATGTGCGGCAGACTCCGCGTGAACATGCAGAGATGATCAAGGTGTTTGGGGCGTGGTTCGCGGTGAAAGGGCTGGCCACGAAACTGGCGCTGGGCGATACTTCTGATGCATATCCGGTTGAATTCATCAAGCCAGCCATGCATGATCCCGAAGCATTGAAGTTCATTGGCGCGGTGGACTTCCATTCCTGGCGCGGCTGCACGGATGAGATCCTCGCCCAGTGGCGTGATGCGGCGCGCGAGTTGAACGTGCCGCTCATCGTGGCCGAGGGTAGCACCGACGCGGCCGCCCACCGCTATCCGCAAATCTTTCAGGAGCAGTCGTTCGCGCTGTATGAGATCAATCTCTATTTGCGCATTCTTGCCGTTGCGCAGCCGAAGTCAATCCTGCAATGGCAGTTGACTGCGGATTATTCCGTGCTCACCGGAGGCGGCATTTTCAATGACAACGGACCCTTGCGGCCCACCCGCCGCTTCTGGAATCTGAAGCAGCTCGCTTCAACGCCGCCGCGCTCCTTCTGGCTGCCGGTAGCCTGCGACAAGCAGCCCAACCTCACCTGCGCGGCCTTTGGCGATATCGCCAAAGGCATCTATACCGTGCACGTGGTGAACAATGGGACGGAGCGGATTGCCACCATGACGGGCTTTCCCGCCGGGGTGAATGACCTGCGGGTGTGGGTTACGAATGCGGAGCGCGGAATGCAGGAACTGGAGCGCGTAACGGTTAGCGGTGGCAAGGCGCAGGTGTTGCTGCCCGCCACCAGCTATGTGACAGTAACAGGACAGCTATTGCAGCCGCCCCGATAATCGCCACAGTTCGGTGGAAAGCATGAGCAAGGCGGCGAGGGCGATTTGGAGGGATAAGCTTCCGGAGCTGATCGCGCCAGGCGCGACGATGTCGAGGATGCGGTCGAGGCATGCGGGCAGTATCGCCAGGTTTTTCATGTCTTCCTCCATGGCTGCATTTGTGCAGTCATAGGGGGAGACGGGGTGATATGGGTAAATAGTTTCAGCTTCAGGGGAAGCTTACCATTCTTAACACAAAGTTAGCGTTGTGTTTACGATAGGCGGCGTCCTTCCGCCAATTCCGCGCAACTCGATTCCAGATTAACAGATTGGGTTGTCGCGACGATATGAACAATCAATGGCCACTTTGCGGCAAACCTGGGAACGGCTATTGGGGCGTTCAACCCGCGCGGAGCCAGTAGCTCCCAAGGAGCCGGTCTGGCTGGAGGCCGTTGAAATTGAACAGGCTTCGGAGGCTGCCGCAGCAACTGCGTCCATGGTGGCGTTGAACGTGAAGATGGTCTCCGGGATGATGGGTGAGATGGTGTCACGCATGAATGACATCTCTGGCCGGTTGGCTGCATCGCAGGTTTGCGTGACCCGGACTACGGAAGAATCGACCCATAGCTCGGCTACCGTGGACCTGCTGGGCAGAGCGGTCGACCAGATTCAAACCACAGCCGCTTTGATCTTCACCATTGCACGAACTACGAATTTGTTGGCTTTGAACGCGGCGATCGAAGCCGCCCGTGCAGGTGATGCCGGATGCGGTTTCGCCGTTGTCGCGGCCGAAGTGAAAATATTGGCGCAACGTACGGCTGAGGCTACCGATGAGATTACTGAGCAACTGACAGGCATCGCGAAGATTCGGGACCGGGTTGCGGAATCGGCGGCTGTGGTGATGGCGAGCTCTGCTGAGGTGCGGACTCTGGTGCAAGAGGTAGCGGCGGCGATCCAGGAGCAGAGTCAGTCGCTGGAAACAATAGACGGTTTTGCCAGGGAAGCGGCAGAAAGCGTGGAGGCCCTTGGCGCAACGCTGGAAGAGGTTGCGGGTAGGGCGCATGCGGCCGGATCCGCGCCAACTACAAATTAATTTTAAGGAGAGCAAATCATGTCTCTGATGACGTGGACCGAGAAAATGAGCGTGGGCGTCGCGGTGTTTGACGATGACCACAAGAAGCTGGTTGCCATGGTGAATGAGCTGTATGACGGGATCAAGGCCGGCCAGGGTAAGGAAGCGCTGGGACGGATCCTGGACAAGCTGATCGAATACACCCAGGTTCATTTCCGGCGCGAGGAGCAGGTGTTTGCGCGGACCGGATACGCGGCGGCGGTAGCGCACAAGAAAGAGCACGACGACTTGACCAGGCAGGTGGTCGAGGTGCAGCAGAAGTATAAGGCAGGGCCGGGAAGCATGCTGTCCTTGGAGGTGATGAACTTTCTGAAGAACTGGCTTGTGACCCACATCCAGGGGAGTGACAAGCAATATGGGCCGCATTTGAACGCCAAGGGCGTGCATTGAGGCTTTGTCCTTTGTCGCGCGCCGCGATTACGAATTGCAAGATCTTCCGGTCTTGACGATATGAGTAGTCGAGGGCCACATTGCGGCAAATGAAGCTGTGCCGGCCATTTCGGGGGGGATCGTGTCGCGCATGAATGATGTTGGCGCATCTATAAAGCTGGGGCACGGAATGCTCGATAGATAGTGTGATTGCCGCGCCGGATTGGCGGCAACAAATGTCGAAGTTCCGGAGTCTAAGCTTTTATGAAGTACTGGGGCTATCTTCTGGCGAAACTCGTGGTAGCGGTGGGGGTGTTCACCAGCCTGTGGGTGGGGATGGTGAGTTGGCTTCCGGCGCCTGAGACGTTCAATCACCGGCAGCCTGCGCGGTTGGGCCAGGATCTGACGTGGACGATGGTGATTCTGCTGTTTTTCCTGCTTTTTTGCGGCGCACTCTATTTAATTGTCTGGGATCAGCGTTACCGTTGCCGGACTTGCCTGCGGCGTTTGCGCATGCCTGTGACGATGGGCTCTTGGACCAATGTGTTGCTGGGGCCGCCGCGCACGGAGTATATCTGCCTTTACGGGCATGGGACTTTGCGCGTGGCCGATCTGCAGATTACGGGGTTGGTGCGGGCTTCGTGGGAAGAGCACGACGACATGTGGAAAGAGCTGTTTGGCGTCGAGGAGACAAGGGCAGGCGGACCACCTGCCCCTCCCTATTGATTAGTTAGAACGTCATCTTCAACGCAAACTGGATGACACGCCAGCTTTCGCCGTTCTGATTTGTCGTGGCCGAACTGGCCGTCGACAGTGTAACGCAGCAGGCTTGGCCGAACACGCCGGAGGTAATCGCCGGGCTGCCGACCGAGGCATCGCGCGGGTTGCGGAAGTTCGGATGGTTCAGCGCGTTGAACAACTCCGTGCGGAACAGCATCTTGATGCGCTCGCCCATCTGGAAGCTCTTGGTGATGGCCACGTCCAGATTCCAATAGCTGGGACCCTGGAAGATGTTGCGGCCGAGGCCGACGTCGCCAGGATTGGGGAACGTGAATGCGTCGGCGTTCTGGAAGAACACCGGTCCGGAAACGCCGGCCTTATCCTGCAGGAAGGAAGCCGGTACCGAGGCGCCTTGCTTCAGCGCCGCACGCGACTGCGAGCTGAAGTTGGATGTCAGCACGCCGGAACGCACCGAAAACGGTTCGCCCGATTGATAAGTGTAGATGCCGTTCATCCCCCAGCCGCCGACCATGGCGTTGACCAGCGGATTGGCGCTGCCAAGCAGTTTCTTGCCGCGGCCAACGGGCAGTTCGTAGATGCCAGTCATGTTGAAGACATGGCGTTGGTCAAAGTCGGACCGGGCGCGTTCGTTCTGGTAGTTGCGCCCATCGACCGGTGTGCGGGCGTTGGTGGTAGTGAGGCCGCCTCCGACGGTGGAGCCGACAGGATCGATCGACAGATTATCGATTGATTTGCTGAGCGTGTAGGAGCCGTTCAGTAGCACTCCGGCTTTGTCGAAGCGTTTGCGGAAGGTCATCTGCGCGGCGTGATAGTTGGAATCGCCTCCGTTGTCGATCACCATGATCTGATTGAACTGCTGATTCGGGCGGATCTTCGCGCCGAGCGTGGTTTGCTCAGTGCGGCCGGCGAAGTTACCGGCGGCGTTCTGTTGAAGATCGGTGGTAGTGGTCGCCGAATTCAAGAACGTGGAGTTGACAATACCCTGCTGCAGCAGCGGCACGACGGCTGCTCCAGGGCATGGCGAACCGCTTGGCAAGGTGCCATCAGGACGGCAGCCACCCGGTAATGCGAAGTTCTTCTGCATGGCCAGGAACGACGGTAAAATGGGCTTGGCGTCGATCTGGTTGGCGTCCCACGCACGCCACAACCGGGTTCCCCGGCGGCCGACGTAAGCGAGCGACACGACATACCCACCAGGCAGCTCTCGCTGCAAGGTCAGGTTCCACATGTGTACGGTGGGCAGCTTCAGATTCGGATCGAAAACGCGCACGTTAGGCGCATTGGTCAGAATCTGAGCGGGCGGCGTCAGGAAGGTAGAGGGCTTCACCGAAGGCGGCGTCATTTCGTTCTGGAAGCCTGCGCCGATCCGGACGTCTTTCACTGCCTGGCAGCCGGGAGTGGTGACCAGAGCGCCGTTGGTGCCGCTGAACGACGAATTGCAGGTCAAAGTCTGGCCGGGCACGGAAGCGGCGACCGAGGTGACCGCGAACGTGCTGAGTGGGTCGAATGCCATGCCGTAGCCGGCGCGGATCACCATTTTCGTGGAGTTGCGCGGTGACCAGGCCAGGCCGAGGCGCGGAGCAAAGGCGCCCCAGTTGTGATTCTGATACCACGCATCGGAGTGCACGAATGTTACCGGTCCCTGGCTGCCGTCGATCGCTTTGTTTGGCACGTAGGCGCGGTCGCCTGCTTCGGTGACCGGCGGGTTGATCTCCCAACGCACGCCGTAGTTAATGGTCAGATCGCGGCGCACCTTCCATTCATCCTGCGCGAAGAAGTCGTACTGGCGCGCACGTTGGCCCTGGGCCCAGAGGGTCACACCAGAACCGGAACGGAAGGGCAGAAACGTGTCGTTTTTCAGGTCACCCATGAAGACCTGGGTCAGGCCGGCCGGGATGCCGAGCAGATCGTTGATTGTGCCCTGGAGCCGGGTAAGATCGGTTGCGGAGATGCCCGCGGCGGTGGCGGTGGCTACGCTGGGCAGCGTGAAGCCGGCCGGCGGGCGTGTTGAACGCGAGAGCGAAATGGCAGGCGTGAGGCTGGTGCCGCCCACGTCGCCGCGCTGATCGTTGTGTTGATAGGATCGGATGTTGCCACCGAACCGGAACACGTGGTTGCCCATGATGTAGTTGATGTTCTCTACAAACTGTGGCGTGTTGACGGCACGATAGGTACGCGGGTTTGAAGTGTAGTCAACCGTGGAGTTGTTGAAGGTGAAGCGCGGCGTGTTGGGGAAGAGCGGATTCGCTTCGCCCTGCGTAAACAGGAACTGCCAGCGCGAAAATCCCACTGTGAATTCGTTGACCAGGCGCGGTGTGATCACGCTGCGGAAGCCGAGGGCGGCATTGGCGGCGGGGCGGAAAACTTCTCCGCGCGGGGGATAGCCGGGGATGACGACTGGACGGCTGTTGGCGGGGTCGCCATTGAGGCTGTCCTGCTCCGCGCCAAGGTAGCGGAAGAATACGTTGTGCTTCGAGTTGATGGTGTGATCGACGCGGATTAGATACTGCGGTCCGCGGATTTTCACAGGCGTGTTCCATTGATACGTGCCCAGGTTCAGGCCGTCGCCGCCGCTGAAGCTATTGGGCGCGGGGTAGCCGCCCAGCACACTCTTCACTGCGGAATCGAGGCCGGTCTTCGATGGATCGTTGGCGAAAATATTGTAAGTGGCCACGCAGTTGGTGTCGCTGGCGGCGGCGCAATTATGCACCCCTGCGACGTATTGGCCGGTGCGCGGATCCACCAGCAACTGGCTGTTCTGGGTAATCTTCTGGCCGCCGATGACCAGCGGATTCCTGGGGTCGGACACGAAGTAGCGGTAATTGCCTGAGAGCGCACCTGGAGTATACAGGTTGACCGCTGAACCGTAGACCTTGTCCACCGGGTCGGCGAAGTTCACCTGCTGGCCTTGCCAGCTTGCGAAGAAGAAGGTCTTGTTCTTCCGGATTGGCCCGCCCACTTCAAAGCCGTATTGATTGAGCTGAATAATCGGCTTCTGATTGCCGGCGGCATTGGCGTAGAATTCCTGCGCGTTCAGCTTGGTGTTGCGGAAGAATTCGAACAGGGAGCCGTGGATCTGGTTGGTGCCGGAACGCGTGGCGATGGAGACATTTGCGCCGGAGTTGCGGCCCTCTTCGGGCGAGGGGTTGGATGTGGTGACCTTGAACTCCTGCACGTTGTCAGGATTAAGGCGGAAGATATTGTTGGTGGGACTGGGGTTGGTGGATTCGTTAGCTTCGATGCCATCGATCGTCACGTTGACGGCGGCGCCGCGAGCCCCGTTGACGTTTACGGTGCTGCCGGAGCGCTGCACTACGCCGGGCTCATACATCAGCAGGTTAAGCGGATTGCGGCCGTTCAGCGGCAGGGTGACGATGGCCTTCTGTTCCACCACGTTGCCGATGGTGGCGGAGGAGGTCTGGAGAGTTTCGGCGGAGGCGGAGACCTCCACGGTTTCGGTAGCTGCTCCAACTTGGAGCACGATATCGATGGCCAGGGGTGTGTTCACCTGTGCAATATTGTTGGCGCGGAGGGCTGCTTTAAAACCAGTGCCCTCTGCCTTGACGGAATAGCTGCCGGCGGGAATGGCGGGAAACGCATAGACTCCCGCATCCGTCGTATTCTGTTTGAGGACCACGCCGGTAGCCTCGTTGGTAAGGGTGACGGCGGCCGCTGGAACGACGGCGCCGGAGGTGTCCCGGACGACACCGGATATCTGGGTTGTAGAGGTCTGCGCAACGGAGAGCAGAGCAACTAGGAACATGCCGAGGAATACTTTCATCGGTTGGAACTCCTTAAATTGCCTGACGGCTGAAGATTCTGAAGCTGATCTTTCCAGTATAAGCAAAATTGGCGGTTGCATCGTTTGGGTGCCTCTGACATCCAATGAGGGAGAAGTTGTTGGTTCGCGATAGAGATATAATGGATAAGGGAGCCGTACTGTCTTGTTATTGAAAAACATTGTTCGTCTGGCCGTTCACACGCAAATGCTGCCGATACTTGAAAGCGGCGAGGAGACCCTCGTCGGTGGGCAGGCCGTCATGGAAGGCGTGATGATGCGTGCTCCGCACAGCTATTGCGTCGCCGTCCGCAAACCCAACGGTGAAATTATCACCGAAGAAGCCCCGCTGCACCGCATGAGTGAGAAGTACCCGATCTTCAAGCTGCCCATTTTCCGCGGCATGGGTTCGTTGGGCCAGGCCATGCACCTCGGCGTGAAGGCGCTGAAGTTTTCCGCCAATGCAGCGATGTCCGAAGAGGAAGCGGGCAAGGAATCGAAAGAGATTCCAGCCTGGATCATGACCGCCAATATGGTCTTCAGTTTCCTGTTCTTCGTGTTCCTTTATAAGCTGGTTCCGCTGTGGATTACCACGCAACTGGCGAAAGCCTACCCATCGGTCCAGGGACAGTTCCTCAACGGCCTGATCGACGGCCTGATCCGCATCACCATCTTCCTCGTATTTTTGTACGGCCTGTCGCGTTACAAAGACATCCACCGCATTTTTGAATACCACGGCGCTGAACACAAAGTGGTTTTCAATTTTGAATCGGGCAAGCCAGTCAACGTCGAAAATGCGCAGAAGTTCGTCACGTTTCACCCGCGCTGCGGCACCAGTTTTCTGCTGGTGGTGATGGTGCTGTCGATGATCATCTACATGTTCCTGCCGTTCCAGTCGTTTGCCATGAAGATGGCTTCGCGCATCGTGCTGATTCCGGTCATTGCCGGCCTGAGCTTCGAACTGATCCGCTATGCCTCGCGCAACGGCGGCGGCCTGATGGCGGCGCTCACTGCGCCGGGTCTGTGGCTGCAACGCATCACGACCCAACCGCCCGCCAACGACCAGACTGAAATCGCTATCGTCGCCCTGAATGGCGCGATGGAGCTCGAAAAGAATCAGGGCGGCGAACTCATCATTGCTTAATTCGCCCGCCCTAAATAGATAACCGCCTGAACAATGCAATACGCCCCAAAACTCGATCAAATGGACGCGCGATTTGAAGATCTGACGCGTCAGATGGCTGACCCCGCCGTCATCAACGACAACGATTCGTACCGCAAGGTGACGAAGGCCCGCAGCGCCATCGAAGACATGGTGGTGAAGTACCGCGACTGGAAAGACGTCAACAAGAACCTGACCGAAGCGCGTTCGATGCTGCAGGAAACTGACCCGGACTTGCGCGAAATGGCCATCGAGGAAGTGACGCGGTTGGAGCCGGAACTGGCCAGGCTCGAAAACGACCTGAAGATCCTGCTGCTGCCCAAAGATCCGAACGACGAAAAAGACATTGTGCTGGAAATCCGCGCCGGCACCGGCGGAGACGAAGCCACGCTGTTTGCGGCCGAAGTGTTCCGCATGTATTTGCGCTACGCCGAAACCAACAAGTGGCGGGTGGAAATCACGTCCAGTTCGGAATCGGGCGTGGGCGGACTTAAGGAAGTGCTGGCGCTGATTAGCGGCGATAAGGTATACAGCCGCTTGAAGTACGAAAGCGGTGTGCATCGCGTGCAGCGCGTTCCGGCCACCGAACAGCAGGGCCGCGTCCACACTTCGGCGATTACCGTTGCCGTGCTGCCCGAAGCCGACGAAGTGGAAGTGCAGATCAACGAAAAGGACATCCGTATCGATACGTTCTGCTCCTCCGGCCCCGGCGGTCAGAGTGTCAATACGACCTATTCGGCAGTTCGTTTAACGCACATTCCGACCGGCCTGGTGGTTTCCTGCCAGGACGAAAAATCGCAGATCAAGAACAAGGCGAAGGGAATGCGCGTCTTGCGTTCGCGTCTTTATGAGATGGAACTGGAGAAGCAGCAGGCGCTGCTTTCCGCTGAGCGCAAGAGCCAGGTCGGCTCGGGCGACCGCAGTGAAAAGATCCGCACCTACAACTTCCCGCAGAACCGCCTGACCGATCACCGCATCGGACTCACTCTGCATCAGCTGGATCAGGTGATGGAAGGCCGCATTGAGCAGATCATCGATAGCCTGACTTCCTTCTACCAAGCCCAAATGATGCGCGAGCAGGATAAAGATGACTCTCAAAACGGCGCTGGCACAGGGCGCAAAGCTTCTTGAGGAAGCGGGCGTTGACGCTCCTCGGCTGACCGCCGAGGTTCTGTTGTGCTACGCGCTGCGGCGCGAAAAATCTTATCTTTACGCGTATCCGGAAGTCGAACTCACTGAACTGGCCTGGATTCACTTTGGCCGTTATCTGCATGAACGGATGAATGGCAAGCCTACGCAGTACATCACCCATGTGCAGGAGTTTTATGGGCGTTCGTTCCAGGTCACTCCCGATGTACTGATTCCGCGTCCAGAGACCGAACATGTTGTCGAAGCGGCGCTCAAGTTCCATTCGGCCCGGGTGCTGGATATCGGCTGCGGCTCAGGCGCCATTGCCGTGACCATGGCTTGCGAATCCCCGGCCATGGTGTGGGCGACGGACATTTCGACGAAAGCGTTGGAAGTGGCGCAGGGGAATGCGCGCGAACTAGGGGCGAAAGTGTGGTTTGCAAACGCTGATCTGGGGTCGTGCTTTGCTCCGCGCTCCTTTGATTTGATCGTTTCCAATCCGCCGTACATTCCGACTTCGGACGCGCCGGGCATGCAGCGCGAGGTTCGCGATTGGGAGCCGCATGTGGCTATATTCTCTGGAGAATCCGGCAATGAAGCCTACGTGCGCATTGCAGAGTCCGCCGCTGAATTGCTTGTCACGGGTGGTCATCTGGTGCTCGAACTGGGCCATCAATCCGCGCCTGCGGTGCGGGCAATGCTTGGTCCGCAGTGGCAGAACGTTCGGTTATTGCGCGATTTGTCGGGCATCGAGCGAGTGCTGACGGCTCAGCTGCAGTGACAAGTTCTCGACGCGCTGGCACGTTTCTGACACCCTTTTGATGGAACAGTTTATTTGCTTTCAAGTACATAGAAGTTGTAAATACTGGAGTCAAAATTGCCGATAGGTTAGGCATGAGTGCTATCAGCAGTATATCGAGCAACTACCTCCAGACCGCCTTCAGCAGCGCCATCCAGAAGCAGGGAATTGGCGACCCGCTCAGCGGCCTGCTCTCTACCAAATCCACCTCCTCCACGCAAAAAACCGATAGCGGACATCTCTCCCCGTTCGCCCAAATCGTCACTAAATTGCAGGATCTGCAAAAATCCGATCCGGCGAAGTATCAGCAGGTGACAGCGCAGATCGCAGCGAACCTGCAGTCTGCGGCCCAGACCGCGCAGGCCAACGGTAACACCGCAGCAGCCACGCAGCTTAATACAATCGCGTCGAATATCAGCGATGCTTCAAAGAGCGGGCAACTTCCGAATTTTGGAGACATTGCGCAAGCAGTCAGCGGCGGCCATCGCGGCCATCACCATCGTGCTCACGCGGCTGTAAGCAAGCCGGCCGATTCCGACGGGGACAATGATGGGACGAAGCCCGCCGCGCCGCAAAGCAGTTCCAGCCAATCGCTGAGCCAATTGTTTGCCAGTTTCCAGCCCAGCAGCACTGGCACGAACAGCTCATTCGATCCGGCAGCGATCATTTTCAGCACGCTGAATAGTGCCGGTATCGGCAGCAGCAAATAGTTCGGTTACCATTTATCCTATTAACCGGCAGTTGATGAGTGCCCGAGGTGGGGCAGTCATTCAGCCTGCGGAGGGCTTAAGCCCGACTGGCCCGTCCGCCAACATTCACCATCGGGTGAGCGTCGATATCGCTGGAACTCAACACAGATTAGCAGCTTGCGCTAAAGTTGCGCGGCCAACAGCCGGATTTAGGTTTATTGCGGTTTTGTGTGACAGTGCGGTCCCTCCGCTGTGTCTCTCAAACATTTGGTGGCGGAACAGGGGAGCGGACTTGGGTGTATTGAGTCCGCTCTCTGCCCGTCAAACTACCAGTAGAGCTTCAACGCCCCTTGCATCTGCCGCGCTGCATTCGCCTGGCCGGTAACACGGCCGAACGAGTTGCCGTCGAGGTTGGTGTTCGGATTGCTAAACACCGCGCGGTTGAACAAATTGAACGCTTCGGCGCGGAAGTCGATGCGGAAGCGCTCGGTCAGCCGGAACGACTTTGCGAGACTCAAGTTTTCATTCACGTTGCCGAAGCCGCGGGCCTTCGGATTGTAACGCGTCTCATTGCCCAACAGGTAATTCACCTGTGCCGGGAATACGGAATTGTTCAGATACAAGTCCTTGGCGGGGTCAAACCGGCTGCCGCTCGGCGAATTCACC